>JAGBGO010000026.1 GCA_017935905.1 Clostridia bacterium | reverse complement strand
TGTGCTCTTCCGATCTCGGGTGTTCGAATCGCCGGTACTATCAATTCCGGGCGCCGGGGAGATTTTCCAGGAAATGCGCCGGTGTCAAGGGATGGACAGCGGGCGGAGTGCGTATTTGAGCAGCCGGATTTGGGCGCTGATTGCAAAGGCGCTGGAGGCGGGTAAAAAGCCGCTGGATTACATCGACACAGCCCTCAATTATATTTCCACGTCGTATATGCAGGATATCTCTGCCACGGCACTATCGCAGGCGTTAAATCTGGATCGATCTTATTTTAGTACGATCTTTAAGGAACGGTTGGGCGTTTCTCCAGGAAAATATATCCAAAACTATCGGTTAAACAAGGCGGTGGAATTAATGACCGTGCAGGGAGAATCCATTTCCGTGGCCGCCACTTCTGTGGGATATTTGGATATTTGTAATTTTTCTAAGGCGTTTAAGCAAAGGTACGGAATGTCGCCAAGGGCATATTTGAAGACGTATGAAGATGGATGCAGGTAAAATGGACACATCATGGCTTTTTACGGCCCTTTGTGTCCAGAAAAAGCCTTACAAAGTGTGCTATGCCTCCTAAAATGGACACGTATCCTTCTCAAAAGCGGTTTTGTGTCCATAAAACACTAAATTCCCGGACACAAATGCATCATTTTACCCGACCTGTGTCCAGACGCACACCCCGAACAAAAAGACCGCCCTGAACAGGCGGCCTCTTGCAATTAACAGATTCACTTACGCTGCACTAAACTTATTCAAAACATCTTGACACGTATTGGTTTGCCACGTGCAAGCCGTAATCAGAACCATATAATTATCACATTTCATCACAATCATTCTTTCGTACATAGCAATCCCGCTGTACGTTCCGGATACATCAAGATAGTGTCTCTCTTTTCCTGCGAAATTAACCTTTCCGCTGTCCGTCTTAAGATTGCTAAATCCCATAGACGCAAAAGCATCTTTCAAAGAATCAATACTGGATTCAATATAACGCTCTTCAGACATAAGGGCATTCACCCCTTTGAGTTTTTCAAACGTAATATTTAATGTATCCGTTTCGTTTTTATGCGTCGCCATCATATCTGTGAAAGTATCTGCATTTTGAATGAGTTCTGCATAGTCACCACCAAGCTGACCTAAAGCTGTCTCGTTGTTCTGCTTGATTTGTTCATCTGTCATAAACGTCCAATCAGAACCCAATTCGCAGGAAATACCGGCAAATTTATTCACATACTTATTGGCGTTTACGCTGCCAACGCTAAAGGATCCTTTCTCCGGTGTCGTAGAGGGCGCCGCGGACGATCCACCTTCATACGTTCCACGAATATCCGTGTCCTTCCCACAAGCGGTGATACAAAACACCATAACAATTGTCAAAACCAAAGCAAAAAATCTCTTCATAAAAAACTCCTCAATCCATCAGCGTATTATAATAAAGCAACGGAATTGCGGACCAACCGTGGCACAGAGAACCGGAGTCCCCTACCTCGGCTGCGCCGTTTGCCGTCTCCCAAAGAGACGTGGCATTCTCTTGGAGCATATCCATACACATCCGGTCGATTTCATTCAGCACAACGCTCTTGTACTTTTCTTTATCCACAGCCAGCATAGCGTCGAAACGGAAAATGTTCATGGACGTGGTACAAGGCAGTACAAAAAGACCTGTGTCGGAAGGACCGTTTTCCTCCATAATCTTCATAATCACGGAAGTATCTACGTTCTTCGCCGCGCCGCAAACCACGCACAAGCTGTTTGTATGTACGCTGAATTGGTCGAAGCGACGGTCCAGGAAGGAAATAAACAACTTGGTATCTTTGTTGTAGAAAGCTTTTGCGATGGCATCGTTGATTTCCTCTGCCACCTGTCTGTACAGCTTCGCATCTTCGGTTTCGCCGATTGTATCTGCAATTACAGCAAGGCTTTGAAGCGCCAAAGAGAAGTGCGCATTAAGCGGTGCTTCGTAGTTGGGCACGTCAGACTGGTGAGTACCTACCAAACCGTCGGTCCACTCATAAAAGTTCCAGTACTGCGGGAAGGTACAGAACGTACCGATCAGGCCGTCTTCCTCTCTGCGGCGCACCATAAATACGTTGATCAATTTCTGCAAGAATGCATATTTCTCACGCATGAAATCCACGTCACCGGAGAATTCCATATACTCTTTCATTTGGGTAAAATAAATCAAAGAGAAGGAAGGAATGGGCTGAATATCCAAACCTGCAGGATAGCAGATCTTCAAAAGGCCGTCTTCACGCATACCGTAGGTAACCAGGTTCAAGCAAGAACGGGCAAATTCCGTATCGCCAAATGCTTGATACGTAAACAGCATTTGGTTTCTGGAGTCCATGGTGTAAAGAGCTTGCTCTCTCCAGGGACAGTCTTCATAGTGCTCGTGCATACATTGACGAAGGGTATTTACCGCCACGTTATAAATACGGTCTCTCAAAAGGTTGCCGGACTTAAAAGGCTTCACGTTTACGGGATAATAAGTCTCCCGGATACCGGCGTAGTAAATTGTGGCTTTCTTACCGGGAACAAAAATTTGCAAATAACGGCTGCCCAAACGGCGCATCGGATGAATAAACGTGTTTCTGCCGGGCTTTGCACGGTAATCTGCACAGAAGTCATAAGTACAAGCACCGGTGCGAATAGCAGCACGCACACGGCCGTCTAACAGATGCTCGCCCCAACCAACCAAGATGTCGCAAGCTTCGTCCACAACGATATCAATATCAAAGAAACCGGCTGTTTCTCTGCCCATATCAAAGATGGCGTAAACACCGTCTTCCCCGGGAAGCGCTTCTAAGGTAAAAGGATTCTCTCCCGTAAGGGTTGTGTGGGTTAAGCGGGTAATCAGCGCCGCTTTTTGCATAATCATGGAAGCGAACTCCCCTTCTCCGCCACGGAAAATGAATCCGCCGGAGTGAGACAGCGTCGCAGGGAAGCGATCTGCCAATTTCAATTTCTTAATCGGTCTGGGTTGTAAATCCTTGGTAGGCCCCTCTACAAGGTAACTCTCGTTTTTGAAATCTTCTCCTGCGTCGTTGGCATCGTATGTAAAAGACATACCAAGTTGTGTAGATACCAGACGGCATCTATAAGGCACGTATCCCGGCGTCTTACGGCTGGGGGTATGGATTCCGGAAGTAAGCAGTTCTTTGCCGTCTTCCGTCAGCAAGAAAATCACTCCTGCAGGCTTTACAATATAAGCCTGGGTATCTACGCCCTGGTACCAAACGGTAAGGATGAAATCATTCTCTCCGTCCTCCACGTAATCCCCGAGATCAATGCTGTCATACACTTTGTATTCCGGGAAATCGGTGTACTGACCGAAGGTGATCAACGCACCGTTTTTATATAATGCATAATCCGTGTCACAGGAAAGGTGCAATACGTATTTCGCACCCTTCTTAGCGGTAAAATGCACACGAAAGTCCATATACTCGTCGGGCTTCGCAGATGCTGCGCCCCAAATCCACTGGCAATTCTTAAACATAATTAATTGTCCTCCTTGTTGCCATTTTATTAGTATTTATGGGTGTATTTTAACATATATTTTACGGAATGCAACCCCGAAAGAACAGGAAATAAACAAAAATATTCCTGCGAACCAAACCGCAATGGAGCGGTGCTGAAAGAAGGCGTGAATGGATGTGGGCTGGGCTGCAATAGAGAACCACAGAATTGGAAGCAAGGCAATCATAAGATAGGCCAACTCCCTTTTAACCCCCTGCTTTCCCGCAAACACAAACAGCAGCACCAAGGCCACCAAAAGCAGGAGCATCATCCCCCAATAAACGTAGCTACTTTCCCAGCCGGGAAACACCGATGTCCACACAGCTTTCAATGCACCGGACACACTGTAATTGGCATGCAGACCTTCAACTTGTGTAATCCCGGTGCGTCCGGCAAAAGAGGTGAAGCCGTCTTTAAAGCCATTTATGCCGGTAAAAAGGGTGACAAAGAGTAATTTTACAATCCACATCATACCGTATCCGTAAAGCCAACCACCCAGCGCTTTTCCCGATATCTTCCAAAAATTATCCGTTTCAGAAGCAAGGGCCAGCAACACCAAAATCGGCATGCCGTACGTGAGAATCGGCGTGGAATAAAAATCAAAGAACATGGTCAAAATGCCGAACAAGCAGAATGTGGTCATTAAATGCTTCCGCACCCACTCCGTCTTCCAAAGAACGAAGATAATAAATACGAACGTAAGCAGAAAGCACGTAGAAAATTGCAAAGAATGGGATACAACGGCAGGATTGACCAGTGCCAATGCCAACCCGAAACAAAGTGCCGTTTTCAGGTTAGTTTTCTTGTAAATCATCGCAATTGCCACCGCAAACAAGACGAAAAATACAAATGCCGTAATTCTGCGAATTTCAAAATAGGAGAAAACCGTAAGCAATGGGCGAACAAACAACCGGAATCCTTGCCAGTACCGCACGTACGTCAGTTCATTCTCCGCGTCTTCATTGACCACTTCGTGAAGCGACGTAATCATATTCACATTCTCACTGTCGTGATGTTTCGGGTTCGTTAAGACAGATTCAAGATCTTCCGTATTTAAGTTGTACGCGCTCATCAAAATCAAGGCATCCGTAAAATTATCCATTTGATACGCACTGGATCCCGGATTAAAGACGTTTTGGTATTGACCGCATTTCTTCATTTCCATCACGGAACGCTGGGCATCATCCTGGACGTATGATTGAGGAATCAGGGCAGCACCCAGCAGCAGTACAGAGCCGACAATGGCCGCCAAAAAGGGTAAAAACAAAAAAGTGAGAATTTTACGCATAAGACCCCCTATTTAGGAAAAGAAAAACGGCCATCTACAATCAGATCGCCGTTTTGTTTGGTCGAGGTGACAAGATTCGAACTTGCGGCCCCTACGTCCCGAACGTAGTGCTCTACCAAACTGAGCCACACCTCGTCGAACGCTTGCCATAATACCACAGGGCGCGCGAGAAGTCAAGCATTTTTGGTACAGGTAAAAATTTTTCTGTCTGTACCAAAAAATTGGGTACAGGTAAAATATTTTCCACCTGTACCCAAAAATCACATTTAGAACAATCCCGTTACCGTTCCATCTTCAAATACATCCAGTTTATTAGCCGCAGGCTCTTTAGGAAGTCCGGGCAGCGCCAAGATGCTTCCGGTCATCACAACTACAAAGCCTGCACCGTTAGACAAAGTTACGTCAGCAACGGACAAGGTGAACCCACGGGGGCGACCTAACAATTTTGCATTGTCGGAGAATGAATACTGGGTCTTGGCAACACAAATAGGCAGTCCGCCAAAGCCTTGCGCTTCCAAACGATCCAGCGTTTCAGAAGCGCGGGCAGAATAGGTTACGCCGCTTGCACCGTAAATCTTCGCCGCCAGCATTTCAATCTTGTCCCGCAAAGGCAAATCCAAAGGATATACAGGGGTGTATTGTTCCGCGCCGTCCTTCTCCTCAATTAAGCGTACCAATTTCTCCGCTAAATCCACGCCGCCGGCACCGCCTTTGCCATGAACTTCCGTTAAGCTGCTGGGCACGCCCCGCTCCATACAGTAGGCTGCAATTTCATCCAGTTGTTCCGGACTGTCGTCTGCGAAACGGTTAATAGCCACAATACAAGGAAGGCCGTACTGCTGAATATTTTCAATATGACCGCCTAAATTAGCAAGTCCTGTCTGCAAATCTCCATTGCCATGATGAAGCAATGCACGAAGGGTGGCAACAATCACAACGGCAGAAGGTTTGAGACCTGCCTGACGGCATTTAATATCCAGGAATTTCTCTGCGCCCAGATCGGCACCGAAACCGGCTTCCGTAATACAGTAATCCGCCAACTTCAAGGCCAGTTTGGTTGCCCGCACACTGTTACAGCCGTGGGCAATGTTGGCGAAAGGTCCGCCGTGCATAATGGCCGGTGTTCCGTCAATGGTTTGTACCAAGTTAGGTTTCAAAGCATCTTTCAAAAGAAGGGCCATAGCACCTTGGGCTTTCAAGTCCCGGGCATACACAGGCTCCCCTGCCCGATTGTACGCAACCACGATGCGACCAAGGCGTGCTTTCAAATCTTCCAAGCCCTCTGCTAAGCAAAGTACCGCCATAACTTCTGTAGCAACGGTGATGACAAAACCGGACTCTCTGGGAATGCCCTGTTTGGGGCCGCCCATACCGATGACAATATTTCGAAGGGCGCGATCGTTCATATCCACGCAGCGCTTAATCACCACACGATTCACGTCAATGTCCAGCTCGTTTCCTTGGAACAAGTGGTTGTCCAACATCGCGCAAAGCAAGTTATTGGCAGCAGTGATTGCGTGCATATCGCCGGTAAAATGCAAGTTGATTTCTTCCATAGGCAGCACTTGGGCGTATCCACCGCCGGTGGCGCCGCCTTTCACACCCATAACAGGGCCTAAGGAAGGCTCCCGAAGGGCCATAATGGTATTCTTTCCAATGTACGTAAGGGCGTCACCTAAACCCACGGTTACCGTGGTCTTTCCCTCCCCTTTCGGTGTGGGGTTAATGGCGGTTACCAAAACCAGTTTGCCGTCGGGGCGGTCTTTGCAAGACTGAATAAATGCTTCTGAAATCTTGGCTTTGTATTTGCCGTAGAATTCCAAAGCGTCCTGAGGAATCCCCGCCTTGTCTGCAATTTCCCCAATCGGTTTCATGGTCGCCTTTTGTGCAATTTCAATATCCGATAACATCTGCTCAACTTCCTTCCTTTAATCTAGTTCGTTTTCTTCTCTTCAAAACGTCTTTCCCGGCAATGGAATAGCCGAAAAAGCCTAATATCTTTCCTAAACTGTAATATTCACCGTGGTTGTATGCCACTAAATCAGCCTTGCGCATATCTACGGCGCCTTTCCGATCCATCAGCGCTTCCGCCACCTGCACACCTGCAATGTCCGCAATGAATAAATCGTGAGAGCCTAACTCCAGCACTTCCCGCACTTTGCATTCCAAATGCACAGGTGCTTCAGCAATCATAGGAATGCTCAATTCCGGAGAAGCTACGCAAGTAAGACCGGTGTCTTTGAATTTATCCACGTCACGACCGGATTTCACACCGCAATAGTCCGTTTCCCAGCATAAACCTTGGGAAACCAAATTGACACCAAAGGTGCCACGTTCCCGGATTAAGCTATGGGAATATCGGGATTTCCGCACAGAAATAGAAAGCATGGGCGGCTCGGAATTGACGGTGCCTGCCCAGGCCAGCGTAATAATATTGGGTTTCTCCATACTGCCGCACGTTACCATAACAACCGGCACAGGACTTAGAAACGTAGAAGGTTTCAATGCCTGCTTCCGGGTAAAATGTTGCATATTGGGATCCACAGTATGTTTATTCAAAAGATATGCTCCCCTTCGGAAAATCAATTCAATTTATTATATACCATTTTACCCGCATTTGTACAGTATTTTCTAAATCAAATCCATAAAGGCCACATAAGGAAGTACGCCGGAGGTGCCATAGCGGTGTCCGTCGGTAACGCCGGTTTCCGGATGCAACCATTCATAAGGGGCGCCTTCTCCCCGATGTGCGTCGGTGTGGTCTATAAACGCTTGAAGAAAAGCTTCTCCTATCGTAGGATTATAGTTATATAATGCTCTTGCGTACCAGCCAATCGGCGTTGCCCAATAACCGCCGTTTTGGTAGGAATTGTAGCGTAAAAAAGTGGATTCCCACGTACACGTATCACTGCCATCTTCCGTTTTGATCACATGGCGCACGTAGCTGCCAAGGGTCGTAACAACGCCCTTTTCATATAACGCCGTCAGTGACTTGGCGGCACGTTCGTCCTTCAAAGCGCCTATACAAAGGGCGTAGGCGGTAGCCCATACGTCGTGCTGATGGCCGATTCCCGTCGCCGAATAAAACAGACCGGCTTCACGGTCATACAGCAAGTTCATTAAAGAAGATTGAATTTGCGTCGCCTGCTTGGTGTAGATCATTTTTTGTTCCGGATTCAGTTCCGACAAAACCATATAAGCACGGTAGCGCAGCAGTGAAGCAAAAGCTAAGAAACCGCTTTTCTTCACAGCGTCCACAAATCCCCAATCTACGGTAAAATAGTCTTCTTCACTGAAGCACAACTGTGTTTCCGGGTGAATATTGTAAGACTGTACCGCATATTCCAAACGATTAATCAATGGGATTTCCTTATAGACTTGATGAAGCAGTTGTCGATTTCCCGTTTGCCGCACGTAAGCCCCAACCATGATTACGAAATAAAAATTATCGCAAAAAGGTGGGTAGAAACCGTACTTTCCGATTCCTTGGTCTGTTCCGTCGTTCATTGTGCCGGGAAAGAAAACCGGTCGTCCGTTATAATTTATATGGTCTGCAACCGCATACGGAGGCACCTTCAACCCATTGTCCAAATACAAGATTTCCCTTCCGTTTTGACCGCAAGTAGCAATAAGTTCAATATATTGCTTCAAATTAGCGGAATCTACCAACAAGCTTTCCGCCATCATAGCAGCATCCCGTACCCAAAAACTCTTATACTTTTCATCACCCGATGGCAGAAGTAAATTAATTCTTGTCAAACCGCTTTTCAACGTAACTTCTTTTGTAAAAGTGCAGTCCCGAATCGTTTCTTTCGCCAATTCTTTTAAGAACGGCAACAAATTCATTGTGTAAATTTCCCTTTCAAATACAAGCAGTTAATCACTTTCTCAGCGATAGACATACGGTTAAAGAAATAGTGATTCGCAGCTTCGTAGCCAATAGTAGAATTGTGAATCATCACTCTATACATCTTCTGAGCAATTTCCAGTTCTTGATCAATCAGCGACAAAATCTGCGGGAGCAGCGTTTTGTCCTTTGTTTCATCGTACAAGTTCCGCAGGCGGTTGTAGGTAATTTGCTGATATCCGCTTTGGAGCAAGCAGTAAGTTGCCTGGGCAATTTGCATAAATTCTTCGAGGCAAGGAGAAGACGACATCATTTCTTCTGTAACCTGACTTTCTAACAAAGCAAGTCCCTCCCCCCAACGGGTCGCCATCAAGCCAAATTGTTTTTCCAGCACTTCCACCGGAAAAATGCCGCTCCACTCGTAAATATCATCGTACGGAAGGCCGGTCATGGTTGCCCGAAGTCCGGTTCTGTGTTCAAATAAGGGATTGGAAGGACCCATATACTGGGGGCCTTTGTAAGCAACCACAATATGAAAAGGATAATGGGAAAAGGCTTCGCTGAACGTATGGCAAGCATCTTCCACCATTTTACAGGCGTCCCCGAACAGAATCTCCATCTGGGCGTCCGGCGTGATCCCTGCCTCCCAATAATACCGGCTAAGAATTTCTAAAATGATAGAGGGATAGCCCCCTAAAGACCAACCCAGCATCAGCCCGTCTACCATACCATTTGAAAGACCCTCTACGTGGGCTTTCAGCAAATCCAACACCGGCAAATAAGGTACGGAAGGACATTCCCACGAGTTGTTAAACTGCACTTTGGCGATAGTAGACGCACCGTGTTCTTTGGCGGTCTTCCAGTAACGAGACGCCCTTTTACCCGGACCCACCATACTGATGGAATAGTCCAGAACCGACGTCTTCACGCCGCCAATTTCCTTTTCTACCCCTTCTTCACTGACGCTAAGCAGCCGAATGCCTTCCTTCTTGAAGGTCTCCATAGCTTCTCCGAAAAATTCCGGCGCAATCTTATCCTTTGCCTCTCCGTAAACGCCGCCCCATGCCCAGGAATACGCAAATACTTCAATCTTGGGATTGACGGCTTTCGCCGCTCTTGCAATCAGCACGGTATTCTCTACGATGACCTCGTGCATAGGACGTTTGCTGCAGCGAGGGCAGTTGGGCGTACAGGTATGGGAATAACAATTGGTGCGATTCTCCGAGGCCGTAATGGTGAAAAATCCGCCGATATCCGGCACTGCTTTACAGATTGTTGTGATACTGTCTGTAATATATTGCTGTACTTCCGGAAGGGACGTGCAAAGACAGCCTTCTCCGTTCTCGGTATGACCCAGAAGTTCCGGATGTTTATCGAAAAATGGCATAGGCATTGCTCGAGGCTCGTTTACGTACAGATAAATTTTAATACCATATTTAATTGCCCGTTCAACCAGTTGCTTTAAGCCTTGCAGACGCTTCTGCCAGTGTTCCGAAAGAGCCGGTGCCCAGGGAAATTCAGCCAGCGTGTACATAACCGTGTGCATCCAGATGCCGTTGACGCCGATGCGGGCGTATTCTTTCAGCAAGGCGTCCGGATAAGAGGTTTCCGTGCCTTCTAACAGCACGTCTCCAAACAAGGAGCAGTACGAGTGTACGTAGCGAATTTCAAAGCGGGTGTCTCGGGTAAGTTCCATTTCGTCAAAGGTAAAATTCCCGTTTTGTTCCGCTATAGACAGCAAATAATACAACCCTTGAAGCAGGCCTTCTTCATCTACCGCCGTAATGGTAATTTGATCTTTGGAAATAGACAGCCGGTGGCTTTCTTTCTTTTTCCCGGGATTTTCCTCAATTTGCAACGTGATATAATGAGCGTTTCCTTGCAAATGAAGTCCCCAACCGGCTTGAATCTCCTGTCGAATTAAATCTACGTACTGTTCAGAGCGGGATGTGGCGGCCCGGTCTAAGAAGCCCCAAGTATCGTCCGGTGCAACGGCGCGAACCTTTGCGTTGGAGACTTTTCGATAGGTGTGACCAAACTTTTCCAAGAAATCAAAATCCTTGGCAGTTGCCGTTTCTTCCAACGGCGTCACGTAATGATGATACCAGCCTTTGAGTTTCTCCGTTTGCCGGCGTTCATCTTCGGTAAGCGGACGGAAATAAACCGGCTCCACGTCCGGCTTGTCTTCTAATTTAATGCCCAAGAAGTCTTCTTCCTTCAGCACGTAGGCAAAACGGTCATAATCCCAGCCCAACGTTTCCATAATTTGCTCATAGGGAAGCACGTGCCAGTTGTTCCGAATCACGGTGATATAGCCGCGGCTTTCGTAGGTGGCGTTATAAGGATTGGGTACCGGAAGGCCCATCTCCCCTGCCGCTTGTTCTACGGTCTTTACGTCTGTATGTAATACTTGCGCAATCCGCTTGGTGGTAACCATGCCCCAGTTTCTAAAAATATAGAGTTGATGACGGGTGGGAAAATACGGATACGTTGCAATGGGTTCTTTCACTTTTCTCGGAAGTAGTAATTCTGCCATAAAGAAGCGGCCTCCCTGTTTGTTTTAATCTTGCGGGCATTATAGCACAGTTCCCGTTTTGTTGTCCATTCGTTTCAGGCGTTTTATGACCCTTTCGTTGATTTCCACCAATTTTGTCAATACGTCTTTTTCATGGCGTAAAATATTCTCCATAGATTGCTGATTTTCCAATTTTTGCAATGTGTCTGCGTAGAGGCTGCGCAGCACTTTTTGGTTGAGGACACGCACTTTTTCTGCTTGGTCTGCAATGTCGCCGCAAGACCTTCTTTCGCTGCTTTTCTTGCAGGTATAGACCGGCAATAGTTCCCCTGACTGTAGAATTTCTTTCGGAATCATCCCCTCCGCTACTTGAGCCGCTTCTTCTAACAGTGTCAGCAATCCGCCGTAAAATAGATGTGTTTCCAAACTTTTCTGCACGTATGTATTTGTGTACATTTTACTTGCCCCGTCATCAGATTCTGTTATATTCTATGCAGCCGGGTAAAATTTCGAGAAAGTATATTCAAATTTCACTTTGGGCAATAAAGCTGTTTTTCAAGCGCTACTGCCCAAGCGTTGGGCATCAACATGCATTTCAACCGTGTCTATGCCCAAAAACGATCGAATCCAGTGTCAAAATACTTGATTTTTGATAAATTTTCAATTTTTTTGGGCAAAAGAGACAAAAAACAGACCTTATTGCCCAAACACAAAAATTCCTAAATCCAACACCCTTTGTTCAATAAAAAAACTGCCCCAAAACCACTATGTTGTAGTTCCGGGGCATTTTCCTTGTTCTTATTACGTCAATTAATAATTATCTCTCTTTACGTAATGCGTATGAAGATCCTCGTGTGCCTTATGGCTGCCGGGCTCTTTATAATATTCATCATAAAGTGCCTTGATCATCGGGTTGTCGTGAGACTTACGAATAGGCAGTGCACGATCCTCTTCATAAAGTGCCTTTGCACGCTCTGTGCGAAGATCAATCCAGCTACGAACAGAAGAAGGTTGAATAATCTGACCGCCACCGTTTACACAGCCGCCGGGACAAGCCATGATTTCGATGAACTCATAGTTTGCTTCCCCTGCACGGATCGCATCCAGCAATTTACGTGCATTGCCAAGTCCGCTGGCAACTGCCACGCGAATCTCCTTGCCGGCTACGTTTACAGTCGCTTCCTTGATACCTTCTACGCCGCGAACTGCCTGATATTCAATCTTGTCGATGGGTGCGGAAGTGCCGGTAAGCACGTCAGCCACGGTACGAAGGGCTGCTTCCATAACACCGCCGGTTGCACCGAAGATCACTGCTGCACCGGAAGCGTCACCCATAGGATCGTCGAACTGAGAGTCTTCCAAGTTTGCAAAGTCAATACCGCACTCTTTGATCATCTGCGCAAGCTCTCTGGTGGTCAAAACGGCGTCTACGTCTACAAAGCCGGAGGAGTTTTTCATTTCTTCTCTTTGTGCCTCAAATTTCTTTGCGGTACAAGGCATTACGGAAACCACGTACATCTTGGCAGGATCAATACCCATCTTCTCTGCATAATAAGTCTTCAATACAGCACCAAACATTTCGTGGGGAGACTTACAAGAAGAAAGATTATCCAAGAAGTCAGGATAGTTGTGTTCACAGAACTTAATCCATCCGGGGCTGCAAGACGTGATCAAAGGAAGCTTTCCGCCATTTTGAATTCTGTTCAAAAGCTCTGTGCCTTCTTCCAAAATGGTCAAGTCTGCGCCGGTGTTGGTGTCGAATACTTTGTCTACCCCAAGACCACGGATTGCGCTAACCATCTTACCCGTTGCACGGGTGCCAATAGGCATTCCGAAAGCTTCTCCAATAGAAGCACGAACAGCCGGAGCCGTCTGGAATACAACGTACTTCTCAGGATCTGCGATTGCATCCCAAACTTGGTCAATATGGGATTTCTCGGTGAGTGCGCCTACAGGACATACGGCAATACACTGACCGCAGTTTACGCAGGGCGTATCTGCCAGAGACTTACCGAATGCGGAACCAACCTTGGTTAAGAAGCCACGCTCCATGGTGTCGATAACTGCAACGGTCTGTACTTTCTTACAAACACTTACGCAGCGACGGCACAAAATACATTTGTTGTTGTTTCGTACAATGGATGTAGAAACGTCATCAATCGGTTGCATTTCATTGTCGTACAACGCTTTGTAACGAATATCACGTACGTTCAGGCTCTTTGCCAAATTCTGCAATTCGCAGTTTTCGGAACGCTCGCAGGTCAAACACTGACGATCGTGGTTGGAAAGAATCAATTCCAACGTAACTTTACGAGCATCTCTTACTTTCTTGGTGTTGGTGTATACTTCCAATCCTTCAGAAACCGGATATACACAAGCTGCCTGCAGGGCTCTTGCACCTTTAATCTCTACCACACACATACGGCAAGCGCCGATTTCGTTAATGTCTTTCAAGAAGCAAAGTGTGGGAATGGTGATGTTGGCTTGTCTTGCCGCCTCAAGAATGGTAATTCCCTCAGGCACAACCAACTCTTTACCGTCAATCTTAATATTTACTGTCTTCATATTGTGCCTCCCATTATTCCTTTACAATTGCACCGAACTTACACTTGTCCATACAAGTTCCGCACTTAATACATTTGTCTTGGTCGATTACGAAGGGTTTCTTGATCTCGCCCTGGATACAATTTACAGGACAATTTCTTGCACAAAGGCTACAGCCCTTACACTTATCTGCCACAATGGTGTAACGCATCAAATCTTTACATACGCCTGCAGGACACTTCTTGTCCACAACGTGGGCAATGTACTCATCCTTGAAGTAACGAAGTGTACTTAATACCGGGTTCGGTGCCGTCTGTCCAAGACCGCAAAGAGCGGAAGACTTAATGGCGTCTGCCAAAGCGTACAAGTCGTCAATATCAGACAAGGTTCCCTGACCCTTGGTAATCTTGGTCAGGATATCCAGCATACGCTTGGTACCGATTCGGCAAGGCGGGCACTTTCCGCAAGATTCCTCTACGGTAAAAGTCAAGAAGAACTTAGCAATATCTACCATACAGGTATCTTCGTCCATAACGATCAAACCGCCGGAACCCATCATGGAACCGATTTCGATCAACGTATCGTATTCAATCGGCGTATCGATCAAGCTTGCCGGGATACAACCGCCGGAAGGGCCACCGGTTTGAGCAGCCTTAAACTTCTTGCCATTGGGAATACCGCCGCCAATATCGTAAACCACTTCACGAAGCGTCGTACCCATGGGAATTTCCACAAGACCGGTATTCTTAATCTTACCGCCTACGGCAAATACCTTAGTACCTTTACTTCTTTCGGATCCAATTCCCGCGAACCAATCCGCACCGTTCAGGATAATACGCGGAACATTTGCATAGGTCTCTACGTTGTTCAAAATGGTGGGTTTCTGGAACAAGCCCTTAACTGCCGGGAACGGCGGTCTGGGTCTGGGCTCACCACGGTGACCTTCAATACTGGTCATCAAAGCCGTTTCCTCGCCGCATACGAATGCGCCGGCGCCCAAACGAAGCTCAATATCAAAGGAGAAATCCGTACCCAAAATATTCTTACCCAGCAAACCGTAGGCTCTTGCCTGTTCGATGGCGATTTGCAAACGCTTAACGGCGATAGGATACTCCGCACGAACGTAGATATAACCTTGGTCAGAACCGATTGCATAACCGGCGATGGCCATAGCCTCCAATACTACGTGAGGGTCACCCTCCAATACGCTTCGGTCCATAAATGCACCGGGATCGCCTTCGTCTGCGTTACAGCAAACGTACTTCTTATCCGAAGGGCTCTTCCGTGCAAAATCCCATTTCCGTCCGGTGGGGAAACCTGCACCGCCACGGCCACGAAGTCCGGACTTAAGCATAACGTCAATAACCTGTTCCGGCGTCATTTCCGTAATAACTTTACCCAATGCTTCGTATCCGTCTTCTGCGATATACTCATCAATGTTCTCCGGGTTAATATGGCCACAATTCCGAAGGGCAATACGCATCTGCTTCTTAAAGAAATGGCTTTGCTCTGCAGCAGCCTCTTCCTTTTGAACTTCACCGGCACCCTCCAACAATCGGTTTACAATACGACCCTTTACCAAATGCTCGGAAACGATTTCCGCAACGTCCTCTTTGGTAACACGGCAGTACATAGCACCTTCCGGATATACAACTACGATCGGGCCTTCAGCACAAAGTCCGAAGCAGCCGGTCTTTACCATCTTTACTTCATTCTCAATCCCGGCATCCTTCAACTGCTTCTCAAATTCTTCAAAAAGAACAGTGGATCCGGAAGACGTACAACCTGTACCGGCACAAACCAGCACGTGCGCTCTATAAATCTGCATAACGTGATCCTCCCTTATGAATTCTCCTCAGCCTTAATTGTATATTCAGACACAATCTTGCCATTTACCAAATGTTCTGCTACAACGCGGGCTGCTTTCTGTGCATCCATCTTTACGTACGTAACTTTGTCACCGGAAGGATCAATCACTTCAACAATGGGTTCCAATTTGCACAGGCCGATACAGCCGGTCATAGTAACCTTAACGTTGTTTAATTGACGCTTCGCAATTTCCTCTACAAAAGTATTCATAACAGGACGGGCACCTGCTGCAATACCGCAAGTTGCCATACCAACAACAACGCGCAGTCCGTTCTGTTCATTTCGTAAGTTCATCTGTGCTTTGGTCTTTTCTTTCAAAGCTCTAAGTTCTTCCAACGATTTCATCTAATACACCTCCGAATATATTCCCGGTATGATCATCAACATACCCTTTTATCCACTCTAATATCTCATAGTCATCAATGGGCGTGTCTCCCAGGACTTCCCGAATTCCATCCGTATCAAACTGATAAGCACCTCGGTTCGACGTCA
The DNA here is from genome assembly GCA_017935905.1 of Clostridia bacterium. GTDB lineage: Bacteria > Bacillota > Clostridia > UBA1212 > UBA1255 > RGIG9099. The sequence continues at coordinate 13,170 of JAGBGO010000026.1, read as the reverse complement.
GCGTCAGCGTGTACCGAATTTCCGGTTTCTCCAAGATCAGCATCGTAACCGTCTCGCCCAGATCACCCAAAGGTAATCGGTCAATGTGTTGAATACGAAACGTGCCCCGGGTTTGGGTTCCCTTTCCCGGTTCCGATTGAATCCGGAAAACGCCCTCTGCCTGTTCACAGGCCATCTTAAAGAACGGAATCCCCATGCCAACCTTTCGTGTGGTTCGGCTGGTGGTAAAAGGATCCGTAACACGTGCTAACAATTCTTCCGACATGCCGCAACCGTTATCCTTAATTTCCACACAGAGAAAGCCTTCCCCATCGGCACAAACAGATATATCAATCTGCGTCGCACCGGCTGTGATCGAATTCTCTGCAAGATCGTGGATATGTAAGGAAATGTCTCTCAGCATAGATCTTAGTATTTTGCAAGAATGCCGGGAACTTCGCTCTCATCCAAACGACCGTATACGTCGTCATTGATGGTGATAACCGGAGCCAAACCGCAAGCGCCGATACAACGGCAGGCGTCCAAAGAAAACTTACCGTCTTCGCTGCAATCGCCTACGTCCATATTCAGTTCGCTCTTTAAACGATCTAATACCTTGTCCGCACCCTTTACGTAGCAAGCCGTACCCAGACATACGGAAATCCGATATTGTCCCTTCGGCTTCAAAGAAAATTGAGCGTAGAACGTAACAACGCCGTAAATTTCTGCCAAAGGAATTCCGGTGTGTTCCGAAATCGTCTTCTGCACTTCCAAAGGAAGATATCCGTAGATTTCTTGCGCTTCGTGCAGAATGTGAATCAACGAACCGGGCGTATTCTTCTCCGCTTCGATGACTGCCAACAGTTTCTTGCTCTTCTCATCCGAGCAACATGCACAATCTGTACCCATGGTTTCAATAACCTCCTATAGTTCTGTATCGTAAAATACGCACATTTCGTTCCTATTATAGCACCGATTCCCGGCGTTATCAACCAGAAAAATTTGACTTATACGGGAAGATATAGTACATTGTTTGCACAGCAAAACAGGAGATGAGAAGATTGCCCGAAAGAAAATACGAATTACACGTACATACAGCAGAATGTGACCGATTTGCCACCCTGGGCGGCGCTGAAATCGTGCGCCGTTACGAAGAGGCCGGATATCAGGGAATCGTGGTCACCGATCATTATTTTTCCCTGTTTTTCGAGTGGTTCAAAGATGAACTTTCTTCTTGTCATAAAACCATTATTGATCGCTATTTAAGAGGATATTACGCCGCACGGAACGAAGGTGAAAAGCGACGTTTTACCGTACTGCCCGGTGCCGAAGTGCGCCTGGATTCCTGTCCCAACGACTACTTGATTTACGGATTGGAAGAGGCGGATTTTTACCGGCTTCCCCTGCTCAACCGCTGCGAAAGCGTCACAGAGCTCGTCGAAACCCTCCCGGAAGACACACTGGTCGTCCAGGCTCACCCGTTTCGAGACAATATGGTGGTGCAAAATCCGGAAGCACTGTTTGGATTGGAAACGTTTAACAGCCACACGGAGACCTTCCGCAACGAAACAGCCCGGGCTTTTGCATTGCACTACGGGAAAGCCATGACGTCCGGTTCGGATTTTCACAGTGAAAATGATACAGCAAAGGGAGGAATTCTCTCCAGTCAAGAGATTACCTCCCCAAAGGAACTCATTACAGTTCTTCGCAGCGGAAAATACCGCTTAATTCAAACGCCCGAACCGTGACGGTCACAGACCGAACCAAGACAAGATCATCCGAACGAAACGGACGAACCAGTTGGCTTTAGGCATTTCTTCCGAGGTTACTAATTCCACGCGACCGATTTCTTTATCGTTCATGGAATAAATGACGTAACCCACCTTCGTACCGGCTTCCACCGGTGCGCTTAATTTCTCCGTAATTTCCACGGACGACGTAATCTTATCCACTTCCGAAATGTGTACCAGTACGGATAATTCCGTAGCCGTCTGTGTCTTAATACGCTTTTCCTTGCCATTCTTCACTTCAACCTTGCGGACAAACATACCGCCGGTACATAACTTACGAAATTCGTATTCTGAAACGCTGTATTCCAACAATCTGCGAATTTCCGCAGCACGGGTATTTTCATCCGGCGCACCCAGGATCACGCCTACCACGCGTTGGTCGCTCTCCGAAACCGTTGCACAAATGCTGTAGCCGTCCTGCTGGGAAGATCCAATCATGCCGCCGTCGGATGCCTCATAGAACTTGTTGCGGTTCAAAGGATTGTAACTCACCATTTCCGTATCCGGTTGTCCGGTAGACGTGTGTTGGAACTTGCCGTACGTCATATTCAAAAAAGGAAGGGACTCCGGGTGATTGCGCATTAACGCGTGCACAATCTTCACAAAATCCAAAGCGGTGGTACTTTGATCCGTCTTGAGACCGGTGGAGTCGGTAAAATGGGTATTGGTCAGTCCCATCTCCCCTGCGCGCGCATTCATACGGGCTACAAAAGTAGCTTCGTCGCCGCCAATAAACTCCGCCAAAGCACAAGCCGCATCGTTGGCACCGGAAATGCAAACCGCCTCTACTGCTTGCCGCACCGTGATCCGTTCACGTTTGCCCGCATCCAGGAAAACACGCGCCTTCCCTACGGAAACGTTCTGTGCATGCTTCGTAACGGTAAATTCTGTATCCAGCGTAATCTGACCGGAGGCAACCGCTTCAAAAGTAAGCAGCAACGTCATCATCTTTACAAGGCCACCGATGACAACCGGTTCTTGCGTTCCGCCATGTAATATAAGCTGTCCGGATTCGTATTCCACAGCGGCATAAGATTTCGCCGTAAGCGCATCCACTTTGGTTTTTTTATAAATTTCCGTGGCTTCCGTTTTTGAAAAAGCCGCTTGAGCCGGAAGTGCACCAAAGGGGCTACACATTAAAAGTAAGAAAAACAAAGCAATACATTGTCTTTTGTGTCTTTTCATTCGGACAATAACGCTACGCATCGTTGAACCTCCTTCATATCTGCATCATAGGCCTTGCGCAAACTGCGATTATAAATCAAGCTGGCCGGATGGTAAAGCGGGATGTGGGTGGCCGTAAAATCTTTAAAAGAACAAGTTAACTGCCTGCCGTGACACATACCAATTTCACTCATATTCACGTATTCCTCATAGTAGGACTTCTCAAGTTCCGTCAAGTTCCCCTGTGCGGTTGCCTGAAAGTATTGTGCGATATGGCGCATCGCTTTCAAAGGCACGTTTCCCAGGGTTAAAATCAATTTGGGTCTGACCAATAATATTTCCCCAATAAGCCAAAGCATACTGTTGGTAATTTCAAACGTGGTTGCCGGCCGATTGGCGACCGTTCCCGGGCGTTTCCCTTCCCGGCTCAATCGATACTTGACTACATTGGTAATATATAAATCCTCCCGGTCAAATCCGGTATTTTCTAAAATTTCCGAAAGAATCGAACCGGCCTTTCCTACAAAGGGACGGCCCATACGCACCTCGTCCTTCCCCGGTGCTTCGCCGATCAACATAATGCCGGCAGCGCAGCTTCCGTGGCCGTACACGTATTCCAAGGGGCCTGCCGGTAGCTTCAATGTGTCCCGCCGTTTCTCCACTTCCCGGGTGCAACGGGTTTGAAAGTCACCATTGAGGTGTTCCATTTCTTGCAAGTTGTAAGCAAACACGGTTACACACCTCCGTTTTGAATGTCCTGCAGTTTTTCTCGGACCGCACGCAAATCTTTCCAAAAATCCAATTTCTTGCTTTCATCCCGCAGCAATGCCGCCGGATGGTAGGTTGCTGTAAACCAAACGCCTTTGCGCTGTACCCACTGACCCCTGGCCTGAGTAATGCGGGCATTTTTGTCGATTAAGTAATGGAGCGGAACGTTTCCCAAACATACCACGATTCGGGGTTTGATTAAGGAAAATTGTGCCCGAAGAAAGCCTAGGCAAGCCGTACATTCTTCTTCAAAAGGCGTGCGATTCTCCGGAGGACGACACTTCACAACGTTTGCAATATAATAATCGTCGGTTGCAAATCCCAACCCTTCACAGGCAAGATCCAAAAGTCCGCCCGCCTGACCCACGAAAGGAAGTCCCTGTTCATCCTCCTGGCGACCCGGTCCTTCTCCTACAAATAAAATCGGTGCATGGGGGCATCCGCGTCCTACAACTACGTTGGTACGGGTTTCACAAAGTGCGCAACGGGTACAAGCGTTGCATTCTTCTACTAAAGATTCCCAAGTACAAGCCACTTTCCAAAACCTCCCCAATTGACGTTTCTACGTTGTCTATAATGGTACGCTATTTTATCAAAAAAGTCAATGCAAAAGGTGTTTATTTCCCGTATTTCTTATTGCCGGAACGAATGGCCAGCGGAATAGCAACAGCAAGGCTGAGAACACTGGTTATCAAGAAGAAAACCCAACGGTTTCCGCCGCCGGAAGATTCTTCTCCTTCCGCGGTAGCAGAAGGTTCAGAAGAAGGAATTTCGGACGGCATCTCTGTAGAAAACGCAGTCGGTAATTCCGTAGATACTTCTGTAGCCACTGCGGTAGGCTCCTCCCCTTGCACCGGCAGACAAATCATCGATATGCAAAAACATAACGTCAATATCAAACAAATGAAACCTTTTTTCTTCATTTCCAAACCCCCTATGAAATAGAAAAGCCCGCCCACGATGGGGCAGGCTTCTTTGTCTTGGCAGGGGAGACGCGAATCGAACACGCAACACACGGTTTTGGAGACCGTTGCTCTACCAGTTGAACTACTCCCCTACGGCTTTTGGCAGTATACAACAGTCTTTCCCGGTTGTCAAGAATTATTTTTACGATTGGCACGAGCCACTCAAACTTTATTCTTCCTTTCCAATCTGCCGGCAAGCACCGTCGCCGCAAAACCCAGGGGGAAGAACAGTACGTAGAGTAACGAAACGACATTTTTCATGTTTTGAATACACACCCATCCCAGGGACACGCAAGTGCCCAACGTAAGGCCTAAGATCAACCACTGCACGATCCGGGGAAAACGCCGAATGGTTCCCTTCATAACTTTGGAAACCAGTAAAACGCCTGCAACACCGCCGATACCAAACAAAATACAAATCGGCAACGATTCGGACCACCGACTGAAATCGGTCAAATCCGATACCGCTCCGTACACGGTTCCGTATTGGCCCAGTAGAATTAGGAGTACGGATCCGCTGACACCGGGAAGCATCATAAGACCGCAAGAAATCAAGCCGGCACCCAAAAGAACGCCTGCGTCTTGCACACCGGAAATACGGGGAATCGCCACGTGGAAATCTGCCGCCGTGCCGGAGCATAACGTTATGGCAAATATCGCCGCAAAACCAAGAATCATCGGAACAAAACCCAGTTTGGTAAAATTTCGCCCTTTTACCCCGGAAATCAGCATAGGCAAGCCCCCCGCCACCAAGCCCAAGAAGAACCAATTACAAGGTCCGGGATAGGCCACGCAAAGTACCAGTACCAATTTGGCGGAAATTAAAATGCCGATTGCAGCACCGATTCCCAGCAAAAGTAAATTTTTAATATTCTTTCGAAAAGAAGCAATCCAATTTACAACGTCTTCGTACATACCCAAAAGCACCGCCATGAGACTGCCTGAAAGACCGGGAAGCACCAGTGCAATGCCAATTAAAATACCCTTAAAAAAAAGATACAGACTTTTCATTGTCCTTTACCGCCTTTTCCTGTATAATATTCTATGAAACGGAGTGTTTTTTATGCAGAAGATCAATTCATGGACCGATAAACAAAAATCCTACCTGCTGGCAGCCGGACTGGCAGCACTGAATATTTTAATATTCTTAATTCCCCCGCTGACCGGTTTCACCTTCGAGACCAGGGCCATTCCCTTGTGGCTTGGCATCGTGTCCTTAATTCTTTTCTTGATCCATATCCCCTTCTGTATTCTTCTGCGAGGCAAGAAACTGTGGTGGATTGCCAGGGGTATCTTCCTCTACGAATTTGTGGGCGGTTTAGCTTACGCGGTTTTCTTCTTAAGTTATATTATCGCCGGCGGACACAGTGCATTCTCCGATTGCGCACTTTCCGTATTCCGTTGGTGGACCCTTGCCTATCAGCCCATTGTCGTAACCCTCTCCAGAATCATCGGAATCCCCCTGAAGTTTACTATGGGCGTTCTTTACTTAATTCATATCGAACTCTACGGGTATACGGTAACCGCTATTCGTAAAGACATTCGCTACGAGAAAGAGCGAGCGGAAGACCGGGCTTACGAAGAAGCCACCCGCGGCCGCGGCGGAAGCTGGTAACGCATAACTACTGCAATAATTCAGCATCTAAATACCGATCCGGATTTTGCCAATCCCCATGGAAAGATCCGCTGCGATCATTGCGGGCAAAACCACTGCCAAGTACGTAATCCCACGCTAAAGAAGCGGTGCCGACAGGCAAAACGGCAGAACGGTAACTATCCAAGTACCCCACACAGGATTGTATGCACAATATAGGCAACCCGATGGATACGCCCTTTTTGACGAAACTTCTCAAATCCTGCGCGTAGCTTTCCGCAACGGATTTGAAATACGGATCCAAGAAGAGATTGTTCAAATCGCTCTTACGCTCCAGCGCTTCGATGACGCGGAATAACGCTTCCGAACGAACGTAGGAACTTCCTTGATACGCCTTTGCAATGGAAAGCATATTCAGCTCCCACGTGTAATGGTCCGAAGCTTTCTTTAGTAAAGCAAAACTCTGGGCAAGCGCACACAAAGTTGCCAAATAAGCCGCATGCTGCACTTCTTCCAAAAAAGCTTTTTGAGAAGAAGTATCCATGGCTCGTACAGGAATCGGTTTCAACAACTTGGACGCTGCAATGCGTTCATTCTTCAAACCGGAGAAAGACGCCATTTCATTGGCTGCGTACATAGCCGGCATAGGCACCGATAACGCAAGACCGCTTTCCAATGTCCATGCAAGACCGGCTTCTGTTTCCAGGCGATCCATAACTACGTCGATCATCGGACTTCCGGTTTCCCGATCGTACTTTCGGGTCACTTGGCAAAGTACGTCCAACAAGAAAGATCCGCATTCGTGATCGTGCCATTCAGAAAGAATTTCCGCAAGAGTATCATTGTCGCAGCCAAGTAACGTCCGAGTCATCGCAATGGCTTCCACGTAGATTTGCAGCAAACAAGCCGCCAGACCGTCGTGCACCGTCTTTACGTATTGACCGGAGCCGTCCGGGCCAATGTAGGGACAGCAGTAAAAATCTCCATCCATCTTGGCACACAGTACCATTAAAACGTCACGCACCGCATCATAGGCCTGAAAACTACCGCCGGGGAGCAAGGAAAAACCTTTCGAGAAAGATTCTCCGCCCTGTAAAAATCCGGTGGATAAGTATTGGGCACCGGTTTCTTTCACTTGCTGCACGCGAGATGGTACCGCAGTAAATTTCCCATCGCATAAATCCACAAGAATATCCCCGGGTTCCAAATGAGGAATCAGCTTCTTTAGCACTTCTTCTACAAAGAAAGCCCCCTCTCCCACAATGAAAATCCGTTTCGGACTTTCCAAGGACAAGAGAAAGGATTCCATATCCAGCATCACGGAAACACCGTTTTGATTGTATTGATTACAGAACAGCACCTGTTCTTCCGTATCCTGAAATTCAACACCTTCCGGGAATAACGACACGGTCACTTCTTCCCGGCCCAATGTTTGTGCCAGAATGCAACCAATTTCCCGATTCGATAAAATACCAACCTTTTGATTCATACGCAGCCTCACTTCTGTTCTCAAGCCAATCCAACGTAGGCGTCAAATCCCTTTATCAACTTCTGTACCAACGAATGGGCAGAAGACGCATATTCCACCCCGTCAATCTGTGCAATGGGAAGTACTTTAATAGAAGTACCCGTAAGGAACGCCGCTTCAACGAAGGGTAATTCGTCCTTTGAAACAGCCTTTTGTATCACCGGCACGTTTAGCTGCTTACAAACTTCCAACAAATGTCTGCGCATAACGCCTTCCAAAATCATGGAAGACGGTGCCGTGTATACGCAAGCCTCTCCCCGCTTTACAAAAAACAGATTTGAGCGGCTTCCCTCTGTATAGAAACCGTCACGGTTGAGAAGCAGCGCCTCAAACACGTCCCGTTCTTTGCGAAAAGACGCAATGGTTTCGATATAAGATTCCCGGCGTACTTTCGCGTTGGGATCCGGACGCTCTACGAAAATAGATGCTGTTGCAACGCCGGTTTCATAAACTTCCGGTGCCGGGTAAAACGTTTTGCTTAAATAAATGACGTATTGCCCCGGGCAAACCAACAGCTTCACGTTGCAGTTTTGCCTACCGCTTTGTGCAAGCAAAGTTTCCACCCATTGATCAAAAACGTTACAAGCCAGCGGCAATTCAAGCCCTTGCCCGCAAGCACTGTTTTGAAGACGCAACCAATGATCATCTTTAAACAATCCCCGTCCGTTTATATAGCGAATCACTTCATAAATAACAGGACCCGTAAAATCAAATTCCACTGCCTGCCCGGGCGTGCAAGTCTGCACCGCTCCGTTATATATTAAGCAACCGGAAACACAATCATCAATTACAAGCATGGAGCCAGTCCTCCCTTTCAATACCTCCCCTGTACTATATCACAGGTTCTTTGGAGTTACAAGACTCCTGATAGAATTGAATTTCCACTTGAATTTGATGAACCACACCGTAATTTCGCACCGATTCAAACAGGGCGTTCGCCTGTTCCGGTTGGGTATTTTCCGGAACCACAAGCAGCAGTTTCTTGCTTTTGATCGCGTCCGCTTCTATTTCCCCCGGAACACCTTGAAACGCCTGTAGTTTTTCGATCATTGCCCGGATTTCCTGCTTCAGCCTTTCGGTATCTTGATAGGTAGACTTGGTAGTATCCACACTCTTAATCATCAAGGCGACGCCGTCTTGAAAAGATGCGATCACCGGATAGTCGTAGGGTAGATCCCCGCCAAATATATCGCGAATCATCTTCCCCCGGGTGAAATTATCAAAGGACCAAACGGAAACACCTTCTTGTATCAAGGAGGACAGCGGACTATCTCCCCGAACCCATCCCCGAACCCGCAGCGTAGTTCCCACCGACAGCGGGTAATCTGCTTTGCAAGAAACGTCCAACAGGATATCGTCGTTACCTGCAAAAAAAGTACTGCCGTCACAAGATATATCCTCATAGCGTACGTAGCCGTTTCGCACCAACGGATCTTGCTGTAAGTAGTATTGAATAAACTGCTCGGCTGCCGTGCCGTACAATCGGTTTTCACCGGATTGAACGTAGCCTCGAAGATCAATAAAATCCGCTTTTTGGACTCCGTTCAGATCCTGCAAAACTTTTTCTTCCAGTTTGACCATTCCGTACGAATGATACACAACCGCATATTGACTGAGCGTCTTCGCCGTTTGCAAGGTAGCACGCTCCACACAGTTGCGCAGAACAATCCCTTGTAAAACGGAAACAAACAATAGCAGCACCGTCAAAAGCAGTGGCAACACAAATGCCGCTTCCAAGGAAACAGCACCGGACTCACTCCTCTCCATAACGTTGCTTACTTTGTATTTGAAGCACATAATCGGATTTCCTCCTTCCCGGAAGCATTTCCAACGTCCAATAATCCGGTTGGTAGCAAACAGTGGCTTCCGCGCACGTATACACACCGGAGAGTTTATATCGCAGGCCCGTCTTTTCAGTCATATTCACTTCAATTACGTCCGCAATACGCAGCAATTTAACGGTTCGGTCTTCGGTCATCAATAACAGTGTCAAATAATCTACATAAGATAAATCCAACAGAGATTCATCATTTTCGGTTCCCTCCGATTCGAAAAGACCTTCAATAGAAGTGCGCCACGTGCTTTTCGTTTTGATCAAAGGAACTTCTTTGCCGGAATACAAGTCAGAAACGTCAACCCCGCTCTCACACGCCGCCCACGTGCACATAATCAAGACCGCATATAAATCTCCACCGATCCCTCTGCTTATCGCAAGGGCAATGGCATTTCCAAGTTCCTGGGCAAGTCCCCTTTTCTCACCGTCACTGAACACGTGGGTAAGATTGAGAACAAAACGCAAAAAGAAAAGCTTTTGTTGTACGTATTCTTTATTCTCCTTATAAGAAGCGTGTCCGCCCAATATATACTCAATTTCGCCGGTAAAATACCCTCCTCCGTCCACGCCGTTTCCAAAAGTATCCAAAACGTAGTCTGTCAGCAGCACGTCTTCATACAGTCGTGTACCGGCTTGTCCAATCCCGGAGAGAAAAGACCCCACGTCAAAGAAAGACGTAAGATCCCCCAGATCTTGCACATCAAAAAAATCACCAATGCCCGCCGGCGGGACGCCCTGCACGACCGAGGGAAGCGTATTGTATATGGCTTCCGGAATAACAAAATCCGCTCCTGTCGAGTCCGGCAACGTCCAATTGGCTTCCGGCATCTGAGCTGCTTGTGTTGAGGAGTCCCGATCCAGCATTTCCACGGTGAAATCGTCCCGAATGCCGGATAGCGACAAAGCGTTCTTCAAATTTGCCAAAAACGTAGAAAGATTCTCCGGATTCTTCCCGTATGTCTCCGGGTCTTCCAACATTTGTATATTCCACTCAACCCCTTCATTTTTCTCCGTCAACAACTGTAAGTTTCGTTCCAGGCCGATCATATTGTGGGTATTCGAAATCTTGTACGCCTGGTTGCGCAGATCAACAATGAGGGAAGAAACCCCCGGATCGTCTTCACACAGATTGCGTGCATCCGAAATCAGGGTCTGTATTTGTCCCGACAGATCCTGCAAGTCCCGAATAAGACCGATACTTTGGTTGTGATACGAACAATAATTCAACAATAAACTTCGGTATTCTTCATGTGCGGACAACAGGCGTGCTATGGCTTTCCCGTCTTTCAGATCCGGCGTTTCCAACGTAATCAAAGCCGTTTCCCGCTCTACGTACAACCAATGGGCTTTTGTGAAACCGTTTACACAATTCGTATCTCCCGGAAAAACGCCTTCCAACAAGTTCTTCAGACGTGCCAATTTCTCATCGGAAAGGCCAAGAAGCTCATTGCCTTTTGCAATCAACAGTGCGGCGCGTCCCTGTTTCTCCCCGTGTTCAATCAAGCCAAGCTGTTCCAAAAACCACGCTCCGCTGCGAATGGGCGTGCGAAGTTCCATCCGGGCGGTAATTTGCCCGCCTAATATCTCCGGCTGTGATAAAGGATCTTTCAGCTTCATTTCAAAAGAATCCACCGGAAATTCTCCGCCGGTTAAGTACCCTTTGAACGTTTCTTCCACGTTGCCGACGCGCACCCGATTCATGCCAAACAATCCGTAGTCGTCGTGCAAACGGCTGTCGAAGGATGCCAACATACTGGCCAGTGCCAAAGAAACCCGCTCCCGTCCTACGTAGCGGAAGGAAATTCCTCTGGCGCAGTCCACCAAAGCGCACTGCAGCACGCAAATGGGAATCAGCAGCACTGCCACGAAAACAGTAACGGAGCCTCTACGGTTGCTCAAATTCTTCCAGTATTTCATGCGCCACCTCCGTAATGCGAAGTACTTGTACACAATCCGAAACGTCTGTACAAGTTGATTCCGCATATCCTTCGATTTGCCGGGAAACAAGCTTAACCGTGTGAACCGATAGGCCTAAACCACCTAAAATGACGAAAAATAACAGCGGAATAACCACCGCCATTTCCAACGTATGCATAGAATCTCCCCCTCTGATTGTGTTGCGTCTTATGGACTGTTTCCATTGTACCACGCCGGCATTTTACCGAAAAGATAGAATCGTTCGACGAATTTCGACCTGATTCGACCCACCGTTTCCGAGCATACTCCGTTCCCCTTGTACATAAATATAACCAAGCATCGCTAAGGAGGCATTTCCATGGATTTTTACAAAAGAACGGGGACCTTGCTCCTCTGCATTTTTTTCTTTTGGGCCGCAGAACCCCACACAAGCAAGGCCGCAGAAATAAACGTTCCCACCCTGAACGCACCTTACGCCTTCGTCCAAAACCTGGAAACCGGCCGCGTACTTTACGAAAAATCCGCTTCCGTCAAAGTGCCTATGGCCAGCACTACCAAAATCATGACGGCAATGATCGTATCCCGGCATTGTTCTTTAACCGAAACGGTCACCGTAAGTGCCGCTGCTGCGGGAACTTCCGGTTCCTCGATGCATCTTACTGCAGGGGAAAAGATCTCCGTGCGGGCACTTTTGTACGGTTTAATGTTGGTGTCCGGCAACGACGCCGCCGTGGCCCTTGCAGAACATACCAGCGGCAGCACGGAAGCATTTTGCCGGCTGATGAACGAGAAAGCCGCCGAATTAAATTGTACAAACACCCATTTTACCTCTCCCCACGGCCTAGACGACGAGGATCACTACACCACCGCGGAGGATCTGGGCAGAATCGCCCGGGCTTATACTCAAGATCCCCTGCTTTCCGATATTTGTAACACGAAACTCATTACCATCGAAGGTCACACTTTGACCAATACCAATCCCCTTTTAGGGGTCAGTCCCCACGTGTCGGGGATGAAAACCGGATACACAGGAAATGCGGGATACTGTCTGGTGGTAAAAGCGCAGCACGGCGGTGCTTCCTATATCATTGTGCTTTTGGGCTGTCCGACGTCCAAAGCGCGCAGACGGGACGCATTCTCCATGACCAACTACGTGGTGGAGCAGTATCGGCTTTACCAGCTCTATCCCAAGGGACACGTGGTGGGCACGGTTCAAATTCAGGCAGGTAAAATGGATGAAATGGATGCCGTACTTTCCCAAAACGTTCAATGCTTGCTGAAACCGGAAGAACGGGATCAAATCCGGGAGGATTTTATCCCTATGAAGACGTCCTTCTCTGCACCCCTTTCCCATCAAGTGCCCGTGGGTACGTTCCGGCTGTTTATTGGCGAAGAACTGCTCTTGGAAACGCCTGTTGTACCCTTCAAAACCGTGACGAAAAAGAATTTCTGGCACCATTTTTTGGACGTTCTCACTGCGTGGATTTATTTATTTGAATAAAATTATTTTTTCTGTTATAGTACAATAGATAGGTAACAAATAAAAAGAGAAAAACAACTCAAATGTGATATGATGTTAAGTAACGACACAAAACACAAACACAAAGGAGTTGTTTTTCGTGATTAGTATA
>JAGBGO010000025.1 GCA_017935905.1 Clostridia bacterium | reverse complement strand
CGGATGGTCTTGAAGTTTGTGAGCATACCGCCCAGCCATCTGTTGTTTACGTAGTATTGGCCGGAACGAATTGCTTCTTCGCTGATGGAATCCTTTGCTTGCTTCTTGGTACCAACGAACCAAATGGTGCCGCCTGCTTTCGCGATATCGGACAAGAAGAAGTACGCTTCATCTACCTTCTTAACGGTCTTCTGCAAATCGATAATGTAGATACCGTTTCTCTCCGTGAAGATGTACTCTGCCATCTTGGGGTTCCATCTTCTGGTCTGGTGTCCAAAGTGAACACCTGCTTCTAACAACTGCTTCATTGAAATGACTGCCATAATTAATTTCCTCCTTATTTTGTAATCCTCCGGTTCGGTCATCTCCGCGGTCGGGGCTTCAAAAGCCAGGGCTGCCGCAGATCGCAAACCGTGCGTATTTCAACAGCATCGGTTATTATACCAAATGCAAGAAGAAGATGCAAGGGGTAATTTACAGTTTTGCACGGTCGGGTACAAAGGGGCTTTTTGATAGTTTTTGTACCCGGGAAACTACTTTCAAATCAGGTAAAATGCTGCGTTTTGGGTACACAACCCTCTTATTCTTTATAATGTACCCGGAAATAGCAAAAAATGCGGGTACAAAGCAACTTTTTGATGGCATTTGTACCCGCATGCCCTTTTAAAATTCACACCCGGCTCACAAACCGATGCTCGCCCGGCACCACGTCAATTACTAAACACCTATTTTCCCGGTAGCCGTCAGCGTCGCAAGTGGCTCCATCCGCCACGTACGTCGCTTCATCTTCTCCAATGGGCAAATGCAGCGTCGCCTTCACACCGGCGGGCACAGCTACGGTATATTCAAACACACCATTTTCCAGCGTCCACGCCGCCTCAATCTTGCCCGAAACAGAATCATAATGGCCCCGCACCCAGGTTATCTTCTCCTGGCCGGCGGGCATCTCCCCGGGCGTACGCAGATCGGGTTTGGGTTGGAGTAAAATATGTTTAAATCCAAACCCGTCTTCACAGGTATCAATGCCGAGCATATATCGGTACATCCATTCTGCCACCGCACCATACGCATAGTGATTAAACGAATTCATCCCCACGTTTCCGAAGCCGCGTTCCTTGGTATAAGAATTCCAACGCTCCCAAATGGTAGTCGCCCCTTGGTCTACGCTGTACAGCCAAGAAGGATCTTTTCGCTGGAGCAGCAGGGAATACGCCAAATTGCTCTCTCCCAATTCACTTAAAGTCTGGTTCAAAGTGGACGTACCCACAAAACCGCAACTCAGAGTATAATCATTATCCACAATTTTTTGCTTCAAAACAGCCAGAGCTTCCTCCCGATCGTCTTCCGGAAGCAATCCAAATTTCAGTGCCAGTAAGTAAGCCGTTTGGGAGGTTTGGGTCATTTTACCCGCCCCATCCAAATAAACCGCTTGAAAATGTGCCCGAACCCGCTGATACTGCGTCGCCATTTCACCGGCCTTCACATCGTACCGGTCCCCCGCTTGCGCAGACAAGGCGCGGCACATCTTCTCCATTAAAATCAAGTCATAAGCATAGTAGGCGATGCTGACGAAACGAGGCTCCGTAGGCTCGTAGGCAAGCCAATCGGCGTACACGGCGCAAGGTCCTTCACAATTAGTGGTTGCAAGCCAATCCATGTATTTCACCATAGAATCGTAGCATTCCTGTAAAATGGTCTTATCTCCGTACATCTTGTACATCATATACGGCACGATAATGCCGCAGTCGCTCCAGGCACCGCTGCCAAAACCGATCACGCGGGAATGGGGAATAACGTCCGGGTACATCCCCTGCGCATTCTGGCTGTCCCGGGCATCCTGGAGCCATTTTCGGAAAAATTCCAGCACGTAAGAATTGTACGCGCCGGTGCAAGCAAACACCTGGGTGTCTCCCGCCCAACCCAAAGTTTCGTCCCGTTGCGGGCAGTCCGTGGGCACAAACAAGTAATTACCTCGCTGTCCCCAACGAATATTACTATATAATTGGTTAATGTCTGGACTGGAAGTCTCTATCCAGCCCGTATCCGGGGTATCGGAGCCCACTACGTCGCAGCGGAATGCTTCGATCTCAATATCCGCGTCCGCTGTCAATTCAATGTAGCGGAACCCAAAGAAGGTGAAAGCGGGGCGATAAGTCTCTCCGTCCGGCGCGCCTTTCAAAGTGTATTTGACTTTCGCCTTGGCACTGCGATAGTTGGCGGTGTACAAAGACCCCTCCGGGCCATCGTTCCCCCGGGATTTCAAGCCGCTGTCATTGAGCATCTCCCCGTGGCGCAGGGTAAGGGTGGTGCCTTGGGGACCTTTTACGGTAAAATGCGCCCAACCGACCATATTCTGTCCCAGATCGTAATTGACCCCTTGGCCTTTCTTCAAAAGAATACGGCCGGAAGCCTGGGGCGATGCCAAAGTTTCCCGTACGTCAATCACGCCAAAATCCGAGCCATTGTCCTTGGTGCCTTCAAAAACAGTAGCCGTCACCGGCTGCATATCAAAGCCGTCTCGCACGCATACGCTGGGCCCGATTTTGGGAGAAATTTCTCCTTGGAAGGCAGTATAAAGCATCGGCGTTTGGTCAAATTTCGATTCCGGATAATCCGGCATGGACATTTGTGCATAGCTGTCAAAATTCGCATCGTAAACTTCCCCGTCCCAAATATCCGCATAGCGCACAGGACCGTTCAACGTTCCTTTCCAAGTGGTGTCTGTGGTCAACGTTTCCTGAGAGCCGTCTTGATATTCCAAAACAAGGGCGGCGATCAACGCGGTATCGTTGTCCCCGTAGGTGCCCAAGGAAATTCTGCCTGCCCACCATCCTAAGGATACGGGCACCGCCAAAGCATTATCCCCATGGGTGAGGTTCTTTGTAAGATCATACGTATAATACAAAACTCTTTTATTAAAATCCGTCCAGCCCGGCGCCAATTCGTCGGTGCTGATTTTCTCGCCGTTTACGTACAGATTGAAACAGCCCAGAGACGTTATATGAATGGTGGCAGCCTTCAGAGGCTTCTCCACCCGGAATTTCTTGTAAAATGTAGCAATGCCGCACCCCTTGGGCATGGGTTCATTGCGCACTTCTTCCGTGATTCTGAACTCCCACGGATTAACTTTGGTTCTATACTCTTCCGGACTTCTGC
Source organism: Clostridia bacterium (assembly GCA_017935905.1). GTDB lineage: Bacteria > Bacillota > Clostridia > UBA1212 > UBA1255 > RGIG9099. The sequence continues at coordinate 20,320 of JAGBGO010000025.1, read as the reverse complement.
CCAGCGTAATCCAATTGGCTCGATCAAATATTTTGTTCATGAGGACACCCTCCATTTTGTTATTTTACACTTGGGCACATCATACAGGATTCGCAGGGAAAATACAAGAGAAAAAACAGCCCCTCTATTGCTTTTTTTCGTAAAAAATATTACACTGATTTATATAAGATTCTTCCAATTGGAGGTACCTCAAATGAAACGAAATGCGTTGTCTTTTTGGATCCATTTTACCTTGCTCCTTGTGGGCCTTGCGCTTGTACTATGCCTCACCGCCTGCAGTGAGCCCACCGCGTCGGAACCCACGCCTACCCAGGAGCCTTTTCACACCGACGAGAATACGGACGGCGTTTGCGACGGTTGTAAGGAGACGCTGGATTATCTTTACGACGAAGAAAGCCGGACATATACGGTTTATACGGCAGAAGGGTTGTACGTTTGGAGCAATGTAGAGTCCGGTTTCATTACGGCAAGCTTGACGCTTGCAAAAGACATTACTCTTCCTGCCGAAATGAAGTACGACTTGAATGGAGACGGCGTTTGCGAGAGCAATTGGCAACCGAAAATATTTGAGGGTACGATTGATGGTAACCATCATACGATTTCCAACTTGGTCATTCATTCCTCCGGAAATGAGATTGGTTTCATTGGATCCTTGCACGCTGACAGCATCATTCAAAATCTGCATTTGACAAACGTCTCCATAGAAGGTGCCGCTAACGTGGGGGGCATTGCAGGATACTGTTCTAAAAATACGGTGATTACAGGCTGCTCCGCAGGCGGCTCCATAACCGGCAACAGCAGTCACACCGGCGGCATTGTCGGGCAACTGTACGGCGGAACAGCCAGTGGATGCAAGAATGATGCAACCGTTGTAGGCGAAAATTCCACCGGCGGTATTTGCGGCACGTTGAGTGCGGGCGGAAAAATTGTGGCTTGCTACAATATAGGTAATATAAAGTCGAATGGATTGGCCTACGGCACTATGACTGGTGGTATCGTGGCAAAGGTAGACACTGCCTCCGTGAAGGCTTGCTATAGTACAGGCATTATTCAGCCCGGTGCCGGCACAAACCCGATGATGGGCGGTATAGCGGGTTACGGTATGAATGGAACTTTTACCGTAAACTTTTGGAATACGCCCGAAGCCGGCCATCCGGTCTATGGTATTGACGCACCGAAAACCAACGAGAATGCCGCGTTCGTGGACGGAAGTACCGTTACCTGGGCTTCGGCGGCGGAGCAAATGAACAGTACCCTGACTCAAGGACTGCACTCTTGGAAGTATGTGGTAAATACAGGGGCAGATCGGGACATTTGTCCTTTGACACTGGAGCCGGTAGCTTCATGATAAGAATAACGAATGTCAGCGAAATCTCATTTCTTTCGGTATAACCGTCTATACACGGTAGGTGTTGAATTGGCAATTTCCATAAAGGCTCGGTTAAAAGACCGCAGGGACGTATACCCCACTTCTTCCGCAATATCTACAATCTTCATATCGCTGTTCTTGAGAAGTTTAACCGCCGTATGTACCCGAAGGGCATTCACAAAATGGGTGAAACTCATATTGATCTTTCGATTGAATATTTGAGAAATATAACCTCGACTCAAATGAAACTCTTTAGACAGACGTTCCAACGAAAGAGGTTCCCGATAATGTTTCCGGCAGTATTCCAAAAGCATCAGCACCGTGGTGTCCTCTTCCGGCACAATGGGACTGAGTTTCAGCTTCGGCAAGAGATCCATCATCATAAGGCCGATCAAATACCGAGCTTTCGCATCACTGTAAAAACCCTTAATTTGTGCAATTTCCTGCAAACGCTTTGCAAGGGGTGTGTCAATCCCGATATGAACAGCATTTTCCGCCGGTTCATGCCCTTCGATTTGGCTTGCCATCTCGTACAAAATAGAGGCGTTGAAAATCAAAAGTACGTAAGATCCCACGCCCCAAACGGCACTTTCGTAGTAATGCACCTGATTTGGGTAGGCAATGAATAAGTCTCCCGGCCGAAGCACTTCTTTCCGCTGGTTGGCGTAGGCCACGCAAGATCCGCGAACCACGTAAATAATTTCCAATTCTTGGTGGGTGTGGGGCGCAGGAGACAGCCACGGCCTGGTTTCGTAGGTCAGTGGCTCGGTAAAATAATTTAAAGTTGTATCCTGAATCTTATTGGTATCCATTTTTCACCCAAAGGCATTATAACATATTCGCAAAAACTCGTTTGCTATTTATCAACAATTGAATTAATAATTATATTACCTATATCCTCTCCGATACGTAACATTTGTTCCTGACTCCAATGCATCTTATCAGTGCCGTGAACAACAGGCATTCCATCAACATACTCCATAATCATATATTTAGAATTGTCCACCAGGTAACAATTATCGATTAAAGAAGGCAATCTTTTTTGCATATCAATAAATGGTTTGTTTGTTTTTTCTTCCCGATTTTCATCAGTTAAGTTAAATCCCGACGAAACTGTACCAATTAAAATCGGTACAGTTGACGCACCCAGATCATCTTCACTACCCGTAAACTCTTGCATTTTTACAGATAGATCACGGCGTATGTCTTCTGCAAAGAACTTAAATGCAATTTCATATTCATCTACCTTGGGAAGATCCGTTTCACCCTGCATCCAGTATATTCCCTTAATTTTTATCCGGGTATATCCCATATCTTTCAATTCAGAAATGCTTGTATACACTGAATGAATCAAATCCCGATATAATTTACCTGTAATATCCGTATCATTATATGAAACCCTAAGATATTCAGCGTATGAGGGTGATACCCAGTTACCATTTGCGTGAATACCTGTTTTGTGATTCAGCAAAGAAGTACCTCCGTGACCGCACTTGATAAAACCGGCATCTTTATCCGTATCTTTATAGTATTTGCTAAGGACTTTGGCCATACCAACTTCAGGACCCATGAAGCCTTCTTTTCTGCCCAGATCTAAAGTAACTCCCTGCCACGGTACAAACCGATGTTCCAGTTTAGGCTTGTTTTGCATTCTAGAGTGGCTGGTATACAAAACATTTTTGTATCCTTTCTCAAGGGCCGGCATATCTTTAATCAAAGCTTCTCTGTCAGAGATTTTTGTGTGACCTACAGCGTTGGATTGACCGGCAAGAATATATACGTCAATAGACGTCTTTTGAGTTTCATATTTTTCACACGCCGAAAGCGTACAAAAAGTAACCATAATTAAAAATAAAGATAAAAGCATCTTGCTTTTCATAACGATCTCCCTATTAATTTGAAATTACTTTCCGTGGAACACTTATTCAGTTGCTTAACATTTGCAAACACATCCGGTATGAATAGCATTAAGTATATCAAAATAAGACACTTTGTTACACGGATATACAACATAATTTTCTGATGTTTTGTATAAACCGATTTTCATATTTCCACCTCATAATCTTTAAGTATGATATTGGATGTACTCATATTATACAACATTCTATTAAACAGAACAATATACATTGTATATCCGTCAAGTGTAACAGTTTCTTTTTGATTTATAACCTTTATTTATTTTTCTTCTTGAGAATCAGCCAAATTACAACGCCGGCAGCCACGACAACTACAGCAACAAGGCCTGCAATCCACCAGGGAAATCCGCCATCTTTCTGCGCTACAGGTTTCTGCGTGGGCACAGGTGCAACAGTGTTTTCAGCCGTTGCTTTCTCTGTGGTCTCCGCGACAGGCTCTTGGGTAGGTTCTTGGGTAGGTTCTTCCGTAGGTGCCTCCGTGGGTGTTTCGGTAGGTTCTTCCGTAGGCTCCGGAGTTTCCGCACCGCCGACGCCTTCTGTCACTTGCAGATTTTTAATCTTCCAACCACCCGAGGAACCGGCGCGAATGCCAATATAACCATTCTCCCCTACACAGCCTTCCGAATTGCTCAAAGTTACTACTTCAAGATCATCAATATAAATCGTCACTTCGTCCGGCGTAATTTCGGCGGTAAAAGTCATCCAAAATTCTTCTTCGTAAAGTTCAAAGAACGTTTCGTCCTCCTTAAATTCCGCCCACTCTTCTTCAAGTGTATAGTGTTTCACCATTAACGATCCGCCGGTACACACAACCGATGCCTGATGGAAAGGCTTTGCACCGCCGGACATACCAAACAGGAAATCCGTTTCCTGAAAATGAGAATTGGGGTCGATGATCAAATAGTAATCAAACGTAACGGTAAAAGAATCGTAAGGAACAGCCTCTTTACTATATAGGTAATTCAAACCTCTGTGAATCGGCATGGTCATTACGTATTCGCCGTCTACTTCCTCATAAACCGTGCCGACCTCTGCAGCATTGTGAAAATACTGCCCACAAACCTCTGCGCTGCTAAATAAATTCTCCGGGTAAAGGTTCTCCGAGGCCGCGGAAGCCGGCAACACGCCACCAATCAACCCCAATACCAAAATACACGCCAAGAAAATATTAAAACGTTTCATAAAATCACCCTTTGTTATACTTTACAACTTTTTTCTTGTAAAGAATTATTAAAGCACCTGCACAAACGACAGCAGCAATCATAAACACAGTCATAGATGTATCTCCGGTAGGCTGATTCGGGGTTTGACCCGGTGTCGCCGTCGCAGATGGTGTAGCGGTCGCAGATGGTGTTGTAGTTACAGATGGTGTAGCGGTTACATTTGAAGCATTTGCATCTACAATTGTCAGATTCTTAACGCTGAGATAACTATCACAAGCAGAGAAGAAAGAAATACCACCACTCAAAGAAGTCCACGCGGGATTCTCATAAACAACCGTTTTATTCGCATCACCGTCAAAAGATACTGCAACGCGACCGGGTTCAACTTCAATTCTAATTCGAATCCACTCCTCTGCCGCAGCCTTATCTGCGTAAGTTAAATACGCATCCGGAGACCCGGAAGTGCCGGCAACCGGCACAAAGTCCCCGGGTGTACCGGTATGATTGCCAAAAGAAACTACGTGAATGTTCGCATGGGAGTAGTTGCGCAACATAATACGTACCGCTTGACAAGCTTCGCTCAACACAGGGCTATCTAAATTTGCAAAATCCGCGGGCATATTTACTACAAAGCCCACCATTCCAACTTCTGCATCGCTATTAGAACCCTTAATCTTCATATCCGCTTCTACAATGTAGGAATCAAACGCAATGTTGGCTTTTGGTTTACACGCAGCACCCCAACCATTGGATGCATTTGCAAAATTTCCAAAAGTAACAACGTTATCCGCAAATGTTGCACTTACAGCAGAACCGTCTGTATTGCTCCAATATTTATCAAATTCAGTTTGATTGGAGAAAGCGTTAGACGGAATAATCGAGTCTGCACCCAATACTGTAATAGAACTTAGTATGCAGAATACCGCAATCAAGCTGACCAACAATTTTACTTTCTTCATTTTTACAACCTCCTATATGTGAATAATTTATTAACTCAATTAAAACACATTCATGTTCGTGAATGCTTGCCAAATTATTACGAAAACATAGACAATTATTAAAGTGAGTATAGAATACCGCAACGTTTCTATTGACATATACGATAAAATCGTATAAAATAAACTCATAACTACGATATTATCGTATACTTATAAAGAGGAGACGGAGACGTATGACGCGAGAATTTGTTTATACAAAACCTTTTCTTCTTTCGTGGGCGAAAATGGGATTAGACGATGATGACCTCAAACAGTTAGAAGAATTATTGTTAGCAAATCCATTATCCGGAGATGTAATGCAAGGCACCGGAGGTGCAAGAAAACTGCGCATCCAGTTGGAAGGACGCGGGAAACGTGGCGGTGGAAGAGTTATTTACTTGGATGTTTTTGAAAAAGAGAAACTATACCTGCTTTTAGCATATCCTAAGAATGTTCAGGATAATCTAACTTCTGTACAGGAGAAATTTATTAAGGACTTAGTAGAAAGATTGAAGAAGGAGTGATTATATGTCCGAAGAAATTCGTTTCAAATCTTCTCTTACAACAGACGAAATCGAAGAAAATTTTGAAAATTTTGATTTTTACAACGAATTAGTAAACGGTCTAGATGAAGCCATTGCCTACGAAAAGGGAAAGGCTCATGCTGAAACCTTTGCCAGAAAGAAGTCCCTTCCCAACGTAAAGGTAGTCGAAATCCGAAGAACATTAGATATGACGCAGCGCTCCTTCGCAGCATTGCTTGGCGTGTCCAAAAGGACTGTGGAGGCATGGGAAAGCGGCAAGAGTACGCCTACGCCTACCGCAAAGAAATTAATGTATTTAATTGAACAGGATCACTCGTTGGTAAAGAAACTCTGTTATCCCACACTCAAAAATTGATCATCTGCCGGATGGTATTGCCGCCCTTCTCCAAAGACACGCTGCCGGTGCGGCAAATTTCCAAAATGGTGTAGTCGCGCATCAGATTGATGAAATCGTCAATCTTGTGGGACTCATCCGTAAGGCGAAGCATAATGGACTCTTTGGAATAATCCACCACAACGGCGCCGAAGGCCTCGGAGGCGGTGCGGATCTCGTCCCGGGTATCCGGATCATTGACCAATTTAATCAACAGTAACTCGCAGCTAATCGAATTGTCCGAATTAAACTCCTTAATGGAGCAAACGTCCGGCAACTTATATAACTGATTTACCAACTGTTGTTTGTAATCTTCCTCTCCCTCAAACACAACGGTAATACGGGAAAGCTCGCTGGACTCCGTTTCACTCACCGTAAGGGCACTAATATTAAACTGCCGGCGGCGGAACAAACTGGTCACCCGGTTTAACACACCGGATTGATTTCGAACTAGAACAGCAACGGTATATTTACTCATATTTTACCCTCCACCTTCATAATCAGATCGTCCATACTTCCCCCCGGCGGAAGCATGGGAAGCACCAGCTCGTCTGCATCAATCTTGCAGTCCAGCACGTAAGGACCCGAAGCGTCGAACGCCCGAGAAAGCGCACCGTCCAAATCCTCCAAACAATCTACCTTCTCGCCCCACGCACCGAAAGCCTTTGCCAGTGCCACAAAATCCGTTTTACGTCCTAAAACGGTAGCCGAATAATGCTTCTCGAAAAACAGCGTCTGCCACTGACGCACCATCCCCAGCACACCGTTGTTGAAAATCAGAATAACCATGGGAATTTGGTACGTAACCGCTGTGGCCAGCTCCTGCAAGCTCATACCGAAACTGCCGTCGCCGGTAATCAGCACGCTGCGTTTTCCCGTGCCGAAAGCCGCACCCATGGCGGCACCCATACCGAAGCCCATAGTGCCCAAGCCGCCGCTGGAAACAAATCTGCGGGGCGTTTTGAAATTCAAATATTGGGCGGACCACATCTGGTGTTGGCCTACGTCTGTAGCCACAGGCGTATCTGCTTCTAAATGGGCATTGAGCCGTTCAAGCACGTTCTTTGGCGTCATGCCGGGGCGGGTATCTTGGTTCGCATTCTCCTCCTCTTTGTAGGTGGCGATCATCTCCCACCAAGCCGGTTTTCGGGCGGCGGGTAAAATGTCTAGTAGCCCTCGCAAGGTTTCTTTCAAGTCTCCCCGAAGACCGCAGGTAACCCCAATATTTTTCGCCAATTCAGAGCCGTCTACGTCAATATGGATAATATCGGCACCGTGGCTGAATTTCGCCCGATTGCCCGTTGCCCGATCGTTAAAACGAACCCCCAGTGCCAGAATTAAATCAGCGCCACTCATGGCTTTGGTGGATGCCAAATGACCGTGCATTCCTTGCATGCCAAGAAATCTGGGATGATCCGTAGGAAGCACGGAAAGGCCCATCATAGAACAGCCTAAAGGCGCGTCAATCCGCTCTGCCAGTGCCAGAAGTTCCTCTCCGGCGCCGGCCGAAACAACGCCGCCGCCAAAATAAATATAGGGTCTGCGGGCACTTGTAATAATTTTCGCCGCTTCTTGAATCCGCACTTCTTTCGCCGGCTGCGGAGAAATGGGTTGCACCGGAGCGGCGGGCGCATAGTCGCCCACAGCCATTTGTACGTCTTTGGGAATATCAATGAGCACAGGACCGGGACGACCGGATTGCGCCAAGGTGAAAGCTTCCCGCACAACGTCAGCAAGCTCCCCTACGTCGCCTACGAAATAATTGTGTTTGGTAATAGGCAGCGTCACACCGGTAATATCCACCTCTTGGAAACTGTCCGTGCCGATTTGATTAGTAGGCACGTTGCCGCAAATGGCAACCATGGGAATAGAGTCCAAATGCGCCGTTGCGATGCCTGTTACTAAATTAGTGGCACCGGGACCGGAGGTAGCAATCACAACGCCTACCCGTCCCGTGGTCCGCGCGTAGCCGTCTGCCGCGTGGGCAGCGCCTTGTTCATGGGCGGTGAGCACGTGGTGTATTTCGTCCTGATATTTATATAAACTGTCATATACATGAAGAATTTGACCGCCGGGATACCCAAACACCGTGTCGCACCCTTGCTCAATCAACGTTCTTACCAATATATCCGATCCGGTTAAACGCATTTCCTCACTCCTTCTTCCTTCCCGTTTAAAAACAAAAACCGTCCCAAAGCCAATGCTTTGAGACGGGTGAAAATCCATACACTCGCGGTACCACTCAAATTGCGGACAAACTCGTTCCGCCACTCTTCGAAGTCCTTTGAAACTTCTATGCACTGTCGCAGCATCCTCGGGAGGACTTAATAAGGTAGTTACCCGTTCGGCACTCCGGCTCAGAAGGGACAAGAAAACTACTTTCCTCTATCGGGCTTCCACCTCTCCCCGACTCTCTGTGAGACTCGCCATAGTTTCGGTCTTCGTCAACGCCTTTGAATCATTCAATTCTTGATTATTGTAACACGGACCCGCGTAAAATGTCAAGATTCCGCCAAACGCTTGCAAACTTTTTGGGTACCTACAAAAATTTTTCTCTCTGTACCAAATTTTTGGGTACCTGTAAAAAAATTTTTACCTGTACCAAAATTACGCCTACTTCAGCCGCTGCGCCATCATCCATTCTACCAGTTCATCCCCGGCATACGCCACGTCCCAGGCATTATGCCCCATGCCGTAGCAAATCGTCAGCTCCGCGTGACCGCCCCGCTTGTTAATCGAATTCAGCATAGAAATACTTTCCTGGATCGGCACAATGTCGTCGCAATCCCCGTGATACATTTTAACCGGCGTGTTCACCAACACTTCCCCGTACCAGTAAATACCGCTTCCGCAAACCGGCACAACCGCCGCAAATTTTTCCGGTGCCGCCATAGACAGCATCCACGTGCCCGTGCCGCCCATACTAAGGCCGGTCAGGTAAATGCGGTTTCGATCGACGGGTAAAACGGTACAAATATATTCCAAGAATGCCAGCAAAGATTCTATATAACAGCCCCAATATTTATCTTGCGGACACTGGGGTGCCACAAAGATGAAAGGATATTCCTTGCCTTCGTTTCTCGTATGCTGCATAAAACTGTTGTTCACTGCCAAATCCAAATCGTCGCCCCGTTCACCGGCTCCGTGCAAGAAGAACACAAGAGGATACGATTGCTTCGGATCATAATCTTTCGGCAAGTACTGCGCGTATTTAAAGTTAAAATGATGGGCATCTTCCCATTGATGTTTGGTATACATATTAAGTCACCCTTTCTTGCTCGTATTGTAACGCATTTTCAAAGCTTTGCCAAGTCATAAAAGAGAGGTTCTCTCAAAACGATTATGAAAAGTAGTAAAGATTCAAGTCTTTTTATATAGAATAGTGGGTGGAACCCATTCCACTTATAGAAAAATTGAAATTGGAATGGATTTTCATGATAAAAAAGGCGGAAATCCATTCCAAAATTAAAAAATCGCGAATCGGAATGCCTTTTTTCCGAAAAAGCACATTCCAAATTTAAAATAATTCAAAAAAGTATGAATCTTGTAACCACAAAAAGAAAGGCCGCTTCTCAACTACTTTCTACTGTAGTTTTGAAACAGCCTCTTAACTTATCTATAAAATGCTATAGAAATTTTATTTCGCAAAACCGCGCTTCTTAGACAATACGATTGCGCCACCTGCACAAAGAGCGATTGCCATTACGATCAGCATCATGGAGCTGTCGCCGGTAGGCTTATTCTGTGCACCGGGCGTTGCAGAAGGAACTGCACTGGCACTAGCGGAAGGCGATGCAGAAGGTGTTGCAGAAGGACTGGGAGAAGCAGATGCACTGGGTGCCGGATTCTCGCCCTTGTAGAATACAGATACCGTTACAGGGAACGTTGCTGTATCACGCTCATTCTCAACACGTACGTAAACTCCATCGGCACCGGTTGCACCGTTTGCACCGGCAAGTTCGCTTAACTTCTTCTGAGAAGCGTGTGTTGCCGTATCATTATAATCGTTAAAAGTAGCATCTGCGCCAATACCGTTACCGCGAAGCTGTACTTTCTCGTCTGCATTCTGCGTAAATACAAAACGCTGACCTGCGCCCAACAACTGATCAACATTTGAAGTATATATCTTGTAGTTTGCAGACTTATTGCTATCCGGATAAACACCGGCACCACCCGAAGGGGTATTTGTACGTAAATACCAAGTCATTGCCTTTGTATTGGTTGTGAATGCACCGGTTCCAAGAGACGCAGTCGCAGGATCTGCAACCAACTGCAACAAGTTGTAACCATGTGCTTCGTAGCCCTTTTGTGTTGCAGCAGAACCTTTTGTTCCGTCATCAATAATGACGTTTACCCAACCTTTACCATCCATACCATTTGTACCGATCAAATCAGTATGCTTCACGTTATGCTGAACGTATCCGTCAGGACCTGCATAAGAAGCTGTAACAGTATCTAAATACCAAGTTTCAACCGTGGAGTTGAGAATCGTGCCGCCGCCGTTGCTTACTGTCCAGTGATCTGCTTCATAGTCATAGTTCGCAGGTCTGGGAAGTGCAACTGTAATCGTACACTCTAAATTATCAGAGGTTTTGTTGGTCTGCAAACGAAGATATACGCCATCTTCACCGGTTTCATTGTTGTCACCCTTAATGGATGCCAACGTTTGAGAAGATGCAACCTTGCCTGCCTCCGTGGTAGTGTAGTTCGTTGCTGAATTAAACATACCAACACCGGTACCACGAACGTAAACTTTGCCATTAGTCATTTGCGTAAATGCCATTCTGTAACCGGCCTTAGAGAAAGAAGCATACGGACCGTAATCCATAGCAACTGTTCCATTGTGGTTGTCAATTCTTCCATTTTCTGTGCTGTGACCGGCAATATACCAAGTAATACCTTTGTCGGTAGCACCGTCTCTGGCAATTGCTTCCGTGGTATTTTTAGAACCGATAAACTGTACGAATGCATAACCGTGGGTGTTGGTCTTCTCAGGAGAACCATCCTCGATCAACACGTTTACAAAGCCTTTACCGTCCTTGCCACCTTCACCGATCAGTTCCGTCAGTTTCTCAGTATACTGAATGTAGCTTCCCGCTGTCTTTGAAAATTCAACGGTAACTGTTTCCACAATATATACTTCTGACGTTTCATTTGTGATTGAACCATTGTTTACTGTCCAATTGCTGGCAGTACCCGTGGCACCTACAGGCATTGCAAAAGAGCAAAGCACCAGCGCCATCATCAATACAAATGCCAACATGCGTGTAATTTTCTTCATAGCATTAACCTCCTCATTTCTCTTTGCGCTATTTATTACCTGGGTATTATATACTTTCATTTACAAAAAGTCAACAATTCATTCATAATCCACGGTTTATATTTTACAAAATAGGAAGATGTTATACTGCGTAAAATTAGGGACTGCCTTTTCAGACAGTCCCTTAACTTATCTATAAAATGCTATAGAAATTTTATTTCGCAAAACCGCGCTTCTTAGACATTACGATTGCGCCACCTGCACAAAGAGCGATTGCCATTACGATCAGCATCATAGAGCTGTCACCGGTAGGCTTATTCTGTGCACCGGGCGTTGCAGAAGGAGCACCAGGTGTAGGTGTTGCGGCAGGTGCCAAAGCACCAAGTTGCAAGCCAACGCCTTTGTATACTTCAAAGTTCTTAATGTAGTTCACATCGCCGGACGGGAAGAAACCTATATACTTCAGTTCATCTGCCGTGGGGAAATGACCCAAAGATCTATTACCCGGAGTATGGCCATCCGTAAACAAAGGAGTTTCATAACCATCTAAATAAATCTTCGTTCCAGCAGATGTGAATTCCATAATCACTTCAAACCACATATCCTCCGGGAACTCGCCTGCATACCAATCCGTTCCGTAATACTTTTGCGTTGCAGGAGTTGCAGTACCGTCGTGTTCCCAAATATAGAACATCATCTTCTTATTAGCATAATCTGCATCGAAGCGAATATTCATCCAAGGCAATCCCGTGGTATTACCATATCCGAGAAGAACGCCCATACCACTGTACTTGTTCGTGCCGGAGCTATCATAAACGTTGGGTTTAATTTCCATCTTCACGGTGAAGCTACCATCCGGAAGTTCTTGGATTGTATACGGCCAACTGGAAACTCCCTTCGGTGCTTTGTAAACATATTCGCCGTCTTCTTGGAAGAAGTCTGCTGCCGTGTCGCTGATCGTACCACCAAACCATTGCTGCATATTGCTCTTGCTCGCAAACAAATCTTCAGGAACCAAGTTCACGCCATTCGGAATCGGAGTAGCTGTAGGCGCAGCCGTGGGAGTTTCTGTAGGTGTGGAAGCTGCGGGAGCTGCGCAAGGATAAGCAACCGTAATCGTCAAATCCAAAGGTGCAGAGGAGCGGCGTGTGTGTACACGAAGATATACACCATCAGCAGCCGTCTCACTATTGTCACCTGCAATATCTGTCAATTTTGTAGTCAACTTAACGCTCTTGCTGTACAGAGATGCATTGTGGAAAATGCCGTTACCAATACCACGAACTGATACGGTGCTGTCTGCATTCTCTGTAAATGCCATACGGAATCCTTCTTCACCGAAGTCAGCCCAAGCACCATATTCACATGCTGCATTTGCAACCGTATTACAAATTCGACCTTGCGTCTGCGTCACACCGTTTCCGTCCGGTCTAAGATACCAAGTAATTGCCTGATTATTTACTGTGTTGTTAGGAATAGCGATAGAAGCGTCTGCTTTACCAACGAACATCATAGCAAAGTAACAAGTTGCAGAAGTTGCAGAGGTACCGTCACCAACAACAATATTGACGAAGCCCTTACCATCCTGTCCGTTCGTACCGATTAAATCTGTTAATTTCTCTTTGTGTTGAACATAGCCATCTACTTGAGGCAAGGATACAACTGCTGTATCTACTGCCAGATATTCTGTTGATGCATTCACAATCGTACTGCCACCGCCCATAACCCAACGGGAAGCAGAAGTCTGCGTTACGTCAAAATCATCGGGCATAGGATATGCAACAGTAACTGTAGCCTGCATTGCCACAGAACTACATCCGGTGTGAATACGAAGATATACACCGTCAGCAGCAGTTTCACCATTGTCACCTGCAATATCTGTCAAAGCTTTATCAGAAGAAAATCTGTTCTTTGCATACTGGATAGCATCACTCGTTGCGCCGTTACCAATCGCACGAATCATCGCTTTATTGTCAGCATTTCTGGAGAACACTACTCGGTATCCACCGGCTGCAACGATATCCTCGTGTTTACCATATGTCGTACCGGCATTTTGTGCAGCATTTGCAATCTGACCGGCATCCAAACTGGCATCAACTTTACCATCGCCTCTAAATGCCCAAATAACGGCTTTGTCCGTCCCGGTTGCGCGATCAATTGCTTGTGTAGGATCAGACTTACCTACCAGCATTACTTTGAAATAACCGTTGTCCCTGTTCTTTGCCGCTGTGCCATCCTCAACAAGTACGTTCACGTAACCCTTACCGTCTTGACCGTCTTTACCAACCAACTCGGTCATTTGCTCGGTATGTTGAATATAACCATTGACACCGGGCATCGTTACGGTAACCGTATCGACAACCCAAATTTCACTGGTTTCCTTAGACAGAGTAGTTCCACCCTGCAATGCCCAGTTGCTGCCAGAGCCGGTAGCCGTCGTAGCTGCGGGCATCAAGAATGAACAAAGCACCAACGCCATGGTCAATACAAATGCCGCAATCGCTGTAAATTTCTTCATAGCACATAACCTCCTCAAAACTCTTATGCTAAAGTATACTAAATTATATAACTTCGTTCATAGAATGTCAATATAATTTACACTTTTTTCGCAGTATTTTTTTCATTCCTCTTCCGCCACAATAGGCGCAAGGGTATCGAAAGAGGGAAGGCTGTCGACGCAGCCGTAGAGAAGGTACAGGGCCGAAACTTCCAGGGCCGCTGCCATATATTTAAGTTCAATATCTGAAACTTGTCTGCTACCGTTTTCAATGCGACAAACGGTAATGCGGTCAAAATAATCCAGACCTTTAAGCTGCATTTTAGCCGCAAGATCCTCCTGCGTCATGTGGGTATGATGACGTTTTCCGTAGTTATTTCGGGCAATCCGCACGTATTTTCCGCAAGCGTTTTGACGCAGGGTCGGCAGTCGTTTCAAAATCGGTACTCCTTCTTGAATGGAAAGTTCTACCGATAAGCTACCATTTATTCCTTGTGCAAATGTTCTTTTATAGCACTTTTGCTATAAAAAGTTATTTGTTTTTCATTTAAGTGTGAAAAGCCGCGCCATTTTACCCGCCTCAAAGCGAACTTTCAAAATGCCGTCCTCGTACGCGAACGTCACGCCATCCTTGGATGCCGGATATTGAACCTTGCACGTAGCTTTCGCGTAACGGCGCAAATCCACCGTCAAACTGTCCGCCTGCTCCGAAAGATTCCACACGGCCAGCGTTAAGGTTTGATTCCTCTCACACCACAGGCCCATCGCATAGGGACGGCGCTCCGTAATGGAAATCATGCCGCATGGGAAGACGGGTACGGCGGTAAAATGGTCTTCCCGCATCTTTCGATACAATTCAAGGCCTTCTTGCAAAAGTGCATTATTATAATCATCCGCCTGATGCAGTTTGCCGGACAAATACAAGTTGCCCATAAATCCGCTGACTACGTTAAATACGGTCTGCTCCCCATCTGCGAATTGGGAGAGCTGTTCCTCGCGCAGTTCTAATTGTTGCCGATCGTCAAAGCACAAAGGATAAGGATAACACCAAATGCCTGCTTTCTCCGGAGGCATCAATGCGAGACTGCCTGCCAAAACGGAAGGATACTGCAAATAATCTTCCTGGTCGGAGGTAGATTGGATGTGAAAATGTTTTAACGTGCCTGCATCAGCGCGCATGCCGCCGCTGGCACAGTTCTCCAAAATTAAATCCGGATGCCGCTTGCGAATGCCTTCGATAAACGTCAAGAAGGCCTGCTCGTTCTTCTCTAATCCTTCTGCCGAGCTTTCCCCGTACATTGTGGTGCCTAGATGCTCCGTATTGTTGTGGTCATTTTTAATAAAACGCACGCCCATATCGTACAAAGCGTCCACTTGGCGATTAAGATACGCAACCAAGCTCTCGCTGCGGAAGTTTGCTAAGGGCCGATACGGCGTAACCATCGCATCGTTTCGGAACAGGAAGCAATCCTTCACGTCCACGTAATTTTGAATATCAGGGGGCAACGTTTCAAATTCAAACCAAACGCCTGCTTGCATGCCTTTTTCACGAATATGGCGGAAAATGCCTTGCAAGCCTTCATCCCCGAATTTCTCATCTGCCGGGAACCAAACGCCCTGCCGTCTCTGCCAACCGTCGTCCAGGCAGAAAATCTCGCAACCCAATTCCGCTGCTTTGTCAATCAGGGGAATCAAGGTTTTGTCGCTTTCCTGGGCCCAGTTACAGTTCATATAGTCGTTAAATACAAGAGGGCTTCCGCCTTTTGTAAGAGAGCTTTCCCGCCAATAGCCAACCAGGGTCTGCACGGCCTGCTCAAAGCCGCCTTCCACTACGCCATACACACAGTCAGCAGAAACATACTGCTCCCCGGCTTCCATTTTCTTGGCAAATCCCAGTTGTTCATCGGCGCCGCCAAATACAACGGAAAGGGACTTCATACCTTTCCGGCCGCCGATCCCATAAATTTCAAAGAACCAACTGCGCCCTGCTTCAATGGTAAAGAACCAGGTTTCGTTCTTCCGTTTATCTTCAATGAGAATCATCGGTGCATAGGTTGCCGTACTCCAGGAAGAAATAGATTGTAAACGCCACCAAGACCGCTCCCAATCGTGCTCCGTCGCGGGATAAATGCCTAAATATTCCGGTGTTGCCTGCCGCCACTGTCCTTCTCCCTGCCAACGGCTGATACAGTAGTGGATGAGAATGCTGCCGTCGTTCAGACGAGACGCGATGCCCTCTTCTTGGAAGCAAATGTCTTCCACTTTCGTAGCTGCCCGCGTAAGGGTTACAGGTTTTTGTGCGGTAAAATGGTTGTGCTGCCGAACCACTTGTTGACTAGCAAAATATGCATATTCTGCTTGAGCTGCAACGGGGGCATTCTGGTCGAACACCACGTCCAGATCATTGGCATCCACTCTTGCTGCTATACTACTTGGATTATTCTTCCAATTTCTCATAAGATACATCCTTTGTTTAGTTAATTATTCTTGGGTTTCTTCCGGCTCAGCCTCAGTTTCTGCCGGCTGCACTTCAACCGCCTCCACCTCAATCACTTGCTCCGGAATTTTCTTCAGTTTGAAGTGTGCGTGAATGCCGATTGCAAGGGAAACAACCACCCATACGTGGAAAACGATATCTAAAATCTGTTCTACCTGAATTCCGCCCAACAAGAACATGCACAGCGTATCCACAGCGAACAAAGCCAGCGCGGTAATCAACCAACCGACTTTATTCTTTTTCGAAAAAATCCAACAAAGTAAATAAACCGCCAAAATAACGATGGCAATGATTAAAAGCATCGCGAAAACGCCCTTGCTCAAAGGTTCCACGCCCGGCTCGTAAAATTCCGCCGGATACATCCCGCAAACCAATCTGCCAAAATCCACAAGGATATAAGGAATAAATGCGGAAAACAAAAAGTACGTATTGCTCTCAGCTACAAGCAACAAAATATTGACCGCGGTAAAAATCACTACAAGTAATATATTATTTCGGGAATTTCTATATTTCCCTTCCAACATTTGACGTTCTGTAGCAGAATTCGGTACACGCATAGCGAGCAGCCTCCTTAAAATGAATGGATATTAGTTGTACGGATTATAGCATAAAGCATACGGCGGAGCAAGACAGAAGATCGTTCATTTTTTGTCGTCTTTGGGCAATAAAGTCATTTTTGAAGCCGTATTGCCCAACCGTTGGGCAATAACCCGAATTTTATGGTTTGACTGCCCAAAAAGTATGAAGAAAGACAGTCAAAATCCATTTTACCCCGATTTTTACAAGATTTTTGGGCAATAAACACGAAAAATGCTTTCTATTGCCCAAACTCATCTTTATGTTCCATAAAGAATTCAAAATACCGCCGCACGTTTGGAAGTTCTGTCCACCTGCAAACCGAGGCAGGGTAAGCATCCAAATTATAAATTTTTGCCCGCGGCATAGACAGCAGAATCGGCGAATGGGTGGCAATAATAAATTGACTGTTGGTGACTCGGGCCGTAGCTGCGATATATTCCGCCAATTGAATTTGAAATTCTATGGAAAGGCTGTTCTCCGGCTCGTCCAAAAGATACAGTGCATCCTCATCGATGCGTTCGATGAAATAGCGCAGCGCCGTCTCGCCATTAGAATGAAGATTAATTTCCTTGGCAACCCTATTTTTGACAAAGGAAGATTGAGAGTGTTTGGGAGAGATAATCTCCATGGTGGTCTTCCACCGTTCATAGTCCTCCAAACCGGTAAGACGCATGATTTCCGGATTCCGAAAACGCTCATTTTGAACAGAAACGTATTGATCGAACAATTCGTTTCTTTGATCAGCAAGGTTATCATTGATAGAACGAGCTTTTAAAACGTAATCAAAAACGTCATCGCTGGTTAAGACGTAGCTTTTCTTCGGCGGTCGTGCGTATTCTATCGAGCACATTTGCACGTATTGTTCAAAAAACGGTGCACCGTTGAAATCCGCATAGCGAACAGCGTTCATTTTACTTGCCAGCACGTTAATCAACGTACTCTTCCCCGAGCCATTTCCCCCGTAGAACATGGTGATGCCGTCAAAGTGAATTTCAAACAAATCCTTGTCCGGAAATATTTTAAAGGGGTAAAATGTGTTGAAACAAGTCCGTTGTTCCCCGTTAATCACTTCAATTTCCGCGCGTTCGTTTGGTAAAGTCAACGTCTTTGCGTAAAGCATATAATCACCATCTTTCTTGGGATGATTATAACATAGTTCGCTTATAAAAAGAAGCAGGACGATATATGTTTCACTTTTTTCCCGGCATTTGCTCGATTTGGTATGACTGTTTTGCAGAAATGGTCATACCTTTTTACCAAAAACGGCTTTTTAAAGTGAAAAATCGGCTTGTCCGGATAAAAATTTCATACCAAATTGAGTTTTATTGTAAAACAAAATGAACCTACAACATTCACGTTTGCAGTTTCCGGCTTCCTTGCTCCCAGCCTCTGCTCTGTCGCGTTCGGCTGCTAACGCAGTGTGGTACGTTCATGTACTGAAGATAGAAATAGCCCGAGGTATCAATAATACCTCGGGCTATTTGGGACCGACATTCAAAATGGAACCGGTCAAAAAAATGGATAAAAAAACACTCGTTCAAGAGAACGAGTGTTTTTTGAGTGACTCCAACAAAATCGAACCTTTATAAGAAGCAAAAAAAAATCACTCTTTATATTTTTGCAAAAGCTCGTTATATTCGCTCAAATAACGATTCTTATGCTCTGCGGTATGCATTACTCGCTTCCCTTTTCCGTAGGGATATATATCGTCATTTTCTTCGCAATATATACCATATTCATCGGACAACTTGAACTTTTGGGACTCAAATTTTGCATAACACTCCATAGGAAATAGGTTAGGTGAAACCCATAAATATTCAAGGTTTGGCAAATCAATCAAATAATCAATATTATGATCAAGCGGTTCAGTAGCAGAAATAATGACTTCTTTTAGTTTTTTTAGATTTGAAATTGGCGCAAAAGATGCAATCTTATGTACAGCAACATCTGAAAAAGATGTATATAATTGCAAACATTCTAAATTTGTGGCATCTTCCAAGCCGGATAGAGACTTCAAATTTTTATTCATCCAAATGGTAAGCATTCTTAAATTGGGTGTTTTTGATATATTCCAAAACTGTGCGAATCTTTGACCTTCAAAAGCAACAAATTCAAGACTTGCAAATCGCTCTAACGGTGAGGCATCCAAAACCGCCCCATGAATCACGAGGCCCTTGACGTCGGGAGATATTTTTTTGCACACTTCTTCAAATTCTTCTTGCATCCGTATCTTGCTCAAAGCAACGAATTCCTGTTTTTCAAAGCTTGAACTAAACTCGTTTTTTCCGTAATAAAATCCTTGTCTTTCCTCACGGAATTCGCATTCTCGACAAGTTTTCTCCCCGTCTAAAATCACGTCGATCCAAGAATAATCGTCGCAAAGCTCTACACCGCAACAGTTGATCTTATTCTTACTTTCGGCGGTACAAGTCTGATAAAAATGTTCAAGTAAATATCTATCTGCAACAGTTGTTTTTTCTTTCATAATACACCGCCTTGCGTATATTCATTATATTACAGAAGTTCGATTATTTCAATATATTCTCATAAAGTCGCAAGTTCAAGTCCATAAGGTCGGGGAAAAGGTGCAATGGTGAAAGGGGGGTTGTGTTTTACCCCTAAAAACACAAAAAGCCCTTGATTTACAAGGACTTTTGTGTTAGGGTGCAATTTTGTTGCACAATTCTGGCTCCTCAAGTAGGACTTGAACCTACGACATTCACGTTTGCAGTTTCCGGCTTCCTTGCTCCCGCCCGGTCGCAGGATGCCGACTGCGGCACTCTGATTTGCTCCTTCTCCCCGCCACCGGCGGCAGTCGCAAATCAGACAGTTGAACAGCCTCCGCTCTGTCGCGTTCGGCTGCTAACCAACCTTGTCGGTGAAAGTGCTGCGTAAGAAAATAAAGAAAGCGAGATACCGATTGATATCTCGCTTTCTTTGGCTCCTCAAGTAGGACTTGAACCTACGACATTTCGGTTAACAGCCGAACGCTCTACCGACTGAGCTATTGAGGAATATAGATTCGGCGGCTACATATTTTCACAGGACGTCGCCGTCCAACTATCGTCTGCATCGAAGAGCTTAACTGCTGTGTTCGGAATGGGAACAGGTGTACCCTCTTCATCATCGCCACCGAAATCCTTT
>JAGBGO010000024.1 GCA_017935905.1 Clostridia bacterium | reverse complement strand
GTATTTCCGCCTGCGGCAACGAAGTCCTTCACGTCTTTCTCCATTACGCGGCCTTCAGCGCCGGTACCGGTTACGAAATCGGTATTTACGCCAACGCGGGAAGCGTAGTTTCTCGCTCTGGGTGATACGAAATGTCTCTCGCCTGCAGCAATAACGGGTGCAGCAGCGACGGGAGCAGCAACAGGTGCAGCGACGGGAGCAGCAGCGGGAGCGGTTTCCATAGCAGGAGCAGCGGCAGCATTGGGATTGAATTCCTCAAAGCCTTCGCCGGGCTGTCCGATTACGCAAACGTTCTGCAAGCAGGGAACGTCATCGCCCTCTTCAGCAAAGATTGCAAGAACGGTGCCTGCAAACTTGGACTCTTCATCAAAAGTAGCCTTGTCCGTTTCGTAGGTGAACAGATTGTCGCCTTCTTTAACAACGTCGCCAACCTTTACGTTCCACTTGGAAATGATGCAGCTCTCTACGGACTGTCCCTGACGGGGCATGATCACGGGATGTGCATTGGACTTGGGTGCAGCGGGAGCCGCGGGTGCTGCGGCTACGGGAGCAGCAACAGGTGCGGCAGGAGCGGCTGCGGGAGCTACTTCGGCAGCAGGTGCTGCGGATGCACCATTGGGATTAAACTCTTCAAAAGACTCGCCGGGATTTCCGATGACACATACGTTGGTCAAGCAGGGGACGTCGTCTCCCTCAACGAAAAATTGAGCCAGTAAGGTACCTTCGACTTTCGCTTCTTCGTCGAATGTGGCTTTATCCGTTTCATAGGTAAATAAAGTATCGCCTACAGAAACCTTGTCGCCTACCTTCTTGGCCCAATTAGAAATCACACAGCTTTCAACAGACTGCCCCTGACGAGGCATGATAATTGGTGTTGCCATTGACAAACCTCCTTGTTATGATAAAAAATGTCAACTTGATGAAAAAAATTATCATCAACCTGAAAAATTATAACATTTTACAAGGTAGGCTGTCAAGGAAAAAGCCCAACAAAAACAGTGAATATTTAATTAACAACGCACCTGGATTTTGTACCGCGTAAGCCAGTCGTTGATTTGTACAAAATACGCCATGGTTTGGGGTGTCGTCATCAGCTGTCCGTACCAGGGAACGGCTTTTTCATCTGTAAGCAAACCGGTAAGGGCATCCCGGTCCGCAATAGCCAGCAGCGGCGCATCTTTCCGGTCCAGAATGGCCTGCAATTTTCTGCGCATCAGGTCCGTGTAAGCCGGGTTGTGGGTCTTGGGATACGGCGACTTTTTCCGCCACAAAATCTCATCGGGTAAAATCCCTGCCATGCTGTACCGGAGTAACCCTTTCTCTCTGCCCTTAAAATCTTTATACTGCCAGGGCGTGCTGTACAAATATTGGGCGATCCGTTTGTCGCAGAAAGGCACCCGCACTTCAAGGCCGCTGTACATACTCATCCGGTCTTTGCGGTCCAGCAGGGTCTGCATAAAGCCGTAGGTGTTTAAGTGCACCATTTCCCGCATGCGGTCTTCTAAAGGAGACAAGCCGGGGCGCTTGGATACATCGGAAAGCATTTCCTGATAGCGGGCGTCCACGTACGCATTTGGGGATATTTTACCCGCCAGATCCCGGGAAAGGAACGTAGCCCGATAGTCCGTAGATTGTGCCCAGGGGAAGCCGTACCGCGCCCGGATTTCCGGATCCCGATACCAAGGATAGCCGCCGAAAATTTCATCGGCACATTCGCCGGACAATGCCACCGTGACGTGCTTGCGGATTTCCCGGCAAAGAAGCAGCATAGATGCATCTACGTCTGCCATTCCGGGAAGATCTCTTGCGGCGACGGCTTCGGTCAGGGCCTCTGCCAATTCCTCGGTGCCGATTACCAGACGGGTGTGGTCCGAACCTAAATATTCCACCATGCGCTCAATATAGGGCTCGTCGCTGTTCGGCTGGAATTTGGTGGGGGTAAAATATTTTTCATTGTCTACGTAGGTGACGGAGAAGGTTTTTAGCCGCTGCCCCCGGGCTTGCATATATTTTGCTGCTACGGAAGAAATAATGCTGGAATCCAAGCCTCCGGAGAGGAAGGTCCCAATGGGTACGTCGCTGACCAGTTGCCGCTCGATGGCATTGGTCACCAAGAAGCGGACTTTCCGGGCGGCCTCTTCAAAATCTTCCAAGTGTTGTTTGTCTGTAAGACGCCAGTACGTGTGCCTGTGGAAGTTGCCCTCCTCGTCCAAAGTGGCGTATTCCCCCGGTTTCAGTTCCTCAATGCCTTCCAATACGCCGCATCCGGGCGTTCTGCCGGGGCCTGTGAAGAACAGTTCACAAAGGCCGGTCAGACCGAGAATTGGTTCTACTTTTGGGTGGGCAAGGAGTGTTTTGATTTCTGAGGCGAAAATGAAGTGCCCCGGTTTCCGGGTGAAGAAAAAAGGTTTTACTCCGATGGGGTCTCTTGCCATGACGCAGGTGCGTGTTTCGTTGCACCACAGGGCAAATGCGAAAATGCCGTTGATTTTGGAGAGAGTTTCTTCGATGCCCCAATGGAGCAGCGCCTGCAAAAGCAGTTCCGTATCGCTGTGACCGTCGAAGATGATATGGGGGTGGTCGTTTAGCAGTTGGTGCCGCAGTTCCTCCGTATTATATAATTCTCCGTTATAAACTAAGGTGTAATGCCGACCGTGGCGCGTTCCTTGGTAGGGCTGGGCGCCGTGCTCGGGATCGATGACGCTCAGGCGAGCGTGAAGCAGAGCAGCGTGTGGGTAAAATGCCGTTCCGGTTGCATCCGGCCCCCGTCTTCTCATAGTGGCGAGCATTTCATCTAAATAGGTATAAGTTTCTCCGTTATAATGGATGGGCGTGGTGGATATTTCCCCTGCAATGGCGCACATAGTTTCAGGTCCTCCGGTAAAATGGATATTCGCTATAGTATATGGAGTTTTTGGGGAAAGTGTGCATTTGGACTGGACATAAATGCCTGTTTTTACGGGGATTGTGTCCAGAAAATTCATGTTTGGAGCTTCCAAACGACCTAAAATGGACACATTCGCAGCTTTAATCGCTACTTGTGTCCGGAAAAGCTTTAAATCGTGGACACATAATCGGAATTTTACCCGCTGTGTGTCCAGTGCAAAAAAACGCTGTCCATCTCCGATTTTTTGTGCTACAATTTCCCTTGAACGGAGGTGCGAGATGGCATTGATCACTTGCAAGGACTTGACCCTTGCCTATGAAAATCACATAGTAGTGGAGAATCTTTCCTTTGAAGTCAATCCCGGCGATTATCTGTGCATTATCGGGGAGAATGGCTCCGGCAAGACAACCTTAATGAAGGCGCTTTTGGGACTTAAGAAAGCAAAGTACGGTACCATTGAATTTGGGGACGGACTTCATAAGAATGAGATCGGTTATTTGCCTCAGCAAACCTTCGTGCAGAAGGATTTTCCCGCCAGCGTTTACGAAGTGGTGCTTTCCGGGTGTTTGAATCGGAGCGGTTTCAGACCATTTTACACCAAAGCCGAGAAACAAAAGGCCTTGGAGAATATGGCGAAACTCAATATTACCTCCTTGAAGGATGCTTGCTATCGGGAACTTTCCGGCGGACAGCAGCAACGGGTGCTTCTGGCGCGGGCACTTTGTGCCACGCAGAAAATACTGCTCCTGGACGAGCCTGTTACGGGATTGGACCCCGTGGCCACGGGAGAACTCTATGAACTCATTGATCACTTAAACCACAAACACGGAATTACCGTCATTATGATTTCCCATGACGTTTCCTGTGCGGTGGCACGGGCAACCCATATCCTGCATTTGCATCAAAGCCTGACATTTTTTGGAAAAAAAGAGGAGTATGCTGCCTGTGAAATTTGCAGCCGGTTGGACAGCGGGGAAGGAGGGGGACACCATGAATGTTGTGATGGAAGCCATTCGTAATATTTTTGCTTATGATTTCTTGCTCCGGGCGGTGATTGTGGGCACCCTGATTTCCGTGTGCGCGGCGCTTTTGGGCGTGAGCTTGGTGCTGAAACGTTTTTCCATGATGGGAGACGGTTTGTCCCACATTGGGTTTGGAACGCTGGCGGTGGCGGCAGCGTTGGGCTTTTCTTCTATGGCCATTTCTCTGCCGGTGGTGATCGGCGTTGCGTTTTTGATGCTGTGGTTGGGGGACAAGGGTAAGATGCGGGGAGATGCCTTGGTGGGTTTAATGTCTACCGGCGCCCTTGCCATCGGTGTGCTGGTGGTCTCCATTTCCGGTACAAATATCAATTTAATGGATTTCCTGTTTGGCTCCGTGTTTGCTTTGGCAAAGCAAGACGTGCAGATTAGTTTGCTTTTGGCTATTCCGGTGCTGATTTTGTTTATTTTGTTCTATCATAAGATTTTTGCAGTGACCTTTGACGGCACATTTTCCAAAGCCACCGGTATTCGCACCGGCTTGTACAGTTCGCTGATCGCTGTTTTGACGGCAGTGACCATTGTAGTGGGCATGCGTTTTATGGGGGCGTTGTTGATTTCCGGTTTGGTGGTATTTCCGCCCCTTACAGCGATGCAGGTCTGTAAGAAATTCCGCAGTGTGGTGCTGTGTACGGCGATTCTTTCCGGGCGGAGTTTCTTTGTGGGAATGGTGCTGTCTGTGGCCGTTCCGAACTGTCCGGCGGGAGCCTGTGTGATCTGCGTGAATCTTGTTTTCTTTTTCATCTTTTCTCTTGCAGGAAGAATTCGCACAATTGTGGCAAAAGATTGACAGCCCTATTGTGATATGCTAATATACTTCTCGAATATTCTTTCATAGAGAATATGTATTGCTTGATTTTCTGGAATATATTTGGTGGGGTACGATGGAAATTGAAACAGACGAAGGAATAGAAAGCAACCTTGCAAAGTATCAATTTGTTACACGCAAATTACATCAGTTAAGTATCTCGCCCGGAATGGCAGGCTTTTATTATCTGCGGGACGCTATTTTGTTCGCGGATGATTTAGGCAAACCCGTTCCTGCTATTCAGCACCTTGTGTGCGAAGAAATGATGAAACGCTACGGCATCGACCGACGGAAATTAGACCGATCCATTCATACGGTACTGGACCAATTATCCAAAAATATGACACGGGCAAAAGCCTTACGTATTATTACGGGTATTGAAGTGGACTGTATCAATCAGCCTTTTAAAAATATTGAATTTATCTCCTTTATGGTAGAAGCGTTGCACCTGGAATTTATGGATGAAATGCGACGGTGAATGAGGGGAATAAGAACTTGCATTTTACCCGCCGAATTGGTACAATAAAACAGTATATTTTTCCTTTTGAGGTGTTATTTTGTATCTAAAAAGATTGGAAATGCAAGGCTTCAAGTCCTTTGTGGACCGCACGGTCTTAGAATTTGATAAAGGAATCACCGCCATTGTAGGCCCCAACGGCAGCGGCAAGAGTAATATCTCTGACGCTGTTAAGTGGGTTTTGGGCGAACAGAGCCCCAAGACCCTTCGCGGCAGCCGTATGGAAGACGTGATCTTTGCCGGTACCCAGAACAGAAAGCCTGTGGGTATGGCAGAGGTTTCCTTGATTATGGACAACGAGGACCATAAGCTGAATATCGATTATCTGGAAGTTAAGATTACCCGTCGTCTGTACCGCTCCGGTGAGAGTGAGTACTTGATTAACGGTGCCACTTGCCGTTTGAAAGATATTTTAATGCTGTTCGCCGATACAGGTATCGGTCGAGACGGTTACTCCATTATCGGTCAGGGCCGGATAGACGAAGTGCTGAACAACCGCTCCGAAGAGCGCCGCAGCATTTTTGAAGACGCTTCCGGTATTATGAAGTACCGCATGCGCAAAGTGGAGAGCGAACGGAAACTGGCTGCCACGGAGCAGAATTTACTGCGAATCAACGACATCGTTCGGGAATTGGAAATTCAGATTAAGCCCCTTGCCAAGCAAAGCGAAGTGGCGCGGAAATATTTGAGCCTCAAGTACGAACTTCGAGATATTGAAGTTGGCGTACTGACACGGGGGATTGCCCAGGCGGAAACTCAGTTAGAGGAAGTTTTGAAGTCCATTGATATTCTGACCGGGGATAAGGAAGGGGCAGAGGCCCAACTGGTGCAAATTCAAACGGAGAATCAGGAGAAAACCGACCTTTCCCGCACGTTAGACGAGCAGATTGCCCGGCTGCGGGAGACCGAGTTTGAACACAGCAAGCGGGTTGAACGCTTGAAGAATGAAATTGCCCTGAATTTGGAGAAGATTGCTTCCTGTAAGACAACTTGCGAGCAAGCAGCAAGAGAAATGGAAAGCCAGCAAGGCCGCACTTCCGGGGCGGAGCTGGAAATCAAGCGATATGAAGATGCTTTGGTGGAAATTGCTTCCGCTTTGGAAGCCGTTCTTGAGAAAGGACAAGCCGCCGCAGACCGTTTAATCGCCGCCGATCAAGCTTTAGCCGACACGGAGAAACAAGTGGAAGACACCCGAGACGCCATTTTCAAGAAGAAATTGGAAGCCGGGGAACGGGAGAACGCCATTACATCTTTACAACAACAAATTGAATTGGTTTCTTCCCGCAAAGCGGAGTTGGATACGGAATTGCACATTCTGGAAGAAAGTGATTCTGCAGGGGACGGGGAACTTTCCGAAGCAGAGAAAGCCGCGGAAGCGAAGAACGACGAAGCCATTGAAGCCAAGCAGCAATTTAAGAATAATACAGAGCGTTTGACCACCCTGCGCAGCCAGGCGGAAACGTATGCAAACCGCATCAGCAGTTTGTCCGGTAAGATGCGTGAATGTGAAGCCCGTGTGAAACTCTTAAAGGAGATGGAAGAAGGCTTCGAAGGCTATGCGAGAAGCGTTAAAGAAGTGCTTCAAATGTGTAAGAAGAACCCTGTATTCGGAGACGGTATTTACGGTGCCGTTGCCCAGTTGATCACCGTGCCCGGGGAGTACGAGCTTGCCATTGAAACGGCATTGGGCCAGAGTTATCAGAATATTATTACAGCGTCTGAGAAAGAAACCAAGGCGGCCATTGAATATTTGAAAGAACACCGCTACGGCCGTGCAACCTTTATGCCGATCACCGCAGCCGCCGGTCGCCGTTTGGAAGACCAACTGCAAAAAGAACTTCGGGGCATTCCCGGTTATTTAGGTATTGCCAGCGACCGAGTTGAATGCGAAGAACGTTTCCGGAAAGTGGTGGACAGTTTGTTGGGTCGCGTCGCCGTATTCCGCACGTTAGACAGTGCTTTGACGGCTGCAAAAGCCCATCGCTACGGATTTATGTGCGTAACCTTGGAAGGCGACATCCTTCGTACCACCGGTGCTATTACAGGCGGCGGACAGGAGCGGGGACAGAAGCCCATCGGTGCCCTTTCCAGAACCCGTGAGATTCCGGAACTAGAGAAGATCTTAGATACTTCTGCCCGGGAAATCGGGGAACTTATGGAGAAACTCAGTCAGGCCAAAGACGAAGCGGCTGAACTGGAGAAAGTACAGGAGGCACAATTTGAACAAGTACGGTCTTTGGAGAAAGAAGCCTCCGTACTGGTATCTACTTGTGCGGCTTTACGAGAACGCCGTCAGGCACGGCTTGCTCGTCGCAGTCAATTGTTAGATGATTTGAAGAACCAGATTCGTTTCGTGGTGGACTCCAACCGCTCCATTGAGGAAGTTCGGGAAGAAGCGGCACGCCTTTCGGAAGAAGCTGCGTCCCTGGAAGACGGACTTGGTGCATTGCTTTCTGGCCAAGAGGCTTCCAAACAGGCACGAGACGGCATTCAGGCAGAACTTTTCCAACTGAAAGTGGAAGAAGCAGACCTGAACGGTCGAAAGGAGAAAGCCCAGGCGGACATTCAGCGCGTGAAAGAAGAAATTTCTTCCGGCAGTGCCCGTGTTACGTATTATGAAACACAAATTAAAGACAGCCAAGAAGCAATCGCCGGACTGGAAGCGGAGAACAAACGCATTTCTACCCAAATTGCTGTTTCCGAACAGGACGGAGAACTGGCTCGCAAGAAAGTGGAAGAAGCCATTTCCCGCAAAGATGCAGTGGATCAATCCTTAGGCGGTATGCTCACCCGCATGGCAGAGATCAACAATCATTTGACCCGCCTTTCGGAAGAAGGCAACCGTTTGGAAATTCAGCGTGTTCGTGCGGAAAACGAAATCAACTCCAATAAGAACCGTTTGTGGGAAGAGTACGAACTGACCTATACGGCGGCTTCCGAACTGGCAAAGACCATTGTGATTGAAGACTACAAAGCGGCTTCTAAACAGATCGTGGAGCTTCGCTCGGCAATCAAAGCGCTGGGACCTGTAAACGTCAACGCCGTGGAAGAATACGAAGCTACGGTGAAGCGCTACGAATTCATGTCTGCACAAAGTAAGGATATGAATGAATCCCGCCTGAAACTCCAGAAAGTCGTAAATGAACTCACCGCGGTGATGCGCACCCAGTTTATGGAGCAGTTTGAGATTATCCGAAAGAATTTCTCCCAGGTATTCTCTGAACTCTTCGGCGGCGGCAAGGCGGATATTGTCCTTGCGGAAGGAGAAGACGTATTGGAGTGTGGTATTGATATCAACGTACAGCCTCCCGGAAAGAAGCTGCAGAATATGATGCTCTTGTCCGGTGGTGAGCGGGCTCTGACCGCCATTGCATTGCTGTTCGGCATTTTACGCATGCGCCCGTCGCCTTTCTGTTTGCTGGACGAAATCGAAGCCGCACTGGACGATGCCAACGTATACCGTCTTTCCGACTATCTGGATACGGTTGCCAAGAACACCCAGTTCATTATGGTTACCCACAGAAAGGGCACCATGGAGAATGCGGAGTCTCTCTACGGCGTAACTATGGAAGAGAAGGGCGTATCCAAGGTTGTTTCCTTGAAGATTTAAGAAAGGATTGCAAAAGCTATGGCTTTTTGGGATAAACTGAAAAATGGCCTCAAGAAAACCCGAGACGGTTTGGTGGGGAAGATGGATACCATGTTGGCGGCTTTCGGCAAGGTGGATGAAGATCTGTTCGAGGAGCTGGAAGGCGTGCTGATCAGTGCGGATTTCGGCTTGGAAACCACGGAATTCTTGATGAATGCGTTGCGTAGACGTGTCAAGGAAGGACGCTTGACGGATCCTGCTGACGTGCGGGGGGCTTTGCAAGAGGAAATTGCGGCGATTTTGCGCCAAGGGGAGCAGGGCTTGGATTTTGACCGCGTTCCCGTGCTGATTTCCGTGATCGGCGTAAACGGCGTGGGCAAGACTACTTCTATCGGTAAAATGGCCAGTTTGTACACAAGCGCCGGTCACTCGGTACTGCTTGCAGCCGGGGATACGTTCCGTGCGGCTGCCATTGACCAATTGGGCGTATGGGCAGATCGCTGCGGCGTAGAAATGATTCGCCAACACGAAGGGGCAGACCCTGCGGCTGTGCTGTTCGATGCTTGTAAGGCGGCGAAAGCGCGTGGTGTTGAGGTTTTGATTTGTGATACAGCAGGGCGTCTTCATAATAAGAAGAATTTAATGGACGAACTTGCCAAGATGAACCGGGTGGCAGAGCGGGAAATGGAAGGCGTTCGCCGGGAAACTTTCTTGGTATTGGATGCTACCACCGGCCAGAATGCGGTGAATCAAGCCCGGGCATTCTCGGAAGTTGCCAATATCACGGGAATTATTTTGACTAAGTTAGACGGTTCTTCCAAAGGCGGCATCGTGGTTTCGATTTGTAAAGAACTGGGCATTCCTGTTCGCCTGATCGGTGTGGGCGAGGGCATCTCCGATATGCAACCCTTCAGCCCGGATGAGTTTGCAAAGGCGTTGTTTTGAGTGATTTGTGATACCGGACAAATGAAAATTTTACAGTTGACAAATTTTCTGGAATCGATATAATAATAGAGCGCAAGCGATCATCGCTTTGCAGTCATATTTTTGCGGATATGGCGGAATTGGCAGACGCGCACGGTTCAGGTCCGTGTGAAAGCAATTTCATACAGGTTCAAGTCCTGCTATCCGCACCAAAAGGGTTGCATAAAATAGATGCACCCACAGAAAACCCCGATTTTATCGGGGTTTTCGCCGTTTTTACGGTCAAAAAACACAAAGGTAGAATGACAGATGAAAACCGCCTATTTTG
>JAGBGO010000023.1 GCA_017935905.1 Clostridia bacterium | reverse complement strand
TCCCAAGTGCTGTTTAAAGTACAAAAGTCCGTTGGCGGTTTTGACAGATTATTTGGCCGTAATGTAGGTCATAACAACCAATTCTTACTTCATCATATTTTTTTGAGTAAAGTGTTACCTATCATTGACGACTGCACAATTTATTTGAATAAAATTATTTTTTCCCTATTGACATAGCCTATATTTGTGCTAAAATCTTGTCGTTATGTTTAGTTTTTCTAAACCTTTGGTTTACTTTTTGCGAAACCAAAATTGCAGGAGAAAGGCGGTACGTTTTGTGTCAGGATTTGCTATAGGCGCCAAGATTCGAAATTTGCGCATCAAAAACAGACTAACGCAGGAAGAATTAGCCAACCGAAGCGAGCTTTCAAAGGGATTTATTTCCCAATTGGAAAGCGAGCAAACCTCCCCTTCCATCGCAACCTTAATGGATATTCTGGAATGTTTGGGCACCAATATTCGGGACTTTTTCAACGACGCGAAAGACGAGAAGATTGTTTTCACCAAAGACGATTATTTCGTGAAAGTGGACGAAGCTGCCGGAACCTCCATAACCTGGGTGGTTCCCAACTGTCAGAAGAACGATATGGAACCGATCATTTTAGAATTGGCTCCGGGGGCTTGCACGGAAGAAGACGATCCCCACAGCGGCGAAGAATTCGGCTACGTTTTATCCGGCAGAATCCGCATTCATATCGGCGATGCAAAGTACAAAGCGAAATCAGGAGAAAGTTTTTACTTTTCTCCGGACAAGCTCCATTATTTAGAAAATATCGGCTCGGGTTTGGCGAAGGTCCTGTGGATTTCCACGCCTCCCAGTTTCTAAGATACAAGGAAAGGAAGAAAACGCTATGTCTCATCACATTATCGACTTATTTAACATTACCAAAAGCTACGGCGACACCGAGGTTATTAAAGACCTTTCCCTGTACGTACGAAAGGGCGAGTTTCTAACGTTATTAGGGCCTTCCGGTTGCGGCAAGACCACCACTTTAAGAATTATCAGCGGATTTGAACAGCCGGATTCCGGGCGTGTACTCTTTGACGGCACGGATATTACGGATTTGCCCCCTCACAAGAGAAAGGTAAATACGGTTTTCCAAAAGTATTCCCTGTTCCCCCACATGAACGTGTACGAGAACATTGCTTTTGGTCTGCGCATTCAAAAGATGCCGGAAACCGTAATTAAAGAGAAAGTCAAAAACGTACTGGACTTGGTGGAACTGTCCGGGTTCCAAAAGAGAATGCCCGAGTCTTTAAGCGGCGGTCAGCAGCAGCGTATCGCCATCGCCAGAGCCATTGTCAACGAGCCGGAAATCCTTTTACTGGACGAGCCTTTAGGGGCGCTGGACCTGAAACTTCGGAAAGAAATGCAAGTGGAGCTGAAAGCGCTGCAGCAAAAGACGGGGATCACCTTTATTTACGTTACCCACGACCAGGAAGAAGCCCTTACCATGTCCGATACCATCGTGGTTATGAATCAAGGCGTTATCCAGCAAATCGGCGTGCCTACGGATATTTACAACGAGCCTGTGAATGCCTTCGTTGCTCAGTTTATCGGAGAAAGTAACATCCTCTCCGGCGTTATGCTGAAAGATTACCTGTGTGAGTTTGCCGGCCGTACTTTTGAATGTGCGGACAAGGGCTTTGAGAAAGACGAAGACGTGGATATCGTGATCCGGCCGGAAGATATTAAGATTGTGTCCCCGGAAGACGGTATGCTGAAAGGCACCGTAAAGAGCGCTTTGTTTAAGGGCGTTCACTATGAAATGATCGTGGAGTCCGACGGTTTTAACTGGAAAGTCCACAGCACCCAAATGACGACGCCGGATACGGCGGTGGGTATGAATATTGCACCTTTTGATATTCAAATTATGAAGATTCCCTACAACGTGCTGACCGGTTGGATTTTGGAAGACAATCAGGTAGATATCGGTAAGATCAATTTAACCTACGTGCCCCGGAATGCTAACGCAACGGAGTTTGGCGACGAAGAAACGGTCAACGTTTATATTCTCCCCCAAGATATCGAAGTATTGGATACGGAGCCCGAGGACGACGAGCAGAACGTGCTCACCGGCGAAGTAGAGACCTTCCGCTACAAAGGCGACGACTACGAGATCCAGGTAAAATGCGATGATTTGCTTCTCTTAGTACACACGTATAAGAAAGTGAAAGTGGGCCAGAAGGTTTCCCTGAAAGTACCGGTGGAGAAAATTAAGATCCGCAAGCGTGAGGAGGTGGCAGAGATTCATGAAGAAAATTACTAAGATCTTACTGGGGATTCCCCTGTATATCTGGTTAATTTTGTTCACCGTGGTACCTCTTTTAATGATTTTCTTCTATGCGGTGTTTGAGATCACCCCGGAAGGCATTCATTTTACCACCATGCATTTAACCGACGTAATTACAAACGTGGACTATATCAACGCCACGCTTCGTTCCATTCACTACGCTGTTATCAGTACCGTAGTTTGTTTGCTCATCGGCTATCCCCTTGCCTACGTCTTGGCAAAATTGCCGGAGCGGAGACGGAATTTTATGTCCGTGTTGCTGCTTCTGCCTATGTGGATGAACTTCCTGATCCGCACCTACGCTTTAATGTCTTTAATTGACGAAGACGGCGTAATCACTCAATTGTTTAGCGCCATGGGTTTTGGAAGCGGTATGCTCAAGGGCACCGATGCCGCAATTATTATGGGTATGGTGTACAACTTCCTGCCTTTTCTGGTACTGCCGATTTATACGGCGATGATGAAGATCGATCACCGTTTGGTGGAGGCGGCGCAGGACCTGGGCGGAAATGCTTTCGTGGTCTTTCGAAAAGTGATTTTCCCCTTGACCGTGCCGGGCATGGTGTCCGGTATTACTATGGTATTCGTACCTTGCGTAACCAGTTTCATTATCCCCCAGCTCTTAAACAACAATGCCTGGACCATCGGTAAGTTAATCGAATACAAGTTTGTTTCCGGAGCAGATGCAGAAGCGGTCAGTCCGGACGGATCCGCCCTGTCCTTCTTCCTGATGATTCTTGTATTCTTATGTATGTCTATTTTCAATAAAATTGACAAAGACAATGAAGAAGGAGGTGCTATGCTGTGAAGAAATTGGTAAAAGTTTTGAAAGAGTGTTACCTTGCACTGATTTTACTGTTCTTGTACGCACCCATCGGACTGATGATTGCCATGTCCTTTAACTCCGGTTCCTCCAGAGCCCGCTTCGAAGGATTCTCCTTCTCCCATTACGCGGAAATGCTTAAGGATGAAATGATGCTAAACGCACTGAAGAATACGTTAATCATCGCTTTGTTCGCGTCCGTTGTGGCAACGATTATCGGTACCTTCGCGGCCTTTGCCATCGGCAAGATGTCTCCTTTTATGAAGTCGTCTACCATTAAGATTTTGAATATCCCTATGCTGAATGCGGAAATCGTAACGGGTATTTCTTTAATGCTGTTCTTTGTGTTCGCGTCCATTCCTTTGGGATTCTTCTCTTTGCTCATTGCCCACACCATGTTTAACGTGCCATACGTTACTATGTCGGTACTTCCCAAGATTCGACAACTGAACAAGAGCACCTACGAAGCCGCACTGGATTTAGGGGCATCTCCCCTGCGGGCATTCCGAAAGATCGTACTCCCGGAGATTATGCCCGGCATTTTATCCGGTGCGCTGCTGGCGTTTACGCTGTCGTTAGACGATTTCATTATTAGTTATTTTACCTCCGGCTCCGACTTTATGACGCTGTCGGTGTACATTAACTCTATGACCAAAAAGAGCATTCCCTTGTCTGTGAATGCCCTTTCCACCATTATGTTTACTGTGGTTTTCGTACTTCTTTTGATTGTGAATTTAAAGAAGCCCGCCAAGGAGAAGGAGTGAGGACGATGAGAAAGACACTTGTAAGAAGAATCACTTCGATGACGCTTTTGGCGGTGCTAGTAATGGGACTGGCCCTCACCGGCACCGGTTGTTCCTCTAAACAGAAACTCTACATCTTTAACTGGGGCGACTATATTGCGCCGGAGATTTTGGATCTGTTCGAGGCAGAATACCCGCAATATGAAGTGATCTACGACAATTTCGATACCAACGAAACCATGTATCAAAAGCTGGTCAGCACCAATACACCTTACGATATTTTAGTCCCTTCTGACTATATGATTGCCCGGTTGATTGAAGAAGATCGTCTGATGAAGATCGACACGTCTACAATCGAAAATTACGAGCACATCCGGGAGAGTTTGAGAGGGGCTGCCTTTGATCCCAAAGACGAATACTCCGTGCCTTATTTGTGG
>JAGBGO010000022.1 GCA_017935905.1 Clostridia bacterium | reverse complement strand
GCTTATAGCTGCACACAGAGCAGGTGCGGTATCTGCTGCCCTCTGCGGAGGTGGAGGCCTCTTTCGTCACGGTCCAATCCCCAAAGCTGTGGGAAGCGTTGCTGTCCTTTTGGCCGCAGCTGCATTCCTTCCAATGGGAATCGGCATTACTTTTCCACCCATCAAAAGTGTGGACATGAGCTGTGCTGGGTATGCTCTGGATATGCTCATAACCACACACGGCACAAGTGCGGGTCTTGCTGCCATCTTCGGTTTCTGTGGCCTCTTTTGTAATCGTCCATTCCCCGAAACTATGGGCTTCGCTACTGTCCTTTTCACCGCAGCTGCATTCTTTCCAATGGGAATCGGCATCGTTTTTCCAATCACCGAAGGCATGGTCATGGGGCGGCTGAGAGGGCGCACCGAAGTCCACCAGGACATAGGTGCTGAAATGTGTCAGCTCCGCGGTCACAACCTTATTGTCAGAATCGATGGTTACTTTCAGCGTTTCTGCAGTTCCTGCTTCGGAAACATAGTAAAGGGCCAAATTGGTACTGTAGCCGTCCGGAATGGGAAATGTAACAGTTACAACACCTGCAGGCTGCGCAGCAGCACCGTCTTTTGTGGCGGTGATTTCAACTACCGTAAATTGAACGGCTTCTGCCGGAATAGCACCTTGCGCACGGTCATAAACCGTTCCTTCGGTCATAAGCTCAGCAGATACCGTAGTCCCCTCCTCAAAGACAGAGTCCCCTTGATGGAGAATTACGCCGCCGCCAATATCCATTGTTGCGGGGTTTGTCGGCTGGTCTGCCTGGGAGTTATCCTGGCAACCAACAAAGAGAAACATCATGATTGCCGCTGTTGTGAACAGAATACACCGTTTTAACATAAGATTACCTCCTGAATTAAACGGAATCGAATAATAAATATAGTTATTTTATCATAGCACAAAATTCAGTTTCTTTCAATGTATGCCGTGGTACAATAAAGTTGTAATGCATTGAACATTTTTGTAGAATAGATACAGAAAGGTGGAAAGAGAAATGCATGACAAACAACTGAGAGAAGAAATCGTAAAACGGAAACTGGAAACAGGGAGATCTGCCCAAAGCTTATCAGAAGAGTATGGAATTCCCAAAAGAACCATTGAAAAATGGGTAAGAGCATATCGCAAAGAGGCGGCAGCAAACGAAGAAAAAGCGATGTCATTAAAAGCAATGGAAGAAAATGTCAAACTCAGAAAACAATTAGAAGAGTTGAAGAAAGAAAATGATTTCTTAAAAAAAGCAGCGGCGTTCTTCGCAAAGAATCAAGATTAGAAGAAAAGTACGAGTTTGTGGTAAAATACAACGAAAGATTCGGATTAAACTGGCTCTTAAACAGAATGAATCTTTATCCAAACGGATACTACAACTACAAGAAAAAGCGTAAGAACGCCAAAAACAAAGAGAAAGTCCGTATTCAAAAGCTGATTCAAACTTTGTATCACGAATGTAACGGGATACCGGGCTATCGAACGATGTGGGAATTACTAAGAGGAAAAGGAATCCAAATAAGTGTGCAAACCGTACGGAAATATATGAACGTAGATTTATCACTTAAATCTATTACACGAAAGAAGAAGCGTCAGTTCAAGAAAACCGGTGAAGCCTATGCAGTTTTTGCAAATCTCTTAGAACAAAACTTCGAGGCATCTAAAAGAAATGAAAAATGGTGCATAGACTTTACCTATACGTATTTTTCCGGCAAGAAACGGTATAATTGCACAATCATTGATCTTTATGATCGTCGCGTAGTGGCAAGCGTAAACAGTAATCGAATCGATACCACGTTAGCACAAAACACGGTGAAAGAAGCCTTATACAAGAACCCAAAGGCGCACGATGTGATTCTGCACAGTGACAGAGGTGGACAATTTACGTCCCACGAATTTGTGAAATTTTGCAAAGAAAACAAGATTAAACAAAGTATGAGTAAGCCCGGTTGCCCTTATGACAACGCACCGATGGAACGCTATTTTAACACGCTGAAAACCGAATTGCTTCGCGTGTTTGATTACGAAACAGAGTCATCGTTGTATTCTGCTATTACGCAGTACGCATATGGTTATTACAACAACTTAAGACCCCATACTTACAATGGTGGTCTACCTCCTGCCAAAGTGGCTTAAAATGATTCATGCCATTACAATTTTACTTGACCAGAACAGATTTCGTGTAAAAAGGGCAGGTTTCATACCAAATCTTCGGGTTTTGGTATGAAATCATAAGGTTTTGATGGATTTCCGCCCAATCGAAACGGACCGTTACTGAATCAAACCTAATATCTTGTTTACGTCTCCGGCGCCTAAGGAAATCACGAAGTCTCCATCCCGCAGCTCGGTAGAAACAGCGTGGGCAATGGCTTCAAAGTTGCCTTCGTACGTAGCAGAAAGCCCGGCCTTGCAAAAATCTTCGGCCATCATTTTACCGGAAATGGTGCCGGGATCCGGTTCCCGCGCCGCATAAATGTCGGCAACAAAAATTCGATCTGCCAAAGTCAGGGCAGAAGCAAACTCCTCTTTAAAAGCAATTGCCCTTGAATAGGTGTGGGCCTGGAAGATTGCAATCACACGGCCGCCCGCCGGAACGGAAGCCCGCGCCGCAGACAGCGTAGCGTGAATTTCCGTGGGATGATGGGCGTAATCGTCTACCAGTGTAGCGCCTCGCACAACCCCAACTTTCTCAAAGCGACGCCCGGTTCCTGTAAATAAAGCAAGACCTTCGCAAATCGCTTCGGGGGAACAACCCAGCGTATGGCATACGCTAATCGCTGCCAAGGCATTCAAAACGTTATGCCGACCGGGAACGTTTAATTTAACTCTGTGGCCCTCCGCCTCGTCCAACCCACACCAGCGAAAAGCAATACCATCCGGCAGCTCTTCTAAACAGTCTGCTTCATAATTCGCAGCAAGCCCGGAAGAACGCAACGCGTAGGTAATCCGGCGGCAATTCGCCTGCGCCGCCACTTCATACGCATCTTTATCTTCTTTGCAAACCACGCAGAAGCCCTCGGGGGGACACAACTGAACGAACTTCACAAAAGCCGCTTTGATTTCCTCTAAATCCTTATAATAATCCAAATGCTCCGCTTCTACGTTTAGAAGCACCGCAGCAAAAGGCGAGAGTTCCAACATATGGGCGTGATATTCGCAAGCCTCGGTAATAAAATAATCTCCGGAAGCCGGGCGGACGCTGCCACCAATTAAGGGGAAAGAACCGCCTAAATGAATGGCGGGATCTTTGCCGGCGGCGAGCATAATGCTGCCGATCATGGCTGTGG
>JAGBGO010000006.1 GCA_017935905.1 Clostridia bacterium | reverse complement strand
GTTTTCTTAGTCTTTGGATTCGCAACACTAAGGTAAGTGAAAACGCTGACATGGCAAAAACCTGGGCAACAAAATGTTGCCCAGGAACTTATAAAAATAATTATCAATTATGTTGCGGAATTAAGGGTTTTTAATCCTTTGCATTTTCAGTGGTGCAAAGTTCGCAGAAGTTAAAAAGACATGCAATACTCAAAAAAAGGTATATTTTTCTTCCGGTTCACTATGAACAGGCACAGTGCTCAAGAAATGAAGTAAGAAACACAAATCAGGGCATTTGCGCCCATAAGCCTCAATTACTTAAGCTATAAGAATTCAAACAACTTAAAGAGATTGGAATAAGATTCGCCTTCCATTCCAATCATATTGGCAGTGGAGATAGCAGTCGCAAGGCGATTGTCACTCAGCAATGCGGCAACCCATGCCTCTTTTGATAGAAATGACTGATGCTTACTGAAATCAGGCATGAAACGTCGTAAAACGGATATCACATCATCCGATGTCGCAAAATAACGATTGGTATTCAGATAATGAAGAAGAAACCAAAATTCTATTGAAGGCATACTGTCGCACAATAGCACAGCCGGATTGTTGGCATACCTGCGCTGCATATCTTCATATTTGAGCTTTTCTGCCGGTCGTGTCCTGGTTACGTCAGCATCGAATACGCATACAGCAATACCATTATCAACAAGAACACGGTCTATCTGTTTCTGCATTTCCTCAAATGTCTGTTCTGTGAAATTTCGAGGTTTGCAGATATAATTATATCCTCGCAAACGTTTCAAATGTGTGAAATAGTAACGCTCCGTGGCCCCCTCCCCGATAATCGTTATCATCGGATTTTTTAGCTTGCGTTCTTTTATTCTTCGTGCCATAACTAAGATTTATAAGACATTAGGCAATGCTCCAAACTGACCATTCATATAGGCACGATGGATAGAGGTAAGTTTGTTCAGCCCCTTGAAATCAGCAAGAGAAAACAACACGGAATTACCGTCTTTACCCTTCTCTGTGAACCATACGGAGTCCTTACCGAAAAGGTCATCAACATCTTTCAGAATCGGGTCGTAATGGGTAGAAACAAGCAACTGCGACTGATTGTCCGGCGTATTTATAAATTTAGCGAGGATATACTCCATAAGGTTGGGGTGCATCGAAGCCTCAATCTCATCAATACATAGAAACGCCTGTCTATCCAATTGGGTATATATGAGCGATTCCAGTTCTACCATACGTTTTGTACCTATACTCTGACAGGCTTCCGGCATAACATAGTTTTCGACTCCAACTTCATTTTCCACCGTATGCCCGAATAACGCAGCCA
Organism: Clostridia bacterium; assembly: GCA_017935905.1. GTDB lineage: Bacteria > Bacillota > Clostridia > UBA1212 > UBA1255 > RGIG9099. The sequence continues at coordinate 2,423 of JAGBGO010000006.1, read as the reverse complement.
TCTTCTGAATCTTTATATCCGAGATATTGAAATCCGCCTCTTTTGCAAACTGCATCAGATATTCCCGGAAATCTTCACTGTCGGCAATAAGCTTCTTGGCTTCCCGTGACAAGGAAGAGAGAGAGCCGCTTTGCAAGGGCAACACCCGCGTATCAATCCAGCGGCGCATATCATCAAGGTAAGGAACCGCGATGTTTATTTTTTTTAGCACTGCAAGTACGGACATATTACGCAGACAGTTCATCGACATCACTTCCACCTCGGCCTGAGACAGTTTGGCTACCGCCGGATTGAAATTCAGTTTTGAAACACCTTCAACATCTTCACGGCAGAATACTTTTGTAGGACGATTGGTCAAATATACATAAAGAGCCTCCCGGCAGACCTTCTCGGGGTTTACGGTGAGCATATACCAATAACGGATACCTCCAACATAAAACTTAATTTCAAACTCCGTATTATACGACAGAGCCTTACGCCTCATAAGAAAGGGTTGCACATCTGTGCCGTCATTATTGGTTGTCGGAATATTATTCCAATAGGTTCGTAAAAACTCAGCAACATCCAGCAGATTGGATTTGCCACTGGCATTTGCTCCCAATACCACGGCAAAACGAAGCAACTGAACGCCGTCGGGCATCGTTACAATACTGTTGTAGCGATCCTCTCCAGACGGTTCAAAACTTAATTCCACCTCATCACGAAACGACTTGAAGTTTTTTACTTTTAGCTCCTGTATCATAATCACTCCCTTATATACTGCAAATATAGGCATTTTTACGAATCCACAAAACAAAACACCCGTATCTGTGATTTTAATTCGTAAATTAGATATCATTATATATAATTTCGATATTAAGCCAGGGAAATCATTGGATTTTATCCCAGATACCACAAACCCCACGGCCTATGGGGAAGCCGTGGGGTTCATTTATGGGTTCTTCCTGCGAAGAACCGGAGAGAGTCTTTCTGTTACCTATTCAGCCCAAATGTTCCACTCCTTACCATCGGAGCCCAACACCTCGCCGCCTTGGTCAGCCTCCCCTCCGCCTATCACGGAGAGAGCCAGCATCGTTTCCACTTCCACGCGATGAAGTTCGGTGGAGGGAGCTATATAATCTTTTTTTGTCTTCATTGTTTTCTGCAATTTAAGTTCTTTACTCGTTTTACTTCACCGCCTTCTTCGTACCGCTCACCACATACACGCCGCGCGGTAGAGCCTTCAGGGCTTCGGACATGCGGACATCGGTGCGGACGCAAACGCCTTCCAGCGTGTAGACATCCACCCGTCTGTCGGCAGCGTCTACACCTTCAATGCCGGTGGCGGAATCGTCGCCAAAGACAAAGGCTGTCACTTCGGCGGCACCGCCTTCTTCTGCCGGTACGGACAACCACACACGGTTGGCACCCACGTGGGGTTCCTTACCGGTGGCCACACGGTAGAAACCGGTGATGCCGTTGTTGTTCTGCAACACATACGTTCCGGCCTGAGCCTGCCTTGCCACAAAGGTTCCCGTGAGCCAGCCGTTGGTATAAGTGTCTTGGGTATTCGTCACGATACCGCTGAACGTGTACGTTCCGGGCACGCCCTCTATAATATAAGGTGTATTGGCCTGCAGGGCATCGGCCTCTACCAGCGTCAGTACGCGGCAACCGTTTGCAGTTGCTTCTGCGGCCTGGGATGTAGAGTAAGCCTTCACGCCTTCGGGCAATGCGGCATCGTAGGGCAGCATCAAAGTGGCGAAACCGGCATTCGAGATGCGGAGATCGATTTTCCGAGTGTTCTCGAAATCATAGATGGCCTGACGCAAGTCTTCAATGTCTTGCCGGGTGGGAGTTTCTACACTTAAGGCTTTCTTATATGCTTCCTCGAAGGCCTTACCTATTTCGCCCAAAGTTACCAACTGGCAGTTCGGTTCCAATTCCACATTGTAAATCTGAAACTCAGACATCGTAAAGAACGGATATGCGTGGCCGTTAACCCAAATGCTCGCATCGTAATTAGTCTTCGTTACCTCAAAACGCAGGTATTGGTAATCATTGTTGAGCAAATACCCCGGAGAAATAAACGTAAGTTCTTCATCACTATCGGGCCTGTCTTGACTATCCGGCAGACCGGTAATGGTCTGCAACTTCTTCCAGCTGTCAACCCGTGAGGTGTCAGCACCGGCTACAGCACCGTAGAGGATGATTTCTGTCGGACGATCAAGCAGTCTGGCTTGCATACTAAAATCGCTTTTATCTGTATCGTAATTTTCTCCAGGAGTGTACTTACGCGGAGTCATGGTAAAGGCAAACTTGTTGAGCGTGGTCTTCAAGTCAACCGTCAGGTTGTGGTATGCGTCGGGAGCACCTTCGGTACTTTGCCACAAAGAGTGGAAGTATGTATGCACATCTCCGTCTATCAAAGCCGACAAACCATC
>JAGBGO010000021.1 GCA_017935905.1 Clostridia bacterium | reverse complement strand
GCCTAAAACGCGCCTTTGATGTTATACTAATCACGAAAAACAACTCCTTTGTGTTTGTGTTTTGTGTCGTTACTTAACATCATATCACATTTGAGTTGTTTTTCTCTTTTTATTTGTTACCTATCTATTGTACTATAACAGTGTTTCGAATGATCGTGGCGGGTACAAATCGCCATTTTACGCACTCACGTATCCAAAAATCGCCCAAAAATCCATGAATTGCACGCCATTTTGGGTACAGACGTCTCTTCTCTGCCTAAATGTACCCGCGTAAAGCAAAAAAGCCGGGTACAAACCGGCCGTTTTACCCACTTTGTACCCGTACATGCTACGCATTTACAGACCCAGCCGCCTGGCTGCCGCCAAAATACCGCTAATGGTCTTGGCGTCTTGAAACTCCCCGCGCTGCACCATCTCTAAAGCATCACCAAAAGGCATCCGCACAATATGTAAGAACTCCCCTTCGTCTCTGTGTGGATGATACGCCGCAAGTCCCTGTACGAAGTACACGTACAATTTCTCTGCGCAATAGCCCGGAGTTGCGTACATAGAGAACAGCAATTCACAATCTTCTGCCACCATACCCGTTTCTTCCGTCAATTCACGCAAAGCCGCCGCTTTTGGATCTTCTTTCGGTTCTAATTTGCCCGCAGGAATTTCCAGCATTTCTGCGCCCGCTGCAATGCGGTACTGACGCACCATATAAATATAGCCTTCATCGTCTAATGCAACAATGGCGGCGCCGCCGTTATGGCGTACCACCTCGCGAAAACTCTTTTTTCCGTCCGGCAGTTCCACATCTAAAACTTCTACTTTGAAAACACGTCCGCTGAATTTCTCCGTGGTGCGCAACACTTTCTCGCAAAGTTCACCATCATACTCCACATCACGAACTTCCGGTTCAACCACAGCGGGCGCTTTCTTGAAACTTTGAGAAGCCGCCACCGCTAACCGGTCGCAGCGATTGTTATATTCATTGTCTGCGTGACCCTTCACCTTCACCCACGTCACTTGATGAATGCGACAAAGAGAAAGCAATTCCTGCATAAGATCCACGTTCTTAAGGGCGCCGTCTTTTCGCTTCCAGCCGTTCTTCTCCCAGCCGTAAATCCAGCCTTTGCTAAAAGAATCCACCACGTAGGTGCTATCGGAATACAGCGTTACTTTACACGGCTCTTTCAGAAGTTTCAGCGCTTGTATCGGCCCCAACAATTCCATACGGTTGTTGGTAGTCTCCGGTTCACCTCCGGAAATTTCCTTCTCAAAGTCTGCAAACTTCAAGATTGCCCCGTATCCACCGGGACCGGGATTTCCGGAACAAGCACCGTCGGTATAAATTTCCACTTCCTTCATAGAACCTCCCGCGTATCTCAGCCTCTCGTCATACGGTCACATTTCTCCATAGCTTCAAGCACGCTGCTGCGAAGACCCATTTCTTCTAATGCTGCTACCGCTTCAATGGTAGTGCCGGCAGGGGAACAAACCCGGTCTTTCATAACCGCGGGATGTACGTTTCCGTCCCGTAAATATTTTGCAGTCCCCAGCACCGCCTGCTCTGCCATCAAATAAGCGTCTTCCCGGCTGAAACCAAGGCGCACAGCACCGTCTGCCATCGCTTCAATAAACAGGCAAACGTAGGCAGGACTGCTGGAAGTCACCGCAATCATCTTGTCAATATATTGTTCAGAAGGATATACACGGGTCTTGCCCAACAAATCAAACAAACCTTGAATTTCCTGCTTACGACCGTCAAATTCGCTTTCTTCCATATTATGAAAGTAAATTCCGGTAAAGCCCTCTCCCACCATAGCGGGCAAGTTGGGCATGGTGCGCACCACAGGTACTTCGCCTAAAATTTCGGTAAAACGGGAGACTTTCACACCCGCTGCAATGGAAACCACGATCGTACCGGAAGACAAGCCGATATCATTGATTTCTTTCAATAAAGCATCGATATGCATGGGTTTAACACAAACGAAGAGTAAATCTACGTCTTGGGTGCACGCCGCAACGTTTTGTACGAACTGTACACGGTCATACGCCTTGTACGCTGCTGCTTTTCCCGGATCTTGATCATAAACCAGCACCGGGTATGCAGTCTTTTCCGCAATAGCCTTCAAGACCGTACCGCCCATATTCCTTGCACCAATAATACCGATTGTCATACTTTAACGCCTCCGTTATACGTTCTCAAGCGCCCGTTTAATATCATCTAAGATATCGCCAATATACTCAATACCTACTGAGAAGCGAACCAAATCCGGTGTTACACCGCACGCTTCCAACTCTGCGTCCGTCATCTGACGGTGGGTTGCACTGGCAGGATGCAATACGCAAGTTCTGGCATCCGCCACGTGGGTTACGATAGCGGCTAATTTAAGACCTTCCATAAAGCGAACGGCCCCTGCTCTGCCCCCTGCGATGCCAAAGGATACAACGCCGCAACTGCCATTGGGCATATATTTCTTAGCAAGTTCATAGTTCTTATTGGACTGAAGTCCCGGATAGTTTACCCAGGAAACTTTACCTGCTGCAATCTGAGATTCCATAAATTCAGCAACGGCCTGGGCATTTGCACAGTGGCGTTCCATACGCAGGAACAACGTTTCCAAGCCTAAGTTCAGCAAAAATGCATTCTGCGGGCTCTGCATCGCGCCGATATCCCGCATTAAGTGGGTTCTCATTTTTACGCCGTAAGCAGCTTTACCGAAATGTTCCGTATAAATAACACCGTGGTAAGATTCATCCGGTTCTGCCAACATCGGATATTTACCGTTGTTCCAGTTAAAGTTACCGCTGTCTACTACAACGCCGCCTAATGCACAAGCGTGACCATCCATGTACTTGGTGGTGGAATGCATCACAATATCTGCACCAAATTCAATGGGACGACAATTAACAGGAGTTGCAAAAGTGTTATCTACAATGAGCGGAACACCGTGTGCATGGGCACAACGGGCGAACATTTCAATATCCAATACGTCCAAAGAAGGATTGGATATGGTCTCACCAAATACGCAACGGGTATTCTCTTTAAATTCTTTATTCAAGTCTTCTTCGCTGATATAGGGAGATACAAAAGTGAAATCAATGCCTAAATCCCGCAAAGTTTTATTAAACAGGTTAAACGTTCCGCCGTAGATTGCAGAAGAGCAAATTACGTGGTCCCCTGCTTTACAAATGTTCAAAATCGAAAACGTGGAAGCAGCCTGTCCCGAAGACGTCATCACAGCGATTACGCCACCCTCTAAGTCCGCAATCTTCTTTTCTACTGCGTCTACCGTAGGATTGGCAAGACGGGTATAGAAAAAGCCTTCTGCCTTCAAGTCAAATAAATCGCCCATGGCGTCGGATGACTCGTATTTGTACGTAGTGCTCTGCACAATCGGCACTACACGAGGCTCTCCGTTGGCCGGCGTATAACCACTTTGAATACATTTCGTATTGATATGCATAAAAATCGCTCCTTATCTGCGGGATAGTTTATTATACTTTCTTCCCGGTTAAAATACAAGTGCCGGTGTCAAACCGGCACATACTTACGTGTGCAGTCGTCAATGATAGGTAACACTTTACTCAAAAAAATATGATGAAGTAAGAATTGGTTGTTATGACCTACATTACGGCCAAATAATCTGTCAAAACCGCCAACGG
>JAGBGO010000002.1 GCA_017935905.1 Clostridia bacterium | reverse complement strand
CGGATTTCAGCATCTCGTAAAGCTTCGCAATCAGTTCTGCCTCGAAGCCTTCCAAGTTTGCATACTTCTTAAGGGCTTCCAAAGCACCGTTCTCTGCAGCAAAGGCCTTGACTTCCTGGCTTCTCTCGTCGCCTTCGGGGGCAAACAACAATGCAGCAGCAACGCCGATGCAAATGGAGTAGCAAGGAATACCGTGCTTAATAGACAACTTGAGAGCGCCCACTAAGCGGTCATTGTCCCCCAATTTACGAATGGTATCTTTACCAACGCGGGCAACGGTATCACCTAAAGCTGTATTGCCGAAGCGATACAAAAGGTTTTGGGCGTGTTCCAGCAAAGGCTGTACTTCCGTACCGTTTTCCTTGGAAACAGCGATTGCCATTTCAGAAAGAGCCTTGTATGCAACGTAGCGAATATCGTAGTCCCCTACGGTTTCATATACGTAGGTGTAACCCCGAAGATTACCCAGGTAGCTGCAAAGCGCATGGCTCATATTGTGCATAAACAGTTTGCGCTGAATGAACAAGTTAAAAGGTGCGAAGGGATACAGATTGGGAACGTCCGGAATTTCACCTTTGAAGGCATCCTTATCAACGGGTAAAATGTTGTAGGGCTCAACGTACACGCGAAGGGGGTTTCCTTGACGCTTTTCTTCCGTCATAACGGGAACCATACGTCCGATGCTGGCCTCTACGAAACCAACGTTCTCCTCAACGTAATCCGCAAGGTCCGGAATTTCATTCTTTACTAAACCCTTTAAGAAAGCGTCGGCACCGATTAAGTTCTCGCAAATAATGATATTTAAAGGTGTAGCACCTCGTTCATAACGTTTGCGGATACCCATTGCAATAGGCTTTGCAATGAACTTAAGCACGTTTACACCGATGGCGGTTGCCATCATATCACAAGATGCAATTTCATCAGAAACCAATTCGTTGTCTGTGCCGTCAATGCCGTACACATTCTCCACGTATTGCTCAATGTTGGCATCCGTGGTAACCACGTGAACCGGATAACGTCCGTCTTCATTTAATCGACCAATTACTTCTTTGTTAATATCTACAAAGCCTACTCGGTATCCGGCGTTGCTGAACAACTGTCCGATAAAGCCACGCCCGATATTACCGGCTCCGTACATGACAAAATTCTTCATTGTACATCTCCTATTTGTGCCACCCATTCCGGGGCATATTCTTTACAAACTTTCCAAATTTCAGCTTCAGATCGAAGACCGGAAATCGCGTCCTTCTCCGTCAGATTACATACGGCTGCACCGCTGGCAAAGAGCAGAATCTTTGCGTCGTCCCAACCGTGATACAAACCGTACAAACAGCCTGCACAGAACGCGTCTCCGGCGCCTACGCTGCCTTTAATCAAGGAGCGAGGAATGTCTACGGAAGGTACGTACGTCTTGGTACCGTCTTTCCGAAGCATCATACCGGCCTCCGGGAAATGGACGACCACACAGTCCTTAACGCCTTTGCTCAAGATAAATTCCATAGCAGACCAAACTTCATCTTCAAGAAGTTTGCCGTCTTTGTCCCGAGGGGTATTTCCGCTGATCTGACAAGCCTCAATTTCGTTAATCACGATGGTGTCACAGTAAGGAAGTACCGGAACAACTACTTCTGCAAAATGGCCGCTGCTTTCACTGACGACGTCAATAGAAGTCTTAATGCCCTTCGCCTGTACTTGCGCAAGCAACCGTGCAGCTTTGTTGCCGTATTCTGCATCCGCTTCTTCCATAGCGTCCAACAAAAGCAAGTAGCCCAGGTGGAACATCTTAGCCGGAATATTCTCCACGTCAACATCCAAAGGAGAAAACTCTGCATTGGCACCGCGATAGTGGAAGAAAGTGCGGGCACCGGTTCCCGTTACGGTCATAACGTCAGAGAAAGACGTACCTAAAGAGCCGGTTACAACGCGGGATACGTCCATACCGTAGTGTGCCATTTGCTCCTTTACGTAAACACCGTTATCATCATCGCCTACTTTGCCGCAAGCGTACAAAGGCAGAGACGGATCGATTACCGCCAAATCAATGCCGGTGTTGGGGACACTGCCCCCAACAGCCCGGACGATATCACTGACTGTAACCAGCATACCCTGCTCCGGAAAAGTGGGAATCATCTTCACCGTATCCGTCAGGATATTGCCTGCAAGCATAATGCCTTTTCTTTCAGTCATATTGCTCATAATAAACTCCTATATTAGTTCGCCTCAGCAACCAACGGACCAGCCAATTCCTTCAAGTAGAACAGACGACCGGGAAGCGTAGGAATGTACGTAGAAGTAATGTGTCTCGTAGGACCGTAGCGAAGGGTCATCCACAAAGACATACCCTGCCACTGCATACCTCTGCTGAATGCACCGTCAGCGCCACCGATTGCGTAATCTGCCTGGAACATAAGGCCGGGGCCAATAGTGTTGGCACGGCAAGGAACAAGGCTTGTACGGCTCTTAAAGGAGGTCAATGCATTCTGCTCAATGGTCAAAGGATGAAGCTGTACGCCGATGCGGTAGGGTTGCTTCTTCCACTCTTCATCGCTATCAAATTCTGCACCGATGGTAGGCTCCCAGAAAGCGATGTGGCACATACGTCCGATACCGTATACAAGTACCAATTTAGCACCTTCAGCCTTCAAAGCGTTGATCTTCTCAGGGTAAGTAGGAAGATTTGCCTTGGTTGCAAAGTTTCTGTGATCCTTAGGAACAGTAAGTTCGCCCAAAGGATTGTAGAAAGCGTTCTCCATAGCGCTTTGGAAGGAAGCGTCGCCGGTCAAAGTGTTGCCTTCGCCGTCAGCCCATTCGTCCATATTGAAGCACCATACGTTCTTGCAACTTTCGTTCCACTCCTTGAGGAAGTAAACAGCCCACTTGTACATACCCATAGGACCTACGGGGAGAATAAATACAAGTTTCTGTCCTGCCTTATTTGCTTTGCGGATTTCGTTGGCAATTTCGTGACCCATCTTTACGTCAAACTCGCCCAAAGTGGTACACTCGTCAATGTTGAAATCCTTGTTCCAGAATGCCTGGCGCTCAGAGATCTCCTCCGGTGCGTGGCTGCAGCACGCGTCAATCTTTACGAAATCCCATCCTGCAGGATAGAATCCCTCTAACATACTTCCTTTAACGGTTGAATTAAAATCCATAATTTCTTTCTCCTTTCAATCTATGAATCCTTACGGTAAAAGTCTCTTTGCGGTACCCTTCAGGTATGCCTGGCACTGACGGAAGCCCTCTGCGTAATCCACGCCGCACTGGTAGCCTCTGTATTTGGAGCAGGTCTTTACCATATCCGGGAAATCAATGTGGTCATGGTCACGCATCCAAACAATCTGGCTTTCGTGACAGTTGAGCATTTCAAGCTTCAAATCAATTTCTTCCGTAACGTCTACAAACTCTGTAGGAACAAAGTTTACGCCGCACAAAGTATCCATGTAATAAATGGGCACAACTTTAGCGGATTTCTCGTGTTTGCCTTCGTAGTTGGGAAGGGTTGCACAGAAGCTTGCGTCAAATACCAACTTAGAAACAGCGGTATGGTCCGGCATATAGTCGTCGGGGTTGTGGGTGATAATAAAGTCCGGATCTTCTTCACGAATGATGGCAGCGACTTTATCGCGGGCAGCCTTGCTGTCTGCATAAATATCTAAGTCATTCAGACCGGCACCGATAACCTTAATACCTGCTAAGCTTCCTGCTTTACGTGCTTCGTTGGCACGAATGATCGTAAGCTCATCCGGCGGAATAATAACGTGACCTAAATTACCTGTAGAAACGTGGCACACCGTAACTTCGTCACCGCGCTTTACACACTTTGCAAGTGTACCGGCGCAAGCGATTTCAATATCGTCCGGATGTGCACCAATTGCTAATACTTTCATGGAATAGCCTCCCTTTTTTCTTTTGCTTTATTGTACCACGAACTTTTACGTTTTGGAAGTGCTTGGAAGTCTGTAAAAAGGGTAAAATTTTCCGCAACATTTTACAATCGAAACAATTTGACATTTTTACAAAATCGTGTATGATAGAAGCCTATGAGTAAACAGTATTATAAATACAAAATTGAAGACTTGTTTGTAATTCGGAAGATTGTCACCATTCACTACTTTGAATTTGACAAGGATTTCACCTACCCTTCTGAATCCCACGACTTCTGGGAATTGGTGTACGCGGACAAAGAGTCTGTCATTTGTACGGCAGACGGAGAAGAAATTCTTTTGGAAGAAGGAGAAATCATTTTCCACAAACCCAATGAAGTCCACGCCCTGCGGGCCAATCGCCGCACTGCCCCCAACGTTTTCATTATCTCTTTTGAATGTAAGAGCGACGCCATGCGTTTCTTTGAAGAACGGCGAAAAATGCGGTTAGACAAAAAGTTACTTCGCTGGATTTACGCCATTATTGAAGAAAGTAAGAACACCTTTGATCTTCCCTTCTCCGATCCGGCTATGAAGAAATTGACGCTGTCCAAGAATCCACCGGCGGGCGGACAGCAACTGATTCGAAATTATCTGGAATTGCTGCTGATTCAGTTACTGCGCTCCGAAAGCGACCGGGAAGATACCCAGATTATTTTCCTCCCCAGAGAGGAATTCGGAGCCCACATTGCCAATCAAGCTATTGATTATATGAAACAAAATCTCCGCAACCGACTGAGTG
>JAGBGO010000020.1 GCA_017935905.1 Clostridia bacterium | reverse complement strand
GCCTAAAACGCGCCTTTGATGTTATACTAATCACGAAAAACAACTCCTTTGTGTTTGTGTTTTGTGTCGTTACTTAACATCATATCACATTTGAGTTGTTTTTCTCTTTTTATTTGTTACCTATCTATTGTACTATAACATATTTTGAAATCTTGTACAGAATAACGTCTTGTGATACAATACAATAGTAAGAATCATGAATAGCAGGTGATATAGATGAAACAGCAAAACCAGTCAGATAATTTTATAGGACGCAAAGGAAAGATTCTACTCAGCGTGTTATCTTTTATGATCGTATGTTTGCTTATTTTCGTAATATTTGGACGAACGCCTGCAGGCCATCTTCCGGAGACAAGTCCTTCCGTTAATCCTACCAATCCGGTAAGTCCGCCTACCGAGGATCCTTACGGCTATACGGAGATGACGCTACTCAGCGTAGGCGATATCATGTTTCACAATCCACAAATCGTTGCAGGTTTAAACGCAGCAACGCAAACCTACGATTTCAACGATAATTTCCAATACGTCAAATCACTGGTATCCGGTGCAGATCTTGCAGTGGGAAATTTTGAAGGTACGATCGCTGAAACCGGCTTCAAAGGGTACCCGGTATTCCATTTGCCAGTTGCCACGTTAGAGGCTGTTAAGGGTGCCGGTTTTGACGTGATGCTCTTTGCAAACAATCATATGTATGATAACCAGAAATTCGGTGTGCAGAATACGTTAACCAAATTCAAAGAATTAGGCTTCGCGTACGCAGGTGCTACCTTGGATACTGAGAAAGAACCGTCTTGCCTGGTTCAGGAAGTGAAAGGCATTAAGATCGGTATTCTGAATTATACAGATTCTTTAACGCAAGATATTGTCAGCAACTACACAGGCGAACTGATGCATACGATCAACGGAATCGCCATCCAAAACGATTTCTTTAACAATATGAATATCTACGTACAGGGACAAGAAGATGCATTTTACGCCCGTGTAGCCGGCGATATGGCGTATCTGAAAGCACAAAAGGTGGATATCGTAGTGACCTATATTCATTGGGGCTGGGAATACCATTTAACCGAGAACGAATATCAACGTCAAACTGCGCAGAAATTATGTGATATGGGCGTGGACGTCATTATCGGATCCCACCCCCACGTCATTCAACCCATGGACACGCTGGTATCTACTACAGACCCCAATCATTCTACGCTTTGCTTCTATTCATTGGGAAATTATCTTTCCAACCAAAATCGTGTTGCTACCACTTGGTCCAGCGAAGCCCCCAGAAAGGGATATTCTGAAAACGGCTTAACGGTAGAGTTAACCATCCGCCGGTACAACAACGGGGAAACTTTGGTATCCAAATTGGATTACACACCTACCTGGGTACATCGTTATTACGAAAGTGGTAAATTACAGTTTAACATTCTGCCGCTTCCCATTGCAGAAGATCAATATGCAGCCTACGGCCTCACCAAATCTTCCCACGGCGTTGCCCATGCCATCGAATCCTTCCAGCGTACCAACGACGCAATGAAAGACGACGTGGCTGCGTACAATCAAAACGCCATAGAAGTTATGGCTAAGTTAGAAGGAAAGGCTTAAACGTTTTTCAAGATCCACGTTAAATTCAGCGCTTGCTTTTCGTGATAATGCATCAAAACAGCGGTACTGGCAATTGCATCTAATATAAACAAGGATAACAGCACGATACACATTTTACCGGGAACGTAAGATGTGTATCGTTGTATATGGGGATGCACTAGATAGACCAAAATCAGGGATAAGATTCCCCAAAAAAAGGTGAAAAGCAAGCATACGTGTCCATTTATATTAAGAGGCATATCACTGTAATTCCAAATCCGAAAGCCAAACACCTGCCGGTAAAAGGCACCCACGCCGTACTCAACCACCGTAGCCACAACCGCACCTACCAGGAACACCAAGAATGGATGATGGACTAATTTTCCGGCCGTCCATAAAATCGCCAAGGCGCCCAAACCGTACACCGGACAAAGAAAACTGAATATAAAGCATTTCTTTGCCACAAAACCTCCGGTTGTCACCAAAGAATAGCCGGTTTCCAGCAAAAAACCAATAAAACTATAGGTAAGAAAATACAGAAAACAACGCACGTCATCACCCCGGCTTCATTATTGCCAAAATAGGGGAGGAATATCCGTGGCATTTTACCCGCTTTCTGCATATATTGAAATGTAGAAGCAATAAAAGGGACGGTATTATGGGTAAAATGTTGAATAAAATCGATCAAAAAATCATGGAAAAGAAATTGGAACAAGGATTGGAAATGCTGAAAAATAAGCCGGAGTCCGAGCTTTCCAAAAAATTGGCGAACGTGAATCGAGAGGATCTTTTGCGTAAAATGGAGGAAATTGATCAAAACAAACTAAAACAGATGAATATTAACGTAGAAGAAATTAAGCAAAAAATTTCAGCGGCGGATTTAGAAAAAATCAAACGACTTGCGGGAAAAGACGGAGACAAAGTGATGCAAAAAATCAATGAACTGTTTGGGAGAACGTAACCATGGAAGAAGGTCTGGAAGATAAAATCAAAGAAATCGGCGGTATGCTGGGCATTACGGAAATTCCGGATTCGATTACGGACCTGATTGGATCCTTTCTGAACACGTCGGAAGACGATTCTAAAATATGTCCAAATTGTGAACAAGAAGAACCCGTCGACAGCGACGCCATGAAAATGATGCAACTGATCAGTAAATATCAGCATGCCAAAGCGTCTATGGAGCAGGATAACAATCTAAGGCTCCTAAGAGCATTGAGTCCATATTTAAGCAACAAAAGAAAGCGTAAACTAAAAAATTGCGAAACCATGCTGACAATCCTTAAATTGTTGTAATGATAGCAAATCAAGCCAAGGAGTTAAGCCAAATCATGAAACGGCGCTACAGAATCGGAAAAAGACCGGAAATTGCAATTTTGCCAATTAACAGAAAATCTTCTGACGATGACTTGGTCGTTGGAAAAATTTCTGTTAATTCCGATTTTTCGGAAAAAGCAGAAAATCCACCGTACTTATATAAAAAAACAAATAAAAAGGTACAAAAGAAAAAATTACTGGAAAAATTCAAAATTGAAGATTTCATTTTAATTGGAATTATATTGATGTTATTATATAAACGTGACGAACCGGATTCAGATGAAAATGTTTGTGCGGAAGAACCAAATAAAGGATTTAGTCTGGAAGGGCTAAAGAAAATGCTGCCAATCGATCAACTGTCCGAAAACGACGTTTTACTGATTTTGATGCTATATTTGCTATTTTAGGCTTTTTTCTCCTACTCTAATTAAACAAAATTTTTATTTTGTTTAATTAGATACAACACATTCAAAGGAAAAATAGGGTTCCCTCGCCTAAAGTATTTACTTAAAAACCACAATATGTTATAATTTTCTATGTGTATATCCACAATATCTGCAAAGTCGAGGTACTATATTATGATTGAAATTTTAGAACTTTTAGACAAGAACAGTCAATTATCCCCAAAAGATATTGCAGTCATGCTTGGAATTGACGAAGAAACCGTGTGCCGCGAGATTGCAGCCTACGAGAAAACCGGTGTCATCGTCGGTAAGAAAGTGATGATCAACTGGCAGAAGACGTCCCGCGAATTTGTAACGGCTATGATTGAAGTGAAAGTAACGCCCCAATTCGGTAAAGGCTTTGATCAGATTGCTGAGCGCTTCTATCAATACGAGCAAGTGAAATCCGTTTATTTAATGTCCGGCAGTTACGATTTAGCTCTTCAAATCGAAGGGGCTTCCCTATCGGAAGTGGCTTTGTTCGTTGCCGAGAAATTAGCACCGATGGATACAGTCATCAGTACTGCCACCCATTTTGTATTAAAAAAATACAAAGAAGACGGTTTAATGTTTGAACAACCGGAGAAAGACGAAAGACAGGTGATCCTTGCTTGAACAGCAGCAATCCATCTTTTACCCCTACGTCCTTAATGAACCCAAAACTGGTCAATCTCCCCCCTTCCGGCATTCGTAAACTGTTTGATATTGCCGCTACCATGGAGGACGTGATTTCTTTGGGCATCGGCGAGCCGGATTTTGTAACGCCGTGGCATATTCGAAACAGCGGTATTCACGCTTTAGAGAAAGGACGTACCCAATACACCTCCAATGCAGGACTTGCACAACTTCGATGTGAGATCGCCAAATATATGAAGCGGCGTTTCAACCTGACCTATCACGAAGCAAATGGCGTTTTGGTCACAGTGGGCGGTTCGGAAGCCATTGACCTTTGTATGCGGGCTTTTATTTGTCCCGGAGACGAGGTTATCGTACCCCTTCCCAGTTTCGTCTGCTACGGCCCTTTAGCGGAGCTGTGTGGGGCTAAACCGGTGTATATTGAAATGAAGGCAGAAGACCATTTTAAACTCACACCGGAAGCATTGAGACAAGCCATTACCCCAAAGACGAAATTATTGGTACTTCCTTTCCCTAACAACCCTACCGGCTCCGTTATGACCCGGGAGGAATTGATGGAGATTGCGAAAGTGTTGGAAGGCACCAACGTTATGGTTATTTCCGATGAAATTTACGCAGAATTGAATTACGGACCGGAGCGCCACGTTTCCATTGCAGAAATTCCCGGTATGTTTGAACGAACCATTATTGTCAGCGGTTTTTCCAAGGCCTACGCTATGACCGGCTGGCGATTGGGCTACGCTTGTGCTTCTCCGGAAATTATCGGTTACCTAACAAAACTGCATCAGTACGCCATTATGTGTGCACCCACCATGAGCCAGTTTGCAGCGGTGGAAGCCATGGCAAACGGCGATGATGATATTGCTATGATGCGGAAAGAATACAATTACAGAAGACGTTTTATTGTTGACGGATTGAATCGCATCGGTTTGACTTGCTTTGAACCTTTGGGCGCCTTCTACTGCTTCCCTTCTATTCAGAAGACCGGTATGACCTCGGATGAATTCTGTTCTAAACTGTTATTGGAGCAGAAAGTGGCGGTGGTTCCGGGCACTGCGTTTGGTGCTTGCGGCGAAGGCTTTATCCGCATTTCTTACGCATATTCCATTGATCATATTAAACAAGCCCTCAGCGCTATGGAGAAATTCGTAAAGGAGCATGCCCAATGAAATGGATATCTGCAAATAAACGCATTTTAGAAGAAGATACCGTTTTCGTTTATTATTCCGATTATTTTGATTTGCCGGAAGATCCCGCTTTAGAAGGCATTGGCGATGAATCGTCGGAAGAATACGAGATGCTGACGTTGCTATCCATTTCGAAAGAAATCTCGGACAAGCCGGTAACATGCAGGGTGGCTGCGGATTCCGGATACGTACTGTGGGTCAACGGAACGTTTATTGCAACGGGTAAATTTACGGATCCTTTTGCCGGCACACTGTTTGATCAGGCAGAAATAACCCAGGCACTGCAGCCGGGGCGCAATCAAGTGATGTTCTTAGTCAGCGGCACCAAGCAAGACACCGCTAATTTAGCCTTTGAGATTAAGGCAGAAGACGAATTATTGTTGGCATCCTCGGCGTCTACCCGCTGCGCCATCGGCACCCAATACAAAAGCGGTACCATGCTTTTTGACTACAATGCAATGGACAGCGGACGGCTGGAATGGGAGAATGCAACAGAAGGCGAAGAAATTCAATCCGTTACAATTCGCACGCAACGTCAAATGAACATTTTACCCCGCTGCGATGAGCAAATTTGCGCACAGGGCGTTTATCTGAACGCCGACAGTCAGAACGTCTCCCCTGCCCTTCACATGAAGCGTGCCTATATGGCTGGACTTGATATTCAGGAAGTTTGCGAAGACGGTTTTACGTTTGCGGCGCCTTCTCATATACTCGGAGACGGCATGTACGTAATTCTGGATTTAGGTGCGCAGGAGAACGGCTATTTTGATTTAGAAATGGAAGCACCTACCGGAACGGTGGTGGAAATTGCCTTTGGAGAACATCTGGACGACCTTCGTGTGCGCACTTCGGAAGAAAAAGAACGTACCACGGCCATCTATCGGTGCAAAGGGGAAAAAGTAGAACATTTCACCTACTATCACGCACCCGTTTCTTGCCGATACATTCAATTGTTTATTGCATCGAAGAAATTTATGCTTTATTATGCAGGATTACTCCCCTGCCGGTTTAATAAGGAGCCTGTGGGGCATTTTACCTGCGACGATATTATGCACCGTATGATCTATCAAACGGCACTGCGCACGGAAGTTCTTTGTATGCAGGAAGAAATTCCGGAATTGCTGGCCAATACCACGATGCCGGATTTAAGAAATCAACTGCTTTGCCTGTACTACACGTACGGAGCGTATCAATACGGCAGAACCATTCTTCGTTTCTTAGCAAAACGCCTTCGCAGCGACGGATTGTTAGAGAAACGCAATCCCCAATGCCCGGATAAATTACTGCCGGAAGATACGTTAATCTGGATCATTGCTGTGTATGAATACGTTTTGTACAGCGGAGATTTAGCCTTGGCAGAAGAAGTTTTCCCGGCAATGGAACGAATCCTGCGTACGTTCTGGCTTTCAGCAAAGGGACAGGACGTGCTGCAAACCTGGAGAGGACGGGAATACGGCGATTTACTGGGTTGGAAAGACGCAAACGATTGCATCGGGTACGACGCCCCCCTGACCCTACTCTATATCATGGCTTTGGACGGAGCAGCACGCTTGGCAAAATGGCTGAACAGGACCCGCAAAACGGAAGACGATTTTGACTATCGGGAAGCCTCCGCTTGGTACGGTATGCTTTGTACGTCTGCCCGTGATCATTTCCACAAAACTTTCTGGAATCAAGAACTGGGCTGTTACGCTTCCTACAAGATAGAGGACGCGTTCTACGGCGCTTCGGAAGCCGTTCAGGCCTTTGCCGTCTGTGCAGATACGGTGCCGGAAACTCACAAATCGATCCTTTCTGATCTTTTGAACAAAGGAATAGACCAAGAAACGCCCTGGATGCCTGTTAACGCCGACTTATTGATTTATAAATACGAAGCCTTACTTGCGTTAGATAATCCAATTACGGCGATTCTGACGCATATTCAGCAACGTTTCGGCAGTATGCTGATGAAAGGTGCCACAACTTTCTGGGAAAATGAAGACGGAAAGACCGGAAATCGCTGTTACGGTTCCGGGGGGATTCCCATTATTATTTACTTCCGTCACTTATTGGGCGCCAAACCTCTGCTTCCCGGATTCGACGACTTTACGTTCACCCCCAAGGCATCCGGATTTGCTTGTTCCGGTATCATTCCAAGACCGAATCAAGATACACCGTTAGAAATTCGCATTTCACCGGAAGGCTTTGAAGTGAAATAACAAAAATTCAGCGCAGCGGTTCTCACAGCCGCTGCGCATGTTTATAAAACATATCTAATTTACCGAAATACTGCTCGTTCCACGGTTTATTCCGTCCGCAATAGTGAATCACCACGCTGTTCTTACGAATCCACGAAAGGGAAAGCCAAGGATAGCGCCCTTTATTAAAAATCCACTGTCGCTCCGACATATTATAAATAAAGGGATCCACCAATCGAATGTATCGCCCGTACAAGGCGCTGATAACGTCCTGATCCGGCAAGATCAACACGTTCTTATGTTTTTCAATATAACGGTAGACTTGCTCCAGCCGCTGCTCTTTGCGAAGGGCATCTAAATGGATCAGCATCACGCCGGAGTTGATATAAGGTCCCGGTTCTTCCATACGCAATCGTATCGCGTTGATGGTTTCAAGGGGTTTTCGAACGTGGGATGCCGCGATAAAATAGCATCCGTCTAAATTCATGGTGTAGAGTCCGGTAATTGGATTGATCACCACCAAATCCGGATCCAAATAAAGAACCCTGTCCAATTCTTCCGGTAGAAAATGAGCCGCAAAGATGCGAAAATACATTTCTTTTGGGTAACGCTTTGTAATCGGTGCATCTTTGAGCGCTTCCACGCTTACCTTCACGTCATGGAGCGTCAAACGGCCTTGGTTTAAGTGGGCAATTGCCTCTTCAATGCAGGCGTAATCTTCCGGCAAGAGGGCCGTATTCATCACGTATACGTCAAAAGAATCTGCGGGATGGGCGTGTAAAATGGATTTCAATAAAACCGTGGCTTGCTTCAAATATCCCTTATTAAAGGTTAGCAGAATATTCATTTTCATTTCGAATAACCACCTTTCATTGCATATAAATAATAAACCCTACTTTTGTCGAAAATAAGTCAAATATATTGGATAAAATGTCTTTTGGGTGAAAGGAATATGAAAGAAAAAACAAAACATAAATGGCTGAATGCTTTTCAAATTCTATCCACCGGTATTGCCGTACTCATTACAATCCTGTACTGGGATCAATTTCGGACGCTCACGGTTTCTCACATTGTAGACGCTTCTGCCAACACGTGGATTACGGCGATCCTGATTGTAATGCTATATTATGTTCTAAAGTCATTTATTATGATTGTCCCGGTACTGGTTATCCAAATTGCGGTAGGCGTTCTATTCCCCCTCCCTTTGGCTTTGCTGGTAAATATCATAGGCTTAATGGTGACGCTGTCCATTTCTTACGGAATGGGACGGCTGCGTGGGCGAAACTACGTTCATAAACTGATTGTAAAATATCCAAAATCCGCCATTATACAGACGATGCCCAATAAAAATCCTTTTATATTTTGCTTCATTATTTACAGTTTAAGTATATTTCCAATGAATATGATCGGTATGTTTTGCGGTGCTTTAAATATTGGATACAAATATTATTTTTACGGCGCCCTGTTTGGCTCCCTGGTTCGGGTTGTATCCGTAACCGTAATGGGAACCGCGGCTACCGATCCCACATCGCCCACGTTCCTGATTTCCCTTGCCGTCACGCTTTTGGTGTCCCTTGGCTCCTATCTTTCTTATCGGATGAAAATAAAAAAAGAGACGAATTCCGATCCTCGCCCAAGCGATTCGTAAAGTTCGTCTTCTCTTGATTAAAATTAAAGATAGCGTTATGCCAGCTGTACGGTCTCTTCCCAACGGAAGCCTTCGTTTTCTTTGCCGAAATGACCGTAGTTGGTAGTCTTTGCATAAATGGGTTTGCGCAGATCCAAATATGCAATAATGGCGGAGGGTCTTAAATCAAAGTGCTTGATGACAATTTCCTCAATCTCTTCCACAGGACGGGTTTCCGTACCAAAGGTATCCACACGAACAGAAACCGGCTGTGCCACACCGATTGCATAGGCAAGTTGTACTTCACATTTCCGTGCCAATTTAGAGGCTACAACGCTTTTTGCAATATGACGAGCCATATAGGCTGCGGAACGGTCCACTTTCGTGGGATCCTTGCCGCTGAAGGCACCGCCGCCGTGACGACCCATACCGCCATAAGTATCTACAATAATCTTACGGCCGGTCAAACCGGAATCTCCGCAAGGACCGCCAATCACAAAACGACCTGTGGGATTTACAAAGAACTTGGTATCCTTGTCCATCAATTGGGCAGGAATAATGGCTTTAATAACGTGTTCAATAATATCCTTACGAAGGGTTTCCATCTCTACGTCTTTAGAATGTTGAGATGATACAACCACTGCATCCACACGAACGGGATCACCGGCTTCATTGTATTCAACGGTTACCTGAGACTTGCCATCCGGACGAAGATACGGAAGCAATCCGCTCTTACGAACGTCTGTCAATTTCCGTGCCAAACGATGGGCAAGGCTAATGGGAAGGGGCATCAATTCCTCTGTTTCGTCACATGCGTAGCCGAACATCATACCCTGGTCTCCGGCACCGTGCTCACAGGCACTAAACTCCCCTGTCTTGGCTTCTAATGCACAGTCAACGCCCATGGCAATATCGGGAGATTGTTCGTGAAGACAACTAAGTACTGCACAAGTATCTGCATCAAAACCCATTTCAGAACTGATGTAACCGATTTCACGAATGGCATCACGGGCAATCTGCGCCACATC
>JAGBGO010000005.1 GCA_017935905.1 Clostridia bacterium | reverse complement strand
TACTTTCTCCTTTCGTGTTTTTGTCGTGATTAACATTTTAACAGAAAGTAGAGCTGTGTGCTCTTTTTTTGAATTTACACCATTATATAGACTTTATCGAGAATACAGAGAAAAACGAGAAATTTTGAGAAAAAACTCACGGAAATTCACCGAAAATAAGGCGAAAAGTAACTGTGGGAGAGAACCTCAAAGCGAGTGGGAGTAATATCGAATGGCTAACAAGTGCCCGAAAACCCTTGAAAATACAGGGATTTCGGGCATTTTATGTTTTGATGAAAATGCTTCTGCACCACTTTTGCAACATGTAGAGTGAAAAGTGCAAAAAGAAATAGTTGCAGGTGGTTATGACGTAAAGATAGGATCGTGGTTTTGTGTTTTAATTATTTAAGAAAAAAGCCGAAATCAATACACCCCAGATTGTAGATGAGATTGAGAATGCGGTGTATACACACATTAAGTCTTATGGATTCAAAAAACACGGCAGAACGCTTCATCGCTTTGTTTCTGAAGATATTTCTCAAGTAATTCATTTTCAAAGTGGTATGTCCACACACGAAATGGGCGGACTGTTTTGTGTGAATTTGGGAATTCGTATTCCAGAATGTTCCGAGAGAACTTTTCAACCCCGAGCAGAAAAGAAAAAATACTACCACGTGTATGAGTGTACGATTCGCTCACGATTGGGAATCGTTAGTGGTAAACAAGAAACGTGGTATGATCTTCACAAGAAAACAGACAAGATTATAAAGAGTATTATTGATGAAATTGATCAATACGTTTTGCCTGCTTATGAGATCTTAAACAGCCGAGAAGCCATTCTTACGCATAGAAAAGAATATCCTTTGTTAGATGATATGGTTCATCTCGTTGCTTTGGAAGAATGTATGATTTACGGTTATCTTGGCAATATCGAAAAAGCAAAGCAACTGTTTGAGGAGTATTATCAATCTGCAGTAGAGGAGTATAACGACTTAGTAAAAAACGGACGCAAGCAATTTCTCAAAAAGGGCGAGCGAGTTGTTTTTATGGGACAAGACATCACTGCAGAAAAAGATGGTTATGTTACTTTATACGGTGCAAATCACGGACACATTGATTACCTTGATGAATTAGCAGTTAGTCTTGGGTTAAGGTGAAAGCCACTCGGCACCATTTCGCAGGCGATTTTGCAACTTTTTCTGCAACAAAAATTTTGATAAATGAAATAATGGGTGGAAAAACAGGTTCAAAATTGCCGCTTGAGATAATATTTAGGTCATAAATAAGCCATAGAAGAATCCTAAAAAAGAGTGGGATGATACAAATCCAACAAATGCCTTTTGCATTAACTTGCGAAGGGCATTTTTGTGTGTTTCGCTATCTTCTTCAGTGGGCTGCTGGTAAATATGTGTGAGATGATGGGACTCATACTTTTTTATAAAATTTGAATTTTGTAATGTGCATTTTGGCAAATATGGCATTCCGTTTGAAAAAATTCTGTTTTGGAATGGGAATGCAGCTGTTTTACGAGAAAAATCCATTCTATTTCCCAAAAAAACAAATCAGAATGGGTTTGGTAGAGGAGAGCTGTCTGCCGGTAAAGTCAAGCCCCTGGTTCCCTTGAAATCTCAAGGATGTTGTGGCATATTGGATACAATCATTATTTTCAAAATACAACAGGAACTATCATGTACCACAAAGTTTACATAGAAATCACCAATATTTGTAATATGCATTGCTCTTTCTGCCACGGTCATAAACGCGTGCCGAAACAGATGAGC
The DNA here is from genome assembly GCA_017935905.1 of Clostridia bacterium. Classification (GTDB taxonomy): domain Bacteria; phylum Bacillota; class Clostridia; order UBA1212; family UBA1255; genus RGIG9099. The sequence continues at coordinate 22,232 of JAGBGO010000005.1, read as the reverse complement.
ACAGAAGAATTTGGCCATATTCTTGACCAACTTACCCGGCAAACCCAATACATCTATTATCACTTAATGGGGGAGCCGCTTACCCATCCGGAACTTCCGGCCTTTATTAAAATGGTAGGTGACCGCGGATATAAATCCATTATTACTACGAACGGTACCCTTTTACCCAAACGGGGGACGTAGCTTTTGTCTTCGGGCATTCATAAAGTGAATCTCTCCTTGCACAGTTTTGAAGAGGGCACAGAAGAAGACTACCTTCGCTACGTGGGGGAGCTTGCGGAATTTTCCAAAAGGCCGCAGAGCAGGGGACCATTGTAGTTTTCCGGCTTTGGAATAAGGGTTTTGACGGCGGTAAAAATGCCGTTGCCTTGAAGGCTTTAAGCGAATTTATACCGGGGGATTGGGCTGAAAATACTCACGGGATTAAAATCCGGGATAAGATTTACCTTGAATTCGGTGAGCGGTTCGAATGGCCTGACCTTGGGACGTCGGTAAAAGGAGAGCGGTTCTTCTGTTACGGCTTGAAAGATCAATTTGGTATTCTTGTAGATGGTACGGTGGTGCCCTGTTGCTTAGATAGTGAGGGCGTGATCAACCTTGGCGATATTTTCACACAGGACATTGACACAATCCTCACATCCCGGCGGGCTACGGCGATGGTGGAGGGTTTTCGGTGCGGGAATGCCAGCGAGGAATTGTGTAAGAAGTGCGGGTATGCCCAGCGGTTCGTATAATTTGAAAACTCCTCTATTTTATAGTATAATAATTAAAGAGTCTTTCTGCGAAAAAGGAGAATACCTTATGAAGAAGATTGTGAGCCTTATACTTGTATTTATATTATTCTTGTCAGCTTATGCTTGCGGAGTTGATGATCTGACCACACCCACGGGGAATCCTACCGCTACCACACAAACAGATACTACTCTGGCACCGGGCTCGACGTCCAATGCGCCTGCGCCCAGTACACCACTTCATACCCATAGTTATAGCAATCAAGTGACTACAACACCTACTTGCGGCAAGGCTGGAATCCGAACCTTTACTTGCGCTTGTGGCGATCATTACACGGAGAAGATTGCTGCCACAGGGTTACATACCTGGGGAAATTGGACTGTTTCAAAAGAACCGTCTCCCCTGGAAAATGGTTTAGAGAAACGTATCTGTAGTGTTTGCACAACAACAGACAGTCGTACTGTCGAGAAAATATCTGCCAAGGAAGCATTTTGCGATTTATCGCTGAGCGTTTTTATGCGAAGCAAGGATTCTTATTGCAGTCATATGATCTGTGCAGATCATATGCTGGATTACGCAGCACAAGCCATTGCGTGGGAAGGACGTGACAATAGCGATGGGACGCTCACTTGTGTGGATTATGAGGACTTTATAGGCTATTTGTTTCAATTTGACGTTACGGATTCACATGTGAAGGAAATGCGGAAGAGTGATCGTTTCAGTTTTGATCTCGAGGGATATGACTTGCGGCATAATGCAAATTACGGTACACCTACCTTCGTTGGGTTTGATCACTATCACGGAAATCTATATCATGCATACTACAGCAAATATGATGGATATTCCGGTCGAACCACTTATTGGCGTGTTTTGCTATCGTATAATGCAGTGACACACCCCAAGCATGGTTATAAAGTAAATAAATATCTATCCATTTCCCAAATTGATTCTTTGCCTAATAATATTATTCGATAGGAGTCTCCCATGATTGAACAACTCATCAACTTAACCAATGATGCATTATACAGTTACATACTAATTATTTTACTGGTATTGGGAGGCATCTATTTTACCTTCCGCACCCGTTTTGCCCAGTTTCGCCTGTTAGGACAGCAGTTTAAGGCCGTGACGGAGAAGACGGACGGGAACGGTGTTTCCTCCTTCCAAGCCCTGATGGTGTCTACAGCGTCCCGCGTGGGAACGGGTAATATTATCGGTGTTGCTACGGCCCTTTGCGTGGGCGGATTCGGCAGCGTTTTTTGGATGTGGGTGATTGCATTTTTGGGGGCTGCAACGGCGTTTATTGAAAGTACGCTGGCACAGATATACAAGAAGAAGGGCCTTGACGGTTGCTACGGCGGTCCTGCGTATTATATCGAAGCGGCAACCAAGTGTAAGTGGCTTGCAGTACTGTTCTCTGTATTCTTGGTTCTGACCTACGGTGTTGGCTTTAATATGTTGGCTTCTTATAATTTGCAGTCCACATTTTCCTCTTACAGTTTCTACAATGCGAAATATACCCCGTGGATTATCGGTCTTGTGATTGCGCTGCTTGTAGGCTATTGTTTGATTGGCGGTGGAAAACGTCTTATTTCTGTTACCAGTTTCCTGGTACCCATTATGGGTGCGGTTTATATTTTGGTGGCTATTGTAATTTCAGTTCTCAATGTTAAAATGCTGCCGGATGTTTTCAAACAGATTTTTACGGGTGCCTTTGATTTGCAGGCGATCTTCGGTGGCTTCAGCGGGTCTTGTGTGATGTACGGAATCAAAAGGGGATTGTTCTCCAATGAAGCGGGCGTAGGTTCTGCGCCCAATGCCTCTGCTTCTGCGGAAGTGTCTCATCCTGCGAAGCAAGGCTTGGTGCAGGTGCTTTCCGTGTTTATTGACACATTATTGGTGTGCAGTGCTACGGCCTTTATGTGTATGAGTTCCGGCGTTACGCCGCCTACCAGCAGCAACGAAGCGGCGGCTTACGTGCAAGCGGCTCTGGGTGCAACGCTTGGTAAGGCAGGGCCTATCTTCATCACCGTAGCTATGATTTTGTTTGCTTTTACCACCTTGCTGGGTAATCTCTATTACGTGGACAAGATCATCAATTATTTGCTGGGGAAAGAGCCTTCTAAGAAGGTGCGCAACGTAATTTACGTGATCGCTTCTTTGGTGATTTTTGTGGGTGCCGGTTTGAGTGCGGATTTGCTTTGGGGTGTTGCAGATATTATGATGGGCAGTATGACGTTGATCAATATGCCGATCATTTTGATTCTGGGCAAGTACGCCGTTCGCGCGTTGACAGATTACGAGGGTAAGTGTAAAATGGGTGGCGATATTACTTTCTCTGCGAAGGATATTGGGTTGCCTCATAAGACGGATTATTGGAATTGACAGGAGAATATACGAAAAGAAGAAATTGTTTGCTTTTATACTGGTTGTGATGATGATCTTCTCCCTCGCAGCCTGCGAAGAAGGGGAACCGACCGCTGAACCTTCTGCTACGACGGAAGCTACGGTCGAGACTACGGCTGCGGCCACTGCAACCATAACCCCTACGCCTGCAACAGAAGGCCCGGAAGAAATTGCTGCGAAGCTACGTGATAGCTCTTATTTGAATCAATATTTGATTAACCACTATCAAAATACGACGGAAATCACGCCGGAGCAGATTGTCCCTTACTTGTATATGAACGTAAGCTTTGCGGAGGAAATCAAATGGGGCGGGAAGATTGCTGCGGAGAAGCTTTATGAATATGCGCGGATTTCTTTTGTGATTGACGAGGCTATGGTTAACGCACTGAAGACCAGTCGATTCTACAATCAGGAAGATGATACGTACAATTTGATTGGCGAAGAGTACTCCAACTCCGTCCATAATACAGAAGTACGGGCTTACGATGATTTGGGTAATAATGAGTATGTTTTGTATATTAAATACGGTGCTTGGAATTCCGATCCGACGATCGACGGATTTTCCAATTTCTCTTATTGGAAGGCACGGGTAAAATATCAACCGGATGTTCAAATTGGCGACTACAAGTTGTTCTATTATTCTTTTGAAAAGATTGATTCTATTCCGGACACTGCAATTTCTACGGGATTTGCATTTATCGAATAATTATTTGATCTGGGTTGTATGGCTCGTCAATTAGCACGTAGGGGACATGGTATTGGCGGGCTTTTTCCATATAGCGAGCATTGTCAGTGAGGGCATCTTCTAAGGTGAAGTCGTCGTACAAGCGCTGCTCGATGACGTTCTCGTACTGTTTGATTTTCGCAAAATGCTTTTTTATATAATCCTGACTCATAACTAGGCAGTGAAACTGGATATGGGTGCGATATTCTTCTGTGAAATCGTCAGCCCAATTAAAAGGGATATAGCATCCTTCTATAATCATATTCTGCTTGTTCTCAATGGCTGTCTTAATCATTTCGAGAACAATGGGCCACAGATAGGCTGTTAATTCATCATCGGGGCTGGTGGGGGAGAGTGTCGTGTTTCTGCTGCGAATTAAGCCCATTTTTAAGTGATCTATGGAAAAATAGGGATAGTGATACTGCTCCATCATTTTCTGCGCCAGCAGCGTCTTGCCTGTATGGGAGGCCCCGGTAATTAGAATGATCATAGGATTCGTCCTTCGTCATATAGTCGTGCTGATTATACACCATCTTTTGGGTGTTTTCAAATTTTGGGCGTAAATTTTCGATTTTCTTGCCAAATCTGGCGTAAAATGGCTTTTTAAAAAATCGAAAAATTATGTGTTTTTTCTTCAGAGATGTTTTGGGGTGTGTATTTGAGAGCGGTCGCCGTCTTGTACTTCTTCAGTCTGCAATGTATAATATATATTATATAATGTCCCCCGAAAGGAACCCTTATGAAACTTCTTCTCCAAGCCTTAATCAAATTCATTGCAGGACTTATCCTGGTAGGCATCCTGTTATTTTTGCCGGCAGGCACGCTTTATTATACCAACGGCTGGCTCTTTATGGGACTGCTGTTTGTTCCAATGCTCATTTTAGGCGTTGTATTGTACCTTAAAGTGCCTGCGTTATTGGCGAGGAGACTGAGTCATAAGGAAACACAAAAAGCCCAGAAATGGGTTGTAGGGCTCTCTGGGATTGTATTTACCATCGGATTCGTTATGGCGGGACTGGATCACCGTTTTGGTTGGTCCTCCGTACCCACGTGGGTAGTCGTATTGGCGGCGATCATTTTACTTGTATCCTACGCACTCTACGGGGAAGTCATGCGGGAAAATGCTTATTTGTCCAGAACAATAGAAGTGTCCAAAGACCAACGGGTGGTGGACACCGGCCTGTATGGCATCGTGCGTCATCCCATGTATGCCGTTACCCTTTGGCTGTTCTTGGCCATTCCCGTGGTGCTGGGTTCTTGGTGGGCGCTACTCTGTTTTGCGCCTTACGTGGCGATTCTTGTGGTACGGATTCACAATGAGGAGAAAGTGCTGGAAGCAGGCTTGGCGGGGTACAGGGAATATAAACAGCGGGTAAAATATCGGCTGGTACCTTTTATTTGGTAAGGTTTATTTACTTACGATATACTTGTACACTTTGAACATTTTACCGGAACGAATCACCACAAACGCTTCGCCTTCTCCTACGGCCTTCACGATGCCGCCGGAAGTTGCGGTTACCACGTCTTCGTTGGTGGAATAGCAAGTATTATCGGAGCCACCGTTTAACCAAACGGCTGCTTGGGGCTTGTGGTTTTCACCTAGGGTTAAATAGTACGTATTGCCGAAATCAGAAGCGAAATTGTCGATTTCTTCCTGAATCTGTGCTTTTGTGGCGCTGTCAATCTTTGAACTGTCTGTGTTAAAGAGGTTCTTAATCAATTTTGTAATACCGGAGACTACGGTGCTCAATACAATCAGCGTAATCACGATGCCGGCAAGGAGAATATACGGAAGTTTCTTCTTTGTCGCCGGTTTTTGGGTGCGGCTGTACGCCTTGATGGCGGACACGTCTTTCTCTATGTCTGCAGAAGAAAAATACCATTTTCCGGCTTCTTTCGGGTAGAATCGAACAATGTTTAGCCGATCGCAGGCTTCGCAGCATTGTTCCAAAGAAATATTTAATCGATATTTTTGAATGACGTTTTCCATAACGTAATCCCGCTGTCCGCCCTCGGCTTTGTATTGTTCAAATACTTTCGTTGCTTCGTCATAGTAGCAAATGATTTCTGCTTCTTCGTCATATTCTTCCTCGGATCTTGGCGCAGGGCCTTGTATCTCGGGGAAGAAATGCAAAAGATACAACATATCTAAAATGGCGTTATCGTAGCTGTATTCACCGGGTACGAAATCTTTCTCTTCTAATACCGGTTTATGCGCAATTTCGCTGTTACGAAAATCAATGACGGAGAGCAGTACGCTTTGGACTTTATCTTTTTCTTTGGGATGTAATTCCGGAAACGTGGTCTCTCTGTAATTTTTTCTGTAATAAAGGATTTTGAGGACTGCTTGAAAATCGCATTGTGAAATGCGTGTGTGGCCTTCTTTGATTACCGCAAAGTTCGGATTCTTCAGCCGCACTTTATCTTCGTTTTCTTTAAGGGTTGCAAACCAATTTTCATTCTCGGCAGCCGTCATAGCTTTGTTTATGGCGAGTGCTAAACAACGTTGCGTGCAGAGTCGGATTTTTTCTTCGCAGACTACAGTTCTCATTTTACCAATCCCTCGCATCCTCAAGTAAATACCCACCGAATGCGCGCTTGCACCCGGTGGGCAATGTGATTGAAATTATTTACCTTGCTCCAAAGCCAAAGTTACCGTGGTGGTATCGCAAACTTCGGCCGGTCCATAGTACTGAATTGCACCGGGGTATACGTAGCAAGTTTCAACTGCCCACGTATCGCGACGCGCTTCAAAGTACTTAAACGGAGCACCGTCTAACTCTACCAAAGCCTTCTTAATAACAGGCTTGTCAGAACCGTGTCTTCTTTCCATGTTCATCATCTTGGTGATGGGCATACCGCCTGCAACCCATTGCTCGGCAGGATTGGAAAGATTGGAAATCTTGGAAAGGTATCCGGTGTAGCCGTATTGGATCAGCATAAATGCGTTGTAACCCAGAGAGTAGCAGTAGTCAGAGTCGAAGTTGGAGGGGAATGCGCAGCGTCCTTCGTAACCTAAGAAGTGGTGAAGGGGACTGAACTTACCCTTGTAGGTGCCGGCTTTCTTTCTAGCAACCAGGTTCTCCTTAACCATTGCGGAGAACAGTTTCTCGGACTCGATCAAAGATACCTGTACGTTTCCGTGCGGGTCTCTCTCCAAGAACAACTGTTGCTGAATGGCCTGGGGAAGAATGGCAAATACGTCAAAAGAAGCGGGGGTCAAGCCGTTCTTAATAAATGCGTACTTGTCGTTCCAAGAGGGGAGCTGGTTGAATTCGTCTGCTTTGCTGCCTGCAAGGAGTTCGTTGATTTCGTGAATCAATACGGAGAATTCGGGAACGAACTCTACAACGCCCTCTGGAATCAAAGCAACGCCGTAGTTCATGCCTTGAGCGGCTCTGTTTGCAACGGAATCTGCAATGTAATCCGTGATCTGTGCCAAAGACATCTTCTTCTCGGCAACTTCTTCGGAGATCAAGCAAACGTTCGGCTGTGTCTGAAGAGCGCACTCTAAAGCTACGTGAGAAGCGGAACGGCCCATGACTTTCACAAAGTGCCAGTACTTCTTTGCGGACTTGGAGTCTCTTTCAATGTTACCGATAATTTCGCTGTACGTCTTGGTAGCCGTATCGAAACCGAAGGAACATTCAATATCTTCGTTCTTTAAGTCGCCGTCAATGGTCTTGGGGCAACCGATCACTTGGATGCCTGCGCCTTGTGCGGCAAAATACTCTGCTAAAACGGCTGCGTTTGTATTGGAGTCGTCACCGCCGATAATAACCAAAGCGGTAATGCCGTGCTTCTTGCAAACGTCTTGCACGATTGCAAATTGCTCTTGTGTTTCCAACTTGGTTCTGCCGGAGCCGATAATATCGAAACCGCCGGTGTTTCTGTATGCATTGATGAATGCGTCGTCAAATACAACAAAATCGTCTTCCAGTAAACCGCTGGGGCCGCCTTTGAAACCATAGAGTACGTTTTCTTTGTCGGTTGCTTTCAAAGCGTCGTAAAGGCCGCAAATAACGTTATGTCCGCCGGGAGCTTGTCCGCCGGAAAGAATCACGCCGACTACCTGCTTCTTGGCAGTCGATGTGTTCTGACCTTTCTGGAAAGTAATCTCTTTCTTGCCGTAGGTGTTGGGGAACAGGGCTTGAATCTTGTCCTGGTCAGCTACACTCTTCGTTTCGGCGCCTTCCTTTACGCAGATGTCTGCAATACCGTTTCTCAGCATGCCCGGAAGTTTCGGGGCGTAAGCATATCTTGCTTGTTGTAATGATGAAATCTTCATATCTGGATCTCCTTTATAAAATAATACAGAGTCTATTTTAATATATTTTACCTGCAAAGTAAACTTGAAAATTGGGCGCATTGGTAAAAATTTTCACATACGCCAAAAAAATGGGCGCATACAGAAAAATTTCCGTATACGCCCAAAATTGAAGCCGCAAATTACTTCTCGTTCTTATAAATTTCCTTAAAGTATTTGTAAGTATCTACTTTCAGTTCGCCGCAAGCATCTTCGTCGCAGGCAATAATGCCGTCCGGATGCATTTGCAGGGCACTGATGGTCCAAGCGTGATCTACGCCGCCTTCAACGCAGTGGCGAAGGGCGCGTGCTTTGTTGTGACCGCTGATGATCAACAGCACTTGCTTGGAGTCGCAAACGGTACCAACGCCAACGGAAAGGGCCGTCTTCGGCACTTTGTCCGGATCGTTTCCAAAGAAACGGGAGTTTACAATCAAGGTATCCTGAGTAAGGGCGCGAACGCCGGTGCGGGAAGCCAAAGAGGTAAAAGGCTCGTTAAATGCAATGTGACCGTCTACGCCGCTGCCGCCTAAGAACAGGTCAATGCCGCCGTAAGAAGCAATCTTGTCTTCGTAACGCTGACATTCTGCTTCAAGATCTTCTGCCATACCATTCAAAATGTTGATGTTCTCTGCCGGAATATCAATGTGGTTAAAGAAATTGTCGTGCATGAAGTACCAGTAGCTTTGGTCGTGCTCTCTGGGAAGACCTACGTACTCATCCATATTAAACGTAACAACGTTCTTGAAAGAAACTTTGCCGGCTTTGTTCATCTCAATCAGTCTCTTGTAGATACCAAGAGGGGAGGAACCGGTGGGAAGTCCCAGTACGAAAGGACGATCCTCTTTGTGGTTATTGATGGCATCGGCGATATGTTGTGCTGCCCATGCGCATGCTGCATCGTAATCATTCTTAATAATCAATTTCATGGAAAATCACGCTCCGTTTATATAAGTAATAATTTTACGTAGTTTATTATACGCTTTTTTTGCAATTTGTCTATAAAAAACTTGAAAATTTTTCCGTAATCCCGTATAATAGAGAAGATTTTTTTTGATTGCTTGAAAGGAGTATTTCGATGGAATTAGTTGCATTTATATTCTATTTCTTGTTGATATTGGGAATTGGCCTCTTCTTTTTCTTCCGCTCTAAAGGTGCCGGAGAGAAAGAGTATTTCTTAGGTGGCCGCTCTATGGGCCCCTGGGTAACTGCTATGAGCGCCCAGGCGTCTGATATGTCCGGATGGCTTTTGATGGGCTTCCCGGGAAGTATCTTGGCCTTTGGTATGGGTAAGGTATGGATCGGTATCGGCCTTGCTTTAGGTACTGCGGCCAACTGGATTTTTGTTGCAAAGCGGCTTCGCCGTTTCTCCCGCGCATCCGGTGACTCCATTATACTTCCTCAGTACTTAACCAATCGTTTTGCATCTCAAAATCCGGTTCTTAAGATTTTGTGCGCAGTAATCTTCTTGATTAGTTTCACTGTGTACGTGTCTTCTGCATTTGTTGCCGGTAAGAGCGTTTTGTGTGCTGTTATTCCTTGGTTCCAAGAGCGTGAGATGCTGGCCATGGCATTATTTGCCCTGTTGATTTTGATTTACACATTCTTAGGTGGTTACAAAGCCGTATGTTGGACCGATTTCTTCCAAGGCTTAATGATGTTGGTTGCGTTGTTGGCAGTTCCGATTGTAATGGCAATGGGTAATTTTGATGCCTCCTTTAAAGACGCTTTTGCAACGGGCGTATCCGCATTTGAATCGAATCCCTTCACAGCAGATTGGAGAGACATTGTAACCGGTCTTTCTTGGGGACTTGGTTACTTCGGTATGCCGCACATTATCGTTCGTTTTATGGGTATTCAGAAGCCTTCTCAAGTAAAGAAAGCTTCTACGGTTGCGATTGTTTGGGTGGTACTTACATTAGGAAGTGCGATTGCATTCGCAATTTTGGGCAGAACATATATTCTTTCTGACGGTACGACGGCGCTTGCCGATAAATTGCTTCCGGTAGGCGCACAGCAAGATATCTTCATTACGTTGGCTAAAGATATTTTCCCGCCTGTGATTGCCGGTTTGTTATTGGCTGCTATTGTAGCGGCTGCCATGTCTACCGCGGACTCTCAACTTTTGGTAGCATCATCTTCCTTTACCAGTGACTTATATAAGCCTTTGATTCGCAAGAACAAAGCTTCTGATAAAGAAACCCTTTGGGTAGGTCGTATTGTGGTGCTGATTGTTAGTGTAATTGCTTTCTTTATCGCTGCCAGCGGAACCGGTTGGGCAAGCAGCATTATGGCGATGGTAGAGAACGCGTGGGGCTTGTTTGGCGCGGCATTCGGTCCTGTTGTTCTGTTGTCTTTGTTCTGGAAGCGCTTGAACTATGCCGGTGCTTGCGCAGGTATTGTTGCAGGTGCTGTTGTGGATATTGCGTGGCTTCTTTGCTTTACGAATACGATTATGCCTGCGGTGATTGCACCTACAGGTATTTACGAGATTCTTCCTGGATTTATTGCCGGCGTCATTGCGGCAGTTGTTGTATCCCTTGTGACTAAAGCGCCTTCTGAACAGGTTGAAGCAATCTTTGCCAGTGCAACGGATCCTTCCATTGACGACTAATTTAATTACAGAATTATATGATTATCAAACAGCCGAATCCATTTGTGGATTTGGCTGTTTTTAAGGAAAAAGGAACAATTTTATGCATTCAAATCAATATAAGAAAGCAAAAATAGCGTGCTATTCTTCTTATTTCACCATGACTGCGGCTTTTTCTGTGCCGCCATTGCTGTTTGTGACGCTCCGGGAATTGTATGGCATTTCCTATACGTTATTGGGCAGTTTGGTGTTGGTGAATTTTTGCACGCAGTTATTGGTAGATTTGATTTTTACCGTTTTTGCCAAACGCTTTAATATGCATAAAACTGCACGGATTATGCCTTGCTTCACAACGCTTGGCATGTTGGTGTTCGCACTGGTGCCAACGTTCTTTCCTGATTATGCCTACGTGGGACTTTTAATTGGATCCATTATTTTTGCGGTGGCGGCGGGACTTTCGGAAGTGTTGCTCAGTCCTATGATTGCGGCTATTCCGTCGGACAATCCGGCAAAAGAAATGAGTCTGCTTCATTCGCTGTATGCCTTCGGCGTTTTTACCACCGTGATTTTCAGTACGCTGTTCCTTCGAATCGTAGGGCATCAATATTGGAACGTTTTGATGATTCTTTTGGCGTTGCTGCCGCTGATTACAACGTTTTTGTTTGTCCGTGCGGAGCTTCCGCCTATGTCGGTAGGCGAGCAGTCGGCAGGGGAGTCCCGCCAAAGTCGGCCCGGTAAAATGGGAATCGTGCTTTGCTTCTTTTGTATTTTCTTCGGCAGTTGCGCCGAATGCTGTATGTCCAGTTGGATTTCCGGGTTTATGGAAACCTCCTTGGGCGTTCAAAAAGCCCTTGGAGACGTATTGGGTGTTGCCATGTTTGCGATCCTACTTGGTGCAGGGCGTATTGGTTTCTCACGCTACGGAAAGCACATTATGCGGGTGCTTTTAATCGGTATGATCGGAGCGGCTGCGTGCTATTTTACCGTGGCACTGTCCGGAAACGTGATCGTGGCCTTCGTAGCATGCATTTTTACCGGTCTCTTTACTTCTATGCTTTGGCCCGGGTCCTTGATTATGATGGAGGAAAATATCCCCGGGGTCGGTGTAGCTGCTTTCGCGCTTATGGCGGCAGGGGGCGACCTGGGCGGCTCTGTTTCCCCGCAGCTTATGGGTGTTATCATCGACCACGTTTCTGCAGTATCCGGAGAAGCGGCAGGGATGAAGACGGGCATGTTGGTGTGCGGACTCTTCCCGCTGATCGGCGCTGTTTTAGTGGCGGTGACCATGCGGTATTTTCGTAAAATGAGCAATAAAAAAACTGTATCAGAATAACGGAAAGGTCATTCTGATACAGCATCAAAACATATATGGGTTTATTTCTTCTTACGAAGTTTTACGACAAGAACGATAATTACCGCTGCCAGGACTACCACTACAATTGCCAGGACAATGGGAAGTACGATGCTGTCTTCTTGATTGTCTCCGGAATTGTCTGGGTTCTGCGTGGGGTTTGTGCCGTCTGCTCCCGGTTCGGAAGCTTCCGGTGTCTGCGTCTCTGTCGGTGCCTGAGATGCGTCGGGGGACTGCGTTGGCGCCTGCGTAGGTGTGGGTGTGGCAAATGCTTCTTCGCCTTTGATTTTGATTAACTTTAAATCATCGGCCAGCGCATCCATAAATCTGCTTTTGTCTACGTTGTCTGCTTCAATCGTAATCGTTAACGTACCGTCTTTTACTGCGATTTCTGTGTAATCGTAATCTCTTACACCGGGGAACCCTTCGATTTCAGCGTGATCATCGGCGGAATCCAGGGAAATGGTGAAGTAATCCGTATTACTTGCAGACCACATCCACGCAGAAAATTCGTATACGCCGACGGGCAGATCAGTAATCGTCTGAGTAATAGAAATGGGGTCACCGTCCGGATTGGCCTCTTTGCGCAGAGCGATATATGTGTCACTGGGGAACGCATCTCTGCCTACGTCGTAGTAATAGTTTCCAATGTATAAGTCCATAGAGCCCACAGGAATGCTCATCGTCCAACCTGCAATGGCGCCCCATTGACCGCCGGGGCCCATTTCAAAGCTTCCGTTTGTTATATAGTTGTGGGGTGTATCTTCTGTGGCTGCTACCGGTATCGTCATTGAAAATACCAGCATCAAAATTAAGATCATTGATATAGTTTTCTTCATAATATCATCCTTTCAATGTGCATTAACCATTCCGGGATACGCCGGACCAAGCGTAATAATCATCGGGAACTACAATGACTGCCGTCATCTTTGAAGGCGTGGACACTTTCTTTAACGCACCGTTTTCATAGCGATATACTTGTGTTTCGCTTTCTGCACGGTAGTAAAAGCCTTCCAGATATCCGGTCTTCAATGCAAGATAGCCTTGTGTGATTTGTTCATAGTAGTACGGATTTTCGGACTCATATTCTCGTCCTTCGATCGTACCGTTTACAATTTTTACGGCTTCAATACCTGTTTCTTCGGCATGGTCGTTCCAACTGGCGATCACAATCATTTTGGGATTGGTTTTAATCGCTTCCAGCCATGCTTCCTGATACCGCTTGCCGTTCTCCCTGGAAAGGGGATCTGCCGAGGTGACGAGCCCGTTATGACTTCTGGAGAAACCGGGCGTTACGCCATACACTTCGGATCCTTCGTATTGTTTATCAAACACCCATCCGTACATACCGATTTCCATCAAGTTGTTTTGGTATCGTGTCTTCCAACCTTCGGAGGTGTGTCCGCCTGCAGGGCGCATGGTAAAACGGTTCTGCGGGTCTTGCCAGGAATAGTTCTTGGGAATATTGAAATTCACAAACAAGGGTTTCCCGTTCCAAAAATAGGTTTGTTCTGCGTAGCGAGTCGCATAATTGTAGAAAGTATCCATTTCCCGAATCATGCCGGCCTCGTCGTTTTGAAGCAGGGGCTGACCGCCTGCGAAACAGAGTTTCGGTGCATCTGCTCCCATTTTCTTCGCTTTTTTGAAAATCTTGTTGATATGATTTGCAATGTTGCCGCTGTCAGCTAAGTGATTATTGGTATCGTCTAATATTAAATAATCAATGCCCCACTGGGTAAACATACGAAAATCATATTCTAATTTTGCCTCGTCGTCTGTTGCATAGTATCCGAATTTAACCGGTTCTATACGGGTTTCTTTCACCCAGTGGTGTTGGAAGTACGTGGGATCGGATTGCTCCGAATCCCACCATACTGTATACCACATACCGATCTGAGAATTGAAATAATACGGATCGCGGACAGGTGTTTCTGTTGATGCAGGCGTCTTCGTAGACGCTGCTTGCGTTGATTCTGTTTGCATTGGATCGTTAACCTCCGGTTGTTTTTGACAGGAAACAGTTGTAAATAAGATTGCCATTAAAACAACTGCAGCAAACTTTCTCAAACGTTCCACCCCCTGCGTTTCTTAGAAACGTATACCATGCCGGCGGCAGCAACAATTACGACCAATGCAATCATCCAAAGGGATGTATCGCCGGTAGGCGTGTTGGTTGCGCCGGGGGTTGCTGTGACAGGTGCGGACGTTGCGGTTGCCGTTGCGGAAGCGCTCGCCGAAGGCGTAACGGAAGGGGATGCACTTGCTGAAGGAGAAGGTGAAGGCGTATTTGTAATATCACGCAGTTTCACCAGTTTAAGGTCATCAGCCAAAGCGTCCATAAAGGTTGTCTTGTTTGCATTATTTGCGGAAATGGTCACCGTGGCAGAACCGGAAGCGATCTCGATTTCGGTTTCTTTGTATCCTTTATCCCCAAGGGCGGCAGAAAGCGTCTTAGAATTGGTGCCGTCCGTAATGGTAATGGTGAACGTCTCCGTGTTGTTTTGTGCCCACATCCAGGCGGAAAGCTTATAAACACCGTGAGGAAGATTACTTACAGTCTGAGCAACGGAAAGAGCAGCGCTTCCCGGATTTGTTTCTTTTCTCAATGCCAAATAAATGTCGTCGGGCAAATTAGCGGCGTTGCCATAATTATAATTACCCAAGTAAAGGTCCATCGATCCTACGGGGATGCTGGGGGTCCAACCCGGGATTGCGCCCCATTGACCGCCGGTACCCGGTGTGAAAGAACCATTCTCTAACAAGTTGACAGGAGCAGCCGCACTGATATCCCGGACTTTCACCAGTTTAACGTCGTCCGCTAAAGCGTCCATAAAGGTTGTTTTGACGGTGTTATCTGCAGAAATCGTAATGGTAGCAGAACCGGAAACAATTTCGATTTCAGTTTCTTTGTGGCCCTTGTCGCCCTGTGCTGCGGTAAGGGTTTTTGTGTTCGTTCCGTCTGAAACGGTGATGGTGAAGGAAGCTACGTTGTTCTGTGCCCACATCCAAGCGGATAGTTTATAAACGCCTGCAGGAAGATTTACAACGGTTTGAGAAACGGAAAGGGCTGCACTGCCGGGATTCGTTTCCTTTCTCAACGCTAAATAAATGCCATCCGGTAGATTCGCGGCGTTGCCGTAATTCCAATCACCCAAGTAAAGGTCCATCGATCCTACGGGGATGCTGGGTGTCCAACCCGGAATTGCGCCCCATTGACCGCCGGTGCCCGGTGTGAAAGAACCGTTTGTTACGTAGTTCGTGGGTTCTGCTGCGAAACTTTGCGTGACGCAGAAAGATGCTACGACGAATACGACTGCCAATAATAATGTAATGCTTTTCTGATTGAAAAACGTTTTGCCATACACAATCACTCCTTATGATCAAAATTTATTCATTGATTTCATTATAAAGATACAAAAGGAGAATGTATAGGCTTAAGTTTGTTTTGTTGTGTATAAAATAGGACAAAATTTGTTTGTACTTTTGTGCCTTAAGGCTTAAATTGCTTTCGGTACTGCAGTGGCGATACACCGGTGCGAGACCGGAATCTTCGAATAAAGTTGTTTGTATCCAAGAATCCGATCTGATCTGCGATCTTATTTACGCTAAATGACGTATTAATCAGCAATTGTTTCGCTTCGTTAATGCGCAAATTAATGATGTACTCGTACGGACTCATACCCACTAAACTTCTAAAAATTTTCACAAAATAACATTTATTGAAATGGATCATACGACTTAATTCGTCTAACGTGATCTGTTTATTGTACTGATTATGAATGTATAATAGTACTTTATTGATTTCGTTTTTGTTTTTGTTGGAAACGTTGGCTTTGCCGGGGAGAGTGGGACGTCGGTAGTGGTAATTTTCCGTTACGGGATGTTGGAAACTTTGCAGAATACGCTCTTGGTGTTTTTTCACAAAGAAGGTCATCATTTCTGTAATGACTAAATTCAGCGTGATATCTTTATTGCCTAACTCAAACACAACGTTTTCGTATAGCTCGTCAAAATAGTTTGAAAATATAGAAGCATCCTGTTTGCTTAGTTGAATACGACAGGGAAGGTTGAGCATTTTGATGAAGTACTGAGCAGCACTTGCATGGAAAACGGCGTGCCTGTACGTACAGGTTGGAAATGAATGAATTTCGATCCGATCATCTTCCTCTGCATACAAACAGATCGCTGTATTTTCTTCCAGGGTAAAATGCTGTTTGTCTGTCTCGATGATACATTGTCCTTCTGTACATAAAAGAAAGAAACAGGCTTTTTCGGAAATCGGATAGGTGTGAACGTCGGCTTCCACACAATTACATCCAATACTTTCCAACGTGAAAGGAAGGTCATCTTTGGATGCACCCGATGTATGTGTATAAAAATAGGAAGTTAAATGTTCCATTTTTGCCGTCCAATCCTACGTGATTTACTTTTTCTATTATAACAATTTTCCTCTAAAAATCAAATTTGCCGTTGATTTTATTCTTTGAATGCTATATTATTCTAATGATAGTGAAATACAGAGGTTTTTTGATGTCGTCTTATTATAATTCTCAAATCGGTATATGGTATTTTTCATGGTGGGGACAGGATAATCCGGAAACAGCGCTACATTGGCAGCGGGAGGCCGGTGCCGTGTCTGCGCGCTTTGGTGAATACAGTGCAGGGGATCCGGAGGTTTATACGAAGCAACTGGATTGGATGCAAAGTGCCGGTATCGATTTTATTATTTTTGAAATTACCAATGGCTGGGAAGCAGACAGTGGCGTTATTAAGCGAAACATGGATGCTATCGTTTCTGAAATTGACCGCCGGGGTCCCGGCTGTGCGCCTCGTTACGCCTTTGCGCTGGGCGGAGAACTTCGATACGGTTACATACGAGAGCATGAGAAACTGGTACTGCATTTGTATGAAGAATACGGTACCCGGGAAATGTATTTCAAGTGGGAAGGAAAGCCGCTTCTGGTTACGTTTACGGATCCGGATTATTTCTACTGGACAAGCCGTTTGTTTACCGTGCGAAATTCTACCGGTGTTGTTTCTCAGTGGGCAGATGATCCGTCCATACAAGGAAAGGGTCTGTGGGGCTTTACTTTCAATGCGCAGGTGGAGAACTCGGAAGTTTACGGTATTACGCCTTGCCACGATGCCAATCACCTTTGGATTGCAACGCCGAATACCCATAAATGGGATTTTGACCGGGGTGATCACGGAGAACGTTATATTCGCGGATGGCTGGAAGCAATCAAACAAAACCGTCCGGTGATTATAATTACCTCTTACAATGATTTTTCGGAAGAAACCGCCATTGAAGCATTTACGCCTCGGCGTAATAATGAAGGATATGTTACAGCACCTTTGTTGGATTATTATGGCAATGAAACGCCTACGTGGTATGAGGACATTACGCTTGCGTATACAGCCCTGAAAGAAGGCTTGTTGGAAGGCTATCAATACAGGTATGAAAATGACGCACGGATATTTGTGTACGAACAGGAGCGTTGCCGCTTTATTGAAGAACCGCTTCCGGGAAAGGCTGTTATTTTGCTGCCGGAGGATTATCCAATAGAGGATTGGCGCTTTTTCTCATAGAAAAATTCAAAAGTGCCACGCCCATATTTTTTGCTTGACACTACGTGTTCTACTATGTTATACTACAACGGTGCCGCTCTGACGGGGCTCCTAAATGCTGTCCTTTTTTGGGATAGATGCCCACGAAATGCGACTCGCACAAGTCGCAACAAAGGCGAGATTATATTTGGAGGTGCAAACTACATGTACGCAATCATTGCTACCGGCGGTAAGCAGTATAAGGTTGAGGAAGGTTCTGTTCTTTTCATCGAGAAATTGGAAGCAGAAGTTGACGCTACCGTTACTTTTGATAAAGTATTGGCTGTATCCGCAGACGACGCTATGACGTTCGGCGCTCCTTACGTTGAAGGCGCAACCGTTACAGCGAAGGTCGTAAAGCATGGTAAGGGCGAGAAGATTCGCATTATCAAGCATAAGGCTAAGAAGGGCTACAGAAAGAGACAAGGTCACAGACAGCCTTTCACGCAGGTTTCTATTGAGAAAATCACTCTGTAATCTGTATGATTGAAGTTGTTGTAAATCGTAACGAAACCGGGCTGGTTACAGCATTTACCGTAAAGGGACATGCGGGGTATGACGAAGAAGGACGGGACATCATTTGTGCGGCTGTCAGTGCGATTTGTTATACAGCAGTAGGATACTTCGATACGAAACGTTTTGACGGGAAAGAACCCTGTTACAAAGAAAGAGACGGATTGATGTTGTTCCGCATACCGGAACTTACCGAGCAAGAAGATCTTTTGCAAGCCAGAGGCGTCTTGGACGCGATGGTGATTGGTCTTAAACAGGTGGAAGCGTCATACGGTAAGAAATATGTTAGAATTAGAGAAGGCTGAACTGGAGGTGCAGGAAATGCTCAGAATTAATTTACAGTTATTCGCCCATAAGAAGGGTCTTGGTAGTTCTAAGAACGGTAGAGATTCCGAATCCAAGCGTCTTGGTGTGAAGAGAGCAGACGGCCAAAGCGTTCTCGCCGGTACGATCCTCGTTAGACAAAGAGGAACTAAGATTTATCCCGGTGCGAATGTTGGTATGGGTACGGACTATACGCTTTATGCAAAGGCTGACGGTAAGGTTTCCTTCCGCAGACTTGGCAAGGACAAGAAGCAGGCTGTAATCGTTACAGAAGCGTAATCGATACGGCGATACGGAAATTGTTCCAATTGGGTCGCGATGGAGTATACCAAAGCGACCCTTTTTTCTTATTTACAGGAGGAAGACTATGTTTATTGACCGTGCAAAGATTCTTGTGCGCTCGGGAAACGGAGGCAACGGCTGTGTTGCGTTTCACCGGGAGAAATACGTAAACGCAGGCGGCCCGGACGGCGGTGACGGCGGACGGGGCGGCGACGTTATATTTGCTGTGGATGAGCGAATGTCTACCTTGATTGATTTCCGTTTTAAACGGAAATTTGTAGCCCAAAGCGGGGGCAATGGCCGGACTTGCAAGATGACCGGCAAGAGCGGAGAGAATTTAGTGATCGGTGTACCGAAAGGTACGTTGATTTTTGATAATAAAAGCGGTCGTTTGCTGGCGGATTTAGTTGAATCGGGACAACAGGCGACGTTGGCAAGAGGCGGCAGAGGGGGACAAGGCAATCAGCACTTTGCAACCGCCACCCGCCAGGTGCCCAATTTTGCCCGTGCAGGTGAAGAAGGCAAAGAGTTAGAGCTTCGTTTAGAGTTGAAACTTTTGGCGGACGTGGGCCTTGTGGGCTATCCCAGTGTGGGAAAGTCTACACTTTTATCTGTTACTACGGCGGCAAAACCGGAGATTGCTGAATACCATTTTACCACCCTGGTTCCCAACCTTGGTGTTGTGTACAATGGGGGAGAGCGGAGTTTCGTGCTGGCGGATATTCCGGGACTGATTGAAGGCGCTTCGGAAGGCGTTGGTTTGGGTCACGAGTTTTTACGCCATATTGAGCGTACTCGCCTGATTTTGCACGTGATCGATATTTCCGGCAGCGAAGGAAGAGATCCTTTTGAGGATTTCTTAACCATTAACCGGGAATTGGCACAATTTAATGAAAGTTTGGCGGCGCGGCCACAGATTATCGTCTTAAACAAGACGGATATGCCGGGTAGTGATGAACAGTTGGTGATTTTCAAAGAGAAATTTAACAACTGGCTGTCTGAACACGAAGAACTTAATGATGCAGTCGAGAAAGGTGCCTACCGGATTTTTGAAGTCATGGCGGCTATTGCGGAGGGTACACGGGAATTGATGTTGTATACAGCCAGCATTTTGGATCATTTTCCCCAAGAAGTCTTTGCGGTGGAGGAACTGCCGGCAGACGTATCCGAACAGGAAGAAGCACCTTTTACCGTTTCCATTGATCCCGACGGTGCCTACAACGTACAGGGCGCTTGGGTGAAGAATCTGGCGGCATCTATCAATATGACGGATGAAGAGTCCAGCCGTTACTTCCAAATGCAATTAAAGAAGAAAGGTCTTTTTGACATACTTCGTGAAATGGGCATTCAGGATGACGATACGGTGCGGATTTACGATTTTGAATTTGATTATATGGAGTAATCGACTATGTATGAGAATGGAGAACAATATACAGCCAATGCGGTGTTGGTTTTGCACGTATTAAAGTGCGTGGGCGAACCGATTACGGATTTCTACTTAACGGATCTGATGATGGGTCCCGGTTTGGTGAACTATTTTACCATGGAACAATGTCTGAACCAACTGACGGAAGGCGGCTTCGTTGAGAGACGGTTGGATAGTATGGGCCTTGCGATTTACACCCTGACGGAGAAAGGGGAGGATATGCTTACCTCTATGAAGTATATGCTTTCCGGTGGTCTGGGGGCCCGGTATGAAGCGTACGTTCGGAAGCGCAAGGATGAAGTGAGCGACAAGATGCACATTGATGCTACGTGTTTTGAAGATTCCAACGGCAACCTTTACGTGCGGTGTTTTGTACGGGACGGTTTAATGGGCATTGTAGACGTGACACTGCCCGTTGCCAACAAGCACGATGGAGAACAAATTTGTAAAGCGTGGAGAAGTGATTCTTCTTCTATGTATATTCAACTGATGAAAGCGCTGTATGATAGCGCAAAAATAAATTTGGAGGGATGAAAAATGGCTGGAAAATGTGAATGGTTTATTCCGGATGCGTATTACCCGGAAACGGATAACGGCAGCTACGTAAGCCACGAGGCAGTTTGTGTACTTAACACAGGGGACGAAGATGCTCATTTGGAGTTTACACTTTATTTTGAGGATCGTGAACCTAAGACGGGATTCACGGCGGTTTGCGGTGCCCGCAGGACGGCTCACGTGCGCATGGATAGAATTGTGAACGCAGACGGTTCTAAAGTGGAGCGGGGCGTTCCTTATGCTATGTATGTTAAAAGCGACGTGCCTGTTGTTGTACAGTACAGCAGACTGGATACAACACAATCTGAAATGTCTTTTATGGGCGTAATGGCGCATTAAAGGTCTTTACAAGATTTGGAAGTTATAGTAGAATATAGACACTATTTGAATACTTTTTTGGAGGTTTCCTATGGATTACGTAAAGGAAAGTTATGAGCTTGCCAAGAAGCGTTATGCAAAGTACGGCATTGATACAGACGCTGTTCTTGAGCAACTTAAATCGATTGCAATTTCTATGCACTGCTGGCAGGGCGACGACGTTATCGGTTTTGAAAATCCCGATGGCGAACTCACCGGCGGTATTCAGACCACCGGTAACTATCCCGGAAAGGCTACGACTCCCGATGAACTTCGTGCGGACATTGAGAAAGCATTTTCCATGATTCCCGGTAAGCACCGCATTAACTTGCATGCGATCTACGGCGATTTCGAAGGCAACGTTGACCGTGACAAGGTTGAAGTAAAGCACTTCCAAAAGTGGATCGATTGGGCAAAGAAGAACGGTATCGGTTTGGATTTCAACCCCACGTGCTTCTCTCATCCCAACTCTGCTGACGGTCTTACCATCAGCCATCCCAACCCTGTGATCCGTGAATACTGGATTCGTCACTGCAAGGCTTGCAGAAAGATTGCTGCCCATATGGGTAAGGAATTGGGTACACCTACTGTAACCAACTTCTGGTTCCCCGACGGTATGAAAGACAACCCGGTCAATAAGCTTGGCTTCAGAAAGCTTATGATGGAAGGCTTGGATGAAGTGTTCTCCGAGGACTATCCGGAAGAATATACGTTAGATGCAGTTGAGAGCAAAGTGTTCGGTATCGGTGCTGAAAGCTATACCGTAGGCTCTAACGAGTTCTGCATGGGCTACGCAGTTTCCAGAAAGAAACTGGTTTGCTTGGATGCAGGTCACTTCCATCCTACGGAAGTTATCTCGGATAAGTTGTCTGCTGTTTCCTTGTTCACAGGAGACATTCTCCTTCACGTAAGCCGTCCTGTTCGTTGGGACAGTGACCACGTTGTAATTCTCGACGATGAGACAAAGGCAATCGCATCCGAGATCGTTCGCGGCGGATTCGAGGACAGAGTTTACATAGGGCTTGACTACTTTGACGCAAGCATCAACAGAATTGC
>JAGBGO010000001.1 GCA_017935905.1 Clostridia bacterium | reverse complement strand
GCCTAAAACGCGCCTTTGATGTTATACTAATCACGAAAAACAACTCCTTTGTGTTTGTGTTTTGTGTCGTTACTTAACATCATATCACATTTGAGTTGTTTTTCTCTTTTTATTTGTTACCTATCTATTGTACTATAACATCCAAAAATGCGACTGCTTATTTTTTCTTTAGCACAACCGCTACGATCACACCCATAACGGCAATCAAGGCGGCACCTGCACCGACAACCCACCATACGTAGGCAGGAATGCTGCTTCCGGACGCGTCGGGAGCCGGAGGCGTATACGTGGACTCCATCGTATCAAATGCGAACATAAAACGTCCGCCGGGTGCCACGTCTCCGTACAGATAGTAATCCATAATGTCGCCGCTATCTTGCTTGGTGGTAGGATCTACGGTGTTGTCCGCCCACTTAAAGTTGAAAGACAACCGACTGAAATCCGTTAAGCCCAAAGCACTTCTGGGAACAGCAATTTGAAGCCTTTTACCCGCTACAGTGAACTTGGCGGTGCCCACTTGCTCAAAATTCCAGCCGCCGGTGGAACGCTCCACCATCACGTCGGAACCATTAGGAGAAGTGCGATTTAAGATATACTCAAACCCTTCCCAGTTTGCTGCAGTGCCCGTGGAATCCGTGTCAATCAAAAGCCGCATCCAGCCGCTGTCCGAAGACGGCGACAAGTCGGCTGCCGTTTCTACCATAAAGTAGATATTGTCCGCATCATAAGCCACTTTCGACGTCACAATATCGTTGCGCATAGTGGCGTATTCATAGAATTTTCCGGCATAACCCGGATATTTACGGTTCTTAGTGCTGCCGGTATAATGGTCGAAAGAAAGGGATACGTCCGCCCACTGGTCGCTATCGCTGTTAATATCAACGGTCTTTCCAACGTTTTTGTCAGCTGTTGCAGCCTCCGGTTTGGAAACGCCTTTGAAACGACGGATATTCTCCACCAACTGATAATAGTAATGGTCTTTCAAAACACCTTTAGAAGGTTCAATATCCCGGCTGTATTCAGGGCTGTAGTTGTCTGGGAAGGCATTCTCCGTACCCTGGAACGTTTCCCACCGATTGGCAATCAGTTCATTCCAGCCTGTTACGAAAATAAAGTCCGGATCCACTTCTAAAACGTAATCCCATTGTTGCTGGCTGTTAAGGCCGTACAAATAAGCATCTTTGGTCTGTTGATTTACCGTAATTGTATTATTCTTGTACGTATACTGATAAGAATAATTTCCTTTGGCATATCCACGACCCTGGGCTCTGTTTAAGTAGTCGTTCATAGCGATCAAACCCTTTGAGAAATCATCGCCGGTGTAATTTTGATCGTAGTTTTGTGCCATACTGACACACATTTCCTCTACCGTGCCGTCATTCCGCACGCCGTATTTGGTATTAGGATAAGCGGAACACCAGCCCCACTGTTTAGCAGAGAATTTAGTTTCCGCCTCATAGTATCCGCCGGTAGCCGGATTGCGGAACGTGAAGAATTCACTGATCGCCTTCTCCGTAGCGTCATTCTTGTCTAACAAGAAGTCCCGGGCAATGATGAAGGGTTTGCCTTCCCAATAGAACCACACGTCTTCGTATTTACCGTCTTTGTAAATGGTCTCATAAATACTCCGAATTTGTTTGATGGAATTCTCATTATCCGTAGGATTAACGTACGGGTTCAAATAGAAAGTAATTTGAGGTACGTTCACACCTTCAGCCATAGCCGCCTGAAATTCCTTGAAAAGTTTTTGATAACCGCTTTTGAACGTATCGGAACCGTTGGTCAGATCGAGAATAATCACGTCTACCCCGGCATCCGCCAAAAGTTCTGCTTGTTTGCGAATGACGTAAGCATCCGTGGTTCTGTAATAACCCCAAATGGGTTCGTCCCAGAAATAAGGGGCATAGCCGGAATTCTCCCATGCGGGATGGTCGTAGTCATTTCGTGCTTCCGGATATTTTGCCATAATTTCAGTCAAATTTCTGGCAGGGGATCCGGACCAGTAATCGTGCCAGTTGTGGAAGAAAATGCCCACCGTTTTATTGGCACGGGTGCCGCCTACGTCGCTGTAACCGCTGACGGTTCTGCCAAGTCCGTCCACTGCCGCCCAGGTATCCGGACGGATATTCGGCGTATTTGCCGCATCCTCTGCCATAGCCGGTACGGTCACCAACGACAGGCTAAAAATCAGCACAAACGCCATAAGTAATAATCTTCTGCAATTCATTATAAACTCCCTTTCTCCATTAAAATCAATCGCATATCGCCAAGAAGTCCCGAAGGTCCCAACGGGATGAATTGTGAATATAATTCTAAGCGCATTTGATGGGCCAGTGTATTAGATACAATAACCTCCGCTTGGTTCTCTCCCACTTTCATTGCATGGGTAATATCAAACCGGTATGGCGGGCTTATGCGCATGCCTAAATCTTTACCGTTTAGCGTAAGGGCGGCATTCTGTCCTACCCGACCTAAATCCAAGAAAGCATGCGTCGCACCCTCCGGCACCGTGAAAGAAAATTCGTATTTCATTTTACCGGAGAAATCGGGCTTGCCGTCCTTCCCCGTCACGTTGAAGAAATCTTCGAACGCACCCACTTTCTCAAAATGCTCCAAGGAATCCGCGCTTGCCAAAGACAGGCGGAAGGCAGGGTGCAGCGGTGTACCTTCGGGAAGGTCGCATTCAGGTTTAGTGCCTGTGTTGTCGCCGAAAATCACGATTTGGGACTGGTTGGGATAAAGGCGGAGAGTAAAATGTCCGTCTGTCGTCTCCCCTGCGCTATAGCGTTCCTCCATTAAATCTACCCGGGTATACGCGCCCTTGGAAGGTAGCACTAAAGTGGTATCCACAAAATGGTGCATATCTTCATTAAAGAACATGTAAATATCCTGACCATCCCGTACGCAGTGGTAAATGCGCAAGAAGGGATAGTCACCGGAAACCTGCACGTCCGTCATACCGCGCGCTTGCATAGTAGGAACCAACGCCTCCGGCGCCATTTCCGTGCCGGGGAAAATACAATTCTCCGGAAGACCGTCAAAGAACCATACAGGAAGTCCTCTATCGTGCAAAGATTTCAGAATTTGCTGCAATTCAAGGGGCAAATGATCCGAGTGCGGTACGATTAAGCAATCAAAACTTTCTTCATTGATGAAAAGTTTACTTTGCGTCACCTTGGCTTCTTGCAAACAGTCCATAGGTACAATATCGTAGTCAATATGGGCGTCGTAAAGCCGCGTTACAATAGGCTGCATCGGCATAGCTTCCCGGTAGCGTCCGGTCCACTCCCCGGCTGCATTGTACAGCACCGCAGCGTTTGCCACGTGTTTTGTATCACTTAACAAGTGAGCCGCACGGTTCATATACCCCATTAAACAGGAAAAACCTTCAAAACTGGGGTTATGGCCGCCGGCATAAAAATGAGGCGGGAATTCGTAATCCGGGTACCGTGCACTAAAGGCGTGGGGTACGAAGTGATTGATGCCTCGAACCAGCATACCGTCTGCAATATATTTCATAGTAGGTGTATCCAGTCCCCAGCCATAGGCACCAAAAAGCTCGCACATAGCGCGGCCTTTCATCTGGGGGTAAAGATGGGCTGCGGAAGCACCCATTTTCGCCAAGACGTAATGGAAGAATTCACCGTCTGCCAATCCTTGCGCCGACGCCGTATGGAAATAATGGGCCATCCCCGGCAAAATTTGATGCATCACCACGTCCACACCGGAAATATCTTGTCCTGCCATACTGCGGAAATAGTGACCGGCGCTGTGATGCAAGTGGCAATGGGAACCCATATCTTCAATGATGTGACCCGTGTACAGCACCCCGTGGGCACGGCACCAATCGCCTAATTGTTTACTGAAACATTCACTGTACAAATTTGTTACCGCGTCCATGTAGGCAAAACGGATTTCGCCCTGGTCATCACCGTGTTTTGCATCTTCATACCAAAGAAGATTCAGATGCGGAAGGGGATCAAAGCCCAGTTTCTCCTGCATCTTTCTTCGAACGTTTTCATTCCAAGGTAAGGAAAGCCCCTTTGTGCCGATTCTTTTCTCATAGAAACCGTAGTCAATGCGCGGCTGTTCGTACATTTGATTGACGAAAGCCGGCTCGTCCGAGAAGAAACCTACGATCGTTGTTCCAAAGTATTTTCCATATCGCTGATAATGGGGCTCGTACACGCTTTCCAGTAAGACCGCCACCGATTCTTTGGAAATCATGTCCATATAGTTGTTGAAACCCCCAAGGCGAGATTGATAATAGAAGAAAATTCGCCATACACCTTCCGGCACGTTCCAGTAAAGTAAACCGTTCTGTACGCAATCGGTTAAGTCAATGGCCTCGTAAGCACAGGCTTCGCTGACATCCGGAAGACGCTTATACGCGTATGCACCGAGAAGAATTGCCTCTTGGTCCGAAACTTCCTTTGCCAAGACGGAAGCATCATCCAAAGGACCTGCTACGTCAATATGCCGTTCAATGACGTGCCATTGACGTAAATGAGGATATTTCTTCTCAATCATCCCCGCCGCATGGCCGGTTGGGAATTTATCGTCATCCAAAATCCAAACTTGCATATCCCGTTTGGAAGCCTCTGCAAGGATAAGATCCATATCCCGCCACCAGCCTTCTCCACAGAAGTCAGGATGGGATTTAGATTCAACACAAAACGCGCGACAACCGCTCCGGTAAATTTGTTCAATCTGTTCCGGAATTGCTGCCGTATGATCGCCTCGTTGCCAGAAGAAAGGGAAGAGATAACTTCCCTCTCTATGGTGTAAAATATCTTGTAATCGTGTATCCATAATTATTTCTTTTTCTTAACAATCAACAAAATGGTACCAACTGCGCAAGCCGCTACAACAACAACAACGACTGCTACAATAATCCATGCATAGTTCCCGCCGTTGTCACCCTTGGTTGCTTCCGTGGGTGCAGGGGCTTGAGTGTTCGGAATAGGCGTATTGGTCGCCGCAGGAGTTTGGGTTGTCGGTGCGTCCGTTGCATCCGGCATGGCTTCAAACAAGCCTTCTGCCACTTTCAGATTCTTAATCTTCCAGCCGCCCTGAGAACCGCCCCGAAGACCGATTCTGCCTTGCGCACCTACACAATTTGCCGTGTCGGTCAAAGTAAGAATTTCTTCGTCCTCTAAGAATACGGTAACGCCTTCTTTTGTAAATTGTACGGCAATGGAGTACCACATTTCTTCTTCATACAAATCATAGAAATAACTGTCATCGGAATAAGGCACGTAGGCGCTCTCAGCACCTTCCCGCTTCCAGTGACCCACAGACAAGGCACCGGATTGGTTACCCATGGTCAACTGATGATGGGTCTTTCCGTCTTCCGACACACCGAACAAGAAGTCCATTTCGTCTGCAATCTGAGAATCATAATCTTCTGCGATGTGCAGCAGGAAATCAAAATATACCGTGAACGTATCGTAAGGAATAGCTTCCCACGTATACAGGTAATCATGACCTTTGTGGTGGGGAACTGTCATTACGTACGTACCGTCTTCAACCGCATATTGAACGCCGTCTTTGTCCGCATTGGCAAAGTACCGTCCGCAAATATCCTTATTCTTAAAAATATCTTCCGGGAAGACACCTTCCGTACTGCCGGCAGATTGTTCGGTCACCGTAATTTCAATAGGAGCCTGGCTGATGGTGTAATCTTTATCGTCACACACCAAAGCAACCTTATACTTACCTGCATCCATACCGGTTAAAGCAATGGTCATTTCTCCGGAAATGCCGGCATAATGGTTCACATTAAACAAAGCACGGGTCTTCACCGTTTTGCCGTTTTGGTTGGTCACCACCAAGTTGAGAGAACGGCTGTCCAAGTCATAAGAAATGCCGGAATACGCCACAACCAAATTGCCGCCTTTTGCAATTTCACGGTTGGCAATGGAAAGGGTAGGCGTGGTAGCACTGTTTGCCGTTACGGTAAAAGAAAACGTGATATCACTCTTCGTACCCGTTGCAAAGTTATTGGCATCCATATAATTTCCGCCTACAGGAATGTACATCACTTTGGCAATGTAACTGCCGGGCTGGAACGCATTGCTCTTCTGATATCCGTTTACCGGCACGCCTTGCTGGGGAAGGTAATAACCCGAAATAGCCGGTTCCGTTGCCGGATAAACGTAGACCATATTCCCGGTGGCCACAGATCCTTTGTAAATACAAACCCAACGGGTAGCGTCTCTATCATCAAACTTATAAATAAGCTCCATATATTCGCCGTATACGTACGTGGATTTACCCAATTTACTGTACTCCTCCGCACCGTTTACGGTGAAAGGAAGAAGCAGCGTCATGCAGAATACAACTACCAATAAAACTGAAACAACTCTTTTCATTCTCTTCTCTCCTTTTTGAATTGTGCGTTTCGGTTATTTTACCAAATTACATTTTCTTTGTAAACAAATTATTTATATATTTCATACGCAAAAGCAAACCGTCCCACCGGTGCCATGGAGCCGTACCGGTAGAAGTCTAAAATATCACCGCTGTCGGTCTCTGCACCCGGTTCCCACGTGTTATCTGCCCACTTAAAGTTAAACTTCAAAGGATTGCATATAAGGCCTATGGCACTTCTGGGCACTGCAATTTGAAGCATTTTACCCTGCACAGAGAACTTAGCCGTTCCCACCTGCTCAAAATTCCAGCCACCGGTAGACTTCTCAATAACCGCTTCGTCTCCCCGTGGCGAAACGCGGTTAATCATATACGTAAAGCCCTCCCAGTTCGGCGTCTTTCCGGATGCATCTGTGTTCAGGAGCAAACGCATCCATGCGGGATCCGACGCCGGCGTCAATTTTTCTTTAGTCTCCGCCATGAAATAGATAAAGTCGGCATCGTATGCCACTTTAGCTGCCACGATGTCATTTCGAAGGGTATCGTACTTATAATAAATACCATTATACCCCGCAATATCTCTGGGCTTGGTGCTGCCGGGATAGGTGTTAAAAGAAGGGGTTACGTCTGCCCACTGGTCTGCCCCGGCGTGAACGTCAATGGTTTTCTCCCCGTTACAGCCCGTTTCCGGTTTGCTGATCCCTTTAAATTTTCGAATATTGTCTACCATCTGGCAGTAGAAATGGTCCTTCAAAATACCCTTAGAAGGCTCAATATCCCGACTGAACTCATCGTCGAAGTTATCCGGGAAACCTCCCGGCGTACCTTGCCATTCTAAACGGCGCTGTGCCACCAATTCATTCCAACCGGTAATAAATACAAAATCAGGATCAATCTCCAAAACCCGATCCCACTGTTGTTGGAAGTTAAGGCCGTACAAGAAGGCGTCCTTCCTATCCTCGGTTACGGTAATCGTTTTACCGCCGTAGGTATATTGGTACGCATAATCCCCTTTTGCATAGCCCCGACCTTGGGCTCGGTTATGAATATCGTTCATACAAACCAATGCGTTTACCATATCGTATACGGTATAGGTAACGTCGGTGAAATTCTTATCGGCATTTTGCGCGCAGCTCACACACATTTGCTCTACGCTTCCGTCTTCCCGCACGCCAAACTTGGTTTGCGGATAGACAGAGCACCAGCCCCAAGTGTTGTCGGAAATCTTTGTATCGGCGGCATAGTAGCCCATTCCTACGCTGCGGAAGGTGAAAAATTCTTTGATTGCCTTCTCCGTAGGGTCTTCTTCATTCAGCACGTCACAACGGGACATCAACATGGGTTTTCCGTCCCAGCAGAACCACAGGTCTTGGTAGTGGCCGTCTTTGTAAATGTTTTCGTAAAGGTCTTTTAACTGGATCACCGTATTCTTCTCATCCGTAGGATTCAAATAAGGATTTAAGAAGAAAGAAACCTGCGGTGCAGGAATGCCGTCTGCTTTGGCTTCTGCCAAGGCTTGTAGAATGGCTTGATAACCGGATGGGAACGTTTCGGATCCGTTGGTCAGATCAATAAAGATCATATCGATCCCGGCACTGGCAATCATTTCAATCTGTTTGCGGAGCACGTAAGTGTCCGAGGTTTTATAATAGCCCCAAATCGGTTCATTCCATAAAAAAGGAGTCCATTCCTTCGTTCCCTCCCAACCGGGATGATCAAAATCATTGCGGGCTTCCGGATATTTTGCCATAATTTCCGAAACATTCCGAGGAACAGCAACTGAAAAATAATCGTGCCAATTCCAAAAGAGCAATCCCACGAATTTATCTTTCCGCTTTTCTCCTGCTCGCTTGTAATCGCTTAGCGTTCTGCCAAGTCCGTCTACAGCCGTCCACGTATCGGGACGGACCTGAATTTCCTTATTCATCATATACCTCTCCTTCCCACCTTTTCCAAAAAACGGCTCAAATTTTCGATTTTTTCGAATTTTGTCCGATTTTGGCGGGTAAAACGGATTTTTATCGAAAATTTTATTCCGTTTTCTTCAAACACCTTCTGCAAATATATAAAATGCTTGGCCCAACGGCGAACACTGCACACACGCCGACAATCCACCACACGTAGGCAGGAACACCGCTTCCGGACGCGTTTGAAACCGGAGACGCATCCATAGATGCTTCCGTATTAAACGCAAACATAAACCGTCCGCCGGGGGCGACATCGCCATACAAATAGTAATCTAGAATATCACCGCTATCTTGCGTGGTTTTAGGATCAATCGTGTTATCGGCCCACTTAAAGTTGAAAGAAATCTTGCTCATATCCGTAAGATCAACGGCGCTTCTGGGAACGGCAAGTTGAAGCCTTTTACCCGACACCGAGAACGTGGCGGTACCCGCTTGTTCAAACTTCCAGCCCCCGGTAAACCGCTCCACAACTGCTTCATTTCCCGTAGGAGAAGTGCGGTTCAAAATGTACTCAAAGCCTTCCCAGTTCGGGGAAACGCCCGTGGGATCCGTGTCCAGAAGAAGCCGCATCCAAGCGTGATCGGAAGAAGGTGACAAATCCTTTGCCGTTTCTACCATAAAATAAATATATTCTGTATCATACGCCACTTTCGACGTTACAATATCGTTGCGCATGGTATCATAGCGATAGATCAAGTCTTTGTAGCCTGCACTGTTTCGTGCTTTTGTGCTGCCGGTATAGTGATCAAATGACAGAGAAATATCCGACCATAGATCCTCAGAACTGAAAATATCAATGGTCTTACCCACCTGCTTGTCCGCGGTCGCCGTTTCCGGCTTTCCCACGCCTTTGAATTTACGAATGTTATCAACTAATTGATAGTAGAAATGATCTTTCAAAATACCCTTAGACGGTTCGATATCCCGGCTGAATTCATCATTGAAATTATCGGTAAAAGCACCTTCCGTACCCTTCCACAGTTCCTGACGTTGGCCCACAAATTCATTCCACCCGGTTACAAAGATGAAATCCGGATCCACTTCAAGGGCATAATCCCATTGTTGCTGGAAATTAAGACCGTACAAGTAGGCATCTTGCATATCCTTACGAACCGTAATGGTTCGGTTCGCATAGGTGTATTGATATGAATAATTGCCTTTCGCAAAGCCACGACCTTGGGCTCTGTTTAAGTAATCATTCATTGCCACAACTTCGGTTTGATTAGAATTCTGCGCTGTACTGACGCACATTTGTTCCACCGTTCCGTCTTCTCGAACACCAAATTTAGTTTGGGGATAAACAGAAAGCCATCCCCATAATTTATCCGAATAATCAGTGCTGTCTAAGTAATAATCTCGGGGGTTTTTACGAAAAGTAAAGAACTCCAATATTTCCCGATCCAAAGAATTGCTTCGTTTGAGACCGGCACTTCTGGAAACGATCAAAGGTTTGCCTTCCCAGTAAAACCACAAATCTTCAAAGTTTCTATTCTTATAAATGGCCCCATAGAGATCTCTTAACTGCACGGCAGCATTCGCATCACTGTACAAATTGAGCACGAAAGCAATTTGAGGGACACGAACGCCCTCATTTTTTGCCCGCTTGAATTCCCGGAATACACTTTGATACGCATCTTTGAACGTGTACGTATCGTTTGTACAATCGAAGAAAATCACATCCACACCGGCATCCGCCAAAAGTTCCGCCTGTTTGCGTAAGACGTAGCGATCCGTCGTTCTGTAATAGCCCCAAATAGGTTCATTCCAGAAGAAAGGTGTCCATGCCGGCGTACCTTCCCAAGCAATATGATCAAAATCATTTCGTGCTTCCGGATATTGGCTGATGATTTGGGACACGTTTCTTGCAGGAGAGCCGGAAAAATGATTGTGCCAGCTCCAATAAAACATCCCCACAAATTTGTCCTTACGAACGTCGCCAACCTGACTGTAATCGCAGACCGTTCTGCCCAAACCGTCCACCGCTGCCCACGTATCCGGACGTACGCTTCTTAATGGCAGCTCTGAGGCCGTAACGGGAACGGAAACAAAGGAACTGCAAAATATCGCAATGAATACCCAAAGTATGAAACAATTTCTTTTCGTCATAAAATTTAGGCTTTCTTATTGTCCTTCTTCAATACGAGCACCACCACAACACCCATGGCAACGACTAAAGTTGCACCTGCGCCTACAATCCACCATACGTAAGCGGGAAGTCCACCATCTGTGTCGTTCCGGCCCGGCATAGTACCGGAGGTGGAAGCCGGCATCGTTGTAGGCTTTGGTTCGTAAGTGGTACCTTCCGTATTAAACGCAAACATAAACCGTCCGCCCGGGGCGACGTCACCGTACAAATAGTAGTCCATAATGTCACCGCTGTCCTTCTTGGTATCAGGATTAACGGTATTATCTGCCCACTTAAAGTTGAAAGAAATTTTATTCATATCCGTAAGGGCAACGGCGCTTCTGGGAACCGCAATTTGAAGCCTTTTACCGGAAACGGAGAACTTCGCCGTTCCAACTTGTGCAAAATCCCAGCCACCTTTAGACTTCTCAATCACGCTGTTGCCATCCGTAGGAGAAACTCGGTTGATA
Organism: Clostridia bacterium; assembly: GCA_017935905.1. Lineage (GTDB taxonomy): Bacteria > Bacillota > Clostridia > UBA1212 > UBA1255 > RGIG9099. The sequence continues at coordinate 21,717 of JAGBGO010000001.1, read as the reverse complement.
ACGTACTCAAAGCCTTCCCAGTTCGGCGTAACGCCCGTGGGATCCGTGTCCAAAAGCAAGCGCATCCAGCCGCTATCGGAAGAAGCGGACAAATCATCTTTGGTTTCTACCATAAAGTAGATATATTCTTCATCGTACGCCACTTTCGACGTCACAATATCGTTACGCATAGTGTCGTATACGTACGTTTTACCGGAATAACCGGGGTATTTTCTGTTCTGGGTGCTACCCACGTAGTGGTCAAAAGAAAGTTTTACGTCCGCCCACTGATCTTTAGAACTGTGAATATCAATGGTCTTCCCTACGTTCTTGTCAGAAGTTGCAGCCTCCGGTTTCCCAACGCCTTTGAATTGACGAATATTACTTACCATTTGGTAATAGAAATTATCCTTCAAAACACCCTTGGATGGTTCAAGATCTCGGCTGAATTCATCATTAAAATTATCCGGGAATCCATTCTCCGCACCCTGCCATTCCGAATGACGCTGGGCAGTCAATTCATTCCAACCCGTTACAAAGATCAAATCCGGGTCCACAGACAATGCATAATCCCACTGCTGTTGGAAGTTAAGGCCATATAAATAGGCGTCTTTCGTCTGCTGATTCACAGTAACCGTCTTATTCATATAAGTATAGAGATAGGAATAATCCCCTTTGGCGTAACCACGACCTTGCGCGCGGTTCTGCGGATCGTTCATAGAAACCAATGCCTTCTCCATATCATACAAAGTATGGGTAATATCGGTAAAAGTCTTATCTGCATTCTGTGCAGGACTGACACACATCATTTCCACACTGCCGTCTTCTCGCACACCAAACTTACCTTGAGGATATACGGAGCACCAACCCCACGTCTTCTTAGCAATCGGCCATTCATCTGCATAGTAGTTCATATCCACGTCACGGAAAGTAAAGAAATTCCGAATGGCTTTTTGGGTGGGATCCGACATCTTCAAAATAGACTGTCTGGCCATAATCATAGGTTTTCCTTCCCAATAAAACCACATATCTTTGTATTTTTCTTCCTTGAAAATATCCTCATAAATCTCCGTGATCTGCTCTACCTGAAAGGCTTCATCCGTGGGATTCAAATAGGGATTCAGGAAGAAAGAAATCTTCGGCGCATCCACACCGTCAGCTTTCGCTGCTTGAAATTCCTTAAAGATTGCCCGGTACCCGGACTTGAAAATTTCATTTCCGTTGGTCAGATCCAAAAAGATGACGTCTACACCGGCGTCCGCCAGCAGTTCTGCTTGTTTTCGGAGTACGTATTTATCGGTAGTTCTGTAATAGCCCCAAAGCGGTTCATTCCAGAAATACAAAGAACCGTCTCCCCCTTCCCAAGCAGGGTGATCAAAGTCATTCCGAGCTTCCGGGTATTGGTTCATAATTTGTGTAATATTTCTGGCCGGATTCGTGGCCCAGTAATCGTGCCAATTGTGGAAGAACAATGCCACGGTCTTGTTCCCACGGGTATCGCCAACTTCACTGTAGGAACTCACCGTACGGCCCAAAGCGTCCACCGCTGCCCACGTATCGGGTTTGATGCTGCCCACGTTCGTCTTGCCGGATGCACGCGTAGCGGTGCTGCCTAGCGTAGACAAGCACAAAGCCAGTACCACTGTCATCGTAAAAAGTCTTTTGCAGTTCATAAAATACTCCTTTTTCTCTCTTTATATAGCAAAATTCTTTGAAATTCAAAATATGGGATTATTATACACGACGCACAAAGAAAAGTCTATATAATTATGTCACATTTTACCCTAATAACACATCCGACACCAACATTACACAAAATCCAACCAACAGTGCGTACGTCGCCCCCCGCTGGCTTCCGTGGGCGTGGGTTTCGGGAATCATTTCATCGCTTACTACGTAGAGCATGGTGCCGCCGGCAAATGCCAGTGCAAAGGGTAAAATGGCTTGTGACACGGTCACCGCAAAATACCCGATCAAGGTTCCCACCACTTCCACCAATCCCGTAATCATAGCGCAAATGAATACTTTCTTGGGTTTGATGCCCGCTGCCAGCATAGGCCCGATGATGACCATTCCCTCAGGAATGTTTTGAAGGGCAATCCCCCCGCGATCAAAAGGGCTTCCGACGTGTTGCCGGATCCGAATCCCACACCGGCGGCAATGCCTTCCGGCAAGTTGTGAATGGCAATGGCCAGCACAAATAATAGCACTTTACTTAAGTTGGCGTTCCCTTGGTGGCGTTCATCTTCCGCACCCACCAGTTTATGAAGATGCGGCACCAGTTTATCAATTAAGTTTAAGGCCAAGGCACCGGTAAAAATCCCCGCCACGGTTACAAGCAATCCGTATTTTCCTCCATACTCTACAGAGGGCAGAATCAATCCCAGCACCGCGGCCGCCATCATGACGCCCGCCGCAAACGCCAGCACAATGTCGCTGAATCGGTGGGAGATTTTCTTAAAAGCAAATCCTAAAATAGATCCGAATATAGTGGCGCCCCCCACGCCCAAGGCTGTTAATAATACCATTTCCATTCCCGTCACGCTCCCCTTCTTACAACTGCACCAATTTGGGACTGTGCCCAAGGGCCGGCAGAATTTTGTCCATTAAATCTTTCGTTGAGAAACATAAGCTTGCCCGATTGTCGCAGGGATGGCAAGCAAAACGCTCCCCTTTCAGCACGTCTTCGTCAATGAGCAGGCGAACCTGATGATCCTGGTCTTGCAAAAGGCCCAACACGCTGACGGATCCCGGCGTCACGCCCAGCATAGCCTGCATGTGTTCCGGCGTTCCAAAAGAAAGACGCGCCACGCCCAGTTGCGCCGACAAATCTTTAGTCTTAAAAGGCTTGTCCCCGGGCATAAGCAACAAATAGAAGTTGGTCTGTTGCCGGTTACACAAGAACAAGTTCTTACACATATTGACGCCCAACGCTTCGTCTACCGCCCGGCAATCTTCCATAGTCATGGCAGGAGCATGCTCCATACACGTATATTCAATTCCTAATTCGTCTAAAAAGCCACAAACTTTTGCACGCATTTCCACGTCCGGCTCACCTCGCATTGTCCATATTGTACCACAGGTTCGGCGGCGTGTAAAAAGTAAAATTTCAAAATCGTGCTGCAAGGATGCCAAATCGACATTTTCCCCATTTCAGCATCCATTCTTGGTGCAGATTTCGGAGAAAAAGGATGCCAAATATACCTTTTTGTAAAAACGGCACCCCTATTTTGTCGAAAACAGGGATGCCAAAGTTAGGTTTTCTGGTAACGCCCCAGAAAACATATAAAATTTTTTACTTTTTACGCTTGACTACAAGTACCACTCAGGCGGCTGTGCCAACCACCAAAACGATGCCGCCGCACAAAAACCACAGCCATACCAAAGATGTCTCACCGGCATCTTCCGTCGTAACGAACCTCCGTTGTCAATTTGCAGGTTGCATTATATCACATTTTTTACAAAAAGCTATCATCCCCCTGCCGATTACTCAGCAGAGGGATAACAAGTCTATATAGAGCCTTTTTACACGCTCTCGTAGAACGTTCTGGAAATAACCTCCAGTTGCTGCTCCTTGGTCAAACGGTGGAAGTTCACCGCATAACCGGACACGCGAATGGTCAGCACGGAAAGGGTGTGCTTTGCATTCCGATGCAAGGGGTGCTTTTTTAACTCGTAGGCGTATTTATCATGCATACAGTGAATGATATTGTTAGCCTTTACGTAAATCCAAGCCACGTTCTCCAAACTTTTGCTTCATGGGGGGGGAAAACTCCTTTGTAGATTAAATACCTTTTTGCATTTCGTCAATAGCCTCTAAAATAGCATCCGCCATATATTCAAACTGTTCTTCCGTAAGACCGTAAAGAGGTAAGTGGGTGAAGCGGTGATGGAATACTTCCTCGCAAACGGGACAGGTTTTGGCAATCTCGTCTGCATCATAACCCATTTGCTGTGTGGCTTGGAAACGGTACAAAGGTCCAAAATGAGGAATGGTAGTAACCCCCTTCTCCCCTAATTTACGCTTAAGCACCTGTACGTCTCCTCCGGCAATTTCCGGCACAACTTGAAGTTGATACAAGTGGAAAGTGGGCTTAATTTCGTCATTGCCTAAATCCTGACAAATCAAAGCAGGATTGCCGGCAAGACGGCTGTTTAAGTATTCTGCAGCCTTGCGACGGGCAGCAATAATTTCCTCCACACGGGCAATCTGCAAAGAAAGACCCAGGGCCTGAATTTCCGTAGTAGAATAATTTACCGCCACAAAAGGCTTCTCCTTGCCCGGAATCGTTCTTACATCATAAATCCAATCCTTAATTTGATAATCGGTATCAACGCCAAAGAAACGGGCACGTTTCATGTGGTCCTTAAATCCGGGTACGTTGCTTACGGCAATACCGCCCTCACCAAAGGACGTAATATTCTTCACTTCATGGAAACTGTAAGCACCAAAATCACCCATGGTACCTGCCATACGACCTTTATACTTACCGCCGAAGGCGTGGGCCGCATCTTCCAACACTAAAATATTATGTTTCCGTGCCAATTCCAAAATAGGATCCATATCTACAGGATAACCTCCAATATGAACCGGAACGATCATTTTCGTCTTAGAGGTAATCTTCTTGGCTACATCTTTTGGATCCATATTTAAAGTGATGGGATCTACGTCTGCAAAAATCATTTTCACGCCCAAAGATAAGGGATAGGCCATAGTGGCAAAGAATGTAATGGCAGGAACGATCACTTCATCTCCCGGTTGTAAATTGGCATATTTATAGGCAATTTCAAAGCCGGAAGTACAGTTCGTAACAAAAAGGCTGTAATCCGTTCCTAAATACTTGCTTGCCGCTTCTTCTGCTTCTTCTACTTTAGAACCCAAAGACAATCTTCCCGGCGGCGTAGAAACCGCATCTAATTTTGCAATATTTTCCCGAACTGCGCTAAGTGCCGTCTCATACTCGGTGCCCTCACCTTGCATCAAGAATCGCACAATTTCCATCACGTCATGAACATTATAGTTCTCCCCTACCGCCGCCCACGGTACCGTGGTGTCACCGGTATTATTTCTGAAATTACTTACTTTGCCCATTTAGAAACCCTCTTTCGTTTTTCTTTTATTGTAAAATGCTTTCCCGGTTGTCAACAGTGGCATAATTCCATAGTTTTATAACTATGTTCCTTTTTTTCGAAATTTATTGACAAATTAAACAATTCTTATATAATGAGGGCAGATTGAAAGAAGGTGGCGTGTGTGCTTTTCTATTACGATATTCCAAAAATCAATCAAGTGTTAGATGATTTCTTCAACGCCACAGGAGTGCGTATTGATTTACTCAATGATCGGTTTATTCCAATTAGTTACAGTCAACATGAAATTTGTGACTATTGCCGTGCTGTGCAGCAAGAAACAGGCGGCAGAGAACGCTGTATAGCATTCGACCAAAGTTTATATAAGAAAGTAAAGGCCAGCCTTCAAACAGAAAGCGGACTTTGTCCCTTCGGGCTTATGAATATTATCAAGCCGGTATTCTACAATGATTTACTGATGGGATATCTTTTCTTTGGCCAAATGCGCACCCAAAGTGAAATGCAGCAGGAGAACAAACTATTTGATCAACTCCCCCTTTTCACCCGCCAACAAGTGGAAAGCGTCGCTCGCCTTGCCGCCATTACTGTCAAACACATTTTGACGGAGAATATGCTCCGCCCTGACGAAAACGATCTAATGCAACAAGCTGTTTGTTATATTCACAGCAATCTGGATCAAGATTTATCTATTAAGACATTGGCGTCTCAAGTGAATATATCCAAAAGTGCTTTGTATAGCAAGTTCCACGCCCGTTTCCACTGCACAGTCGGGGAATATCTCAACCAAAAACGATTGGAGCAGTCTATACCTCTGCTGATCAACACATCACTTTCCATCGAAGAAGTGTCTCAGCGCGTTGGTTTTTCCGGTGCGTCTTACTATACAAAATTATTTAAGCAACGGATGGGAATTACACCTTTAAATTTTCGAAAAAGAGAACAGGGAGAGAAAGTCAGATGAATGCGACGGAACAATTATTAGATTGTGTTATGGATTTAGGGCAGCAAATGCTGGTTTGCGGCGGTGAAGTCCATTGGATTGAAGAAAGTTTATGTACCATTCTCCGGACGTACGGCGCCACCCAGACAGATGTTTTTATTATTACCAGCAGTATGGTGGTCACCGTCCACACAGCGGACGGAAATTCCTATACGCAAACTCGCAGGATTTCTGAAACAGCTTCCGATTTTGAGAAACTTCACGCGTTAAATGATTGTTCCCGTTGGATTTGTAAAGATCACCCCGCGCCGGAGGCAATCCGAGTCAAACTGCACAGCATTACAGCCCAAACCAAGCATTATCCTCTTTGGTTGGATTTTTGTTGTTACGGAATAATTGCCGGAGCTTTCACTTTATTCTTTGGCGGCGGATTTCCGGAAGCCGGCGTCTCACTTATTGTGGGATTGTTAATGCGCACATCTATTTGGCTATGCGACAGAACCATATCCAATAAGATTTTCACGAAATTTGTAGCATCTTTGGTTGCGACATTGGTTTCCCTGCTGGCACTGCACTTAGGTTTTGTATCCGGCGTGGACAAAGTGATGATCGGCAACATTATGACGCTAATTCCCGGCATCGGTCTTACCAATGCCCTGCGTGATTTATTTGTAGGCGACAGCATTGCAGGACTCCTTCGTACCATCGAAGCCTGCATTACAGCCCTTGCCATTGCAGGCGGTTTCTTTGCCGCCGTATTCATTACGGGAGGTGCAGGTCTATGAATAAATTGGATTGGATTCAGTTGTGTACGGCTTTTGTAGGCTCTTTAGGTTTTGGGATCTTGTTTAACATCCGCGGTCGTCGCTTGTTGACTGCCGCGTTCGGTGGTTTTCTGGCATGGGGACTTTGTTTAGCGCTTGGAGAATGGATTACCACTGAGCCTTTGAATTATTTTATCGTTTCCCTGCTGGTTTCTGTGTATGCCCAAGTCATTGCTCGGATTTTGAAGACACCGGCAACACCCATTTCCATCACCGCATTGATTCCCCTAATTCCGGGAAGTTCTTTGTACTATACCATGGCATCAGCCTTTCAAGGTTTGTCGGACGATTTCGTAGTCAAAGCGGTGGCTACGGTGGAGATGGCGGCTGCACTGGCGCTGGGCATTATTGTGGTATCAGCATTATCTCGATGGCGGGTAAAATGGAAGTTCAGTGGGTTAAAATAGTAAAAAAGCCGGGTTAATAACCCGGCTTTTCGTACGATTTAACCCATTAGCGCGTTTCTTACACACTCTCGTGGAACGTTCTGGAAATAACCTCCAACTGCTGCTCCTTGGACAAACGGTGGAAGTTCACCGCATAGCCGGACACACGAATGGTGAGCATAGGGTATTTCTCCGGATGTTCGTAGGCATCCATCAGCATCTCCCGATTCATTACGTTCACGTTTAAGTGCTGCGCGCCTTGATCAAAATATCCATCCAAGATATTAACCAAATTACGACGGCGCTGGTCTTCGTCTTTACCCAGAGCTTCCGGCACAATGGAGAAGGTGTTAGAAACACCGTCTTGGCACACGCCCCGGTAGGGAATCTTGGCAACGGAATTCAAGGATGCCAAAGCGCCGGAAAGATCACGACCGTGCATAGGATTTGCACCGGGCGCTAAAGGTTCGCCCAACTTACGTCCATCCGGCGTAGTGCCGGTCTTCTTACCGTAGGTTACGTTACTGGTAATGGTAAGTACAGACAAAGTGTGCTTTGCATTCCGATGCAAAGGATGTTTCTTAAGTTCGTGGGCAAACTTCGATACAATCTCCACGGCGATCAAATCTACCCGATCATCATCGTTACCGTATTTAGGAAATTCCCCTACGGTTTCGAAATCCACGGCAATACCCTGCTCGTTACGAATTGCCCGCACTTTAGCAAACTTAATCGCAGACAAGCTGTCAGCTGCTACGGAGATCCCCGCAACACCAAAGGCCATCAACTTCTCCGGATCCGTCTTATGAAGCGCCAATTGGCTGGCTTCATACGCATACTTATCATGCATATAGTGGATAATGTTGTTGGCTTTCACGTAAATCCACGCCACATTGGAAAGAACCTTCTTGTAATTCTGCCAAACTTCATCGAAGTCCAGCATTTCCTTATTCTTGAGTTCCGGAATATTGGGCACGACCACTTCTCCGGAAAGCTCATCCCGACCGCCGTTAATGGCGTAGAGTAAACTCTTTGCCAAGTTACAGCGGGCACCAAAATACTGCATTTGTTTACCTAAGGTCATCGCAGATACGCAGCAAGCAATCGCGTAATCGTCTCCGTAAATAGGACGCATTACCATATCATTCTCGTATTGCACCGCATCGGTCTTAATAGAAATTTCCGCACAGTATTGTTTGAAATTCTCCGGCAAACGCTCATCCCACAAAATAGTCAAGTTAGGTTCCGGCGAGGTGCCCAAATTGATCAGCGTATGCAAATAACGGAAGGAGTTTTTGGTAACCAAAGGCTTTCCGTTTACACTCATACCGCCAACGGATTCCGTTACCCACGTAGGATCGCCGCCAAAAAGTTCGTTATATTCCGGCGTACGCAAATGACGAACCAATCGCAATTTAATAATAAATTGGTCAATCAATTCCTGAGCCTCTGCCTCGGTAATGATACCGGCTTCCAAATCTCTCTGAATATAAATATCCAAGAACGTAGAAGTTCTTCCTAAAGAAGTTGCAGCGCCGTTGTTCTCTTTAATACCGGCCAAATAACCCATATAAACAGCTTGTACCGCTTCCTTTGCAGAAACAGCAGGCTTGCGAATATCCACGCCGTAGCTGTCTGCCATCTTCTCCATATCTTGGAGTGCCTTAATCTGCATGGAAACTTCTTCCCGAAGCTGAATCACAGAGTCCTTCATCTCCAAATCCAAAGCATCCAGATCTTCCCGTTTTTGCTGAATCAAACGTTCCGTACCATACAAAGCTACGCGACGGTAATCTCCGATAATACGACCGCGGCCGTAGGCATCGGGAAGTCCCGTAATAAGGCCTGCGTGTCGTGCCTTGCGCACAGATGCCGGATAAGCATCAAATACGCCCTGGTTGTGGGTCTTTCTGTATTCGGTGAAACATTGCTTCACGTCTTCACGAAGGGTATATCCGTAGGCTTTGAGGCTTGCTTCCGCCATGCGCATACCACCATAAGGATTTACCATACGCTTTAAGGGTTTGTCCGTCTGAAGACCAACGATAACTTCATTCTCTTGATCAATATATCCGGGTTCAAAATTGCAGATTCCGGAAATCTTGTCCGTTTCTACATCCAACACGCCGCCTTTTGCAATTTCTTCTTGCAACAACTGGGCGCACCGAGCCCACACTTTCTCTGTTTTCTTTGTAGGGCCTGCCAAGAAAGAACTGTCGCCTTCATATAACGTGTAGTTTCTCTGTATGAAATCCCGGACGTCGACCTTTTCTTGCCATCTGCCGCCGTTAAAAGGTTTTCTTTCTGCCATGTTGCTCACTCCTCTTCTTTCATTGTGGTGCGGGTAAAATATTTCTGATACAATTCCTTTACCCTTTCTTTATCCATAGCCTCCGTTCCCGGCATGGGTTCCGGAAGCCCTAATGTCTTATATTTATGCACGCCCAGCAAGTGATACGGAAGTAATTCCACGGATATCGCTGTGGGAATGTTGCTTTCAATGTACTGTTTGAGCGCCGCCATATATTCGTCTTGATCATTCCACCCGGGAATCACCACTTGACGCACAATGGTTTTGGTGCCCGCTTTGCGAAGGGCCTCTTGGAAACGTTCTGTTTCTTCAATACTTCTTCCGCAAAGTGTTTTGTAGGTTTCTTCGGTAAGGGCTTTCACGTCGTACAGCACCAAATCCGTATACCGAAGAATTTCGTCATACTGTCCAAGGCCTACGCCGGCAGTATCGATACAGGTGTGAATTCCCTCTGTTTTGCACCGTTTCAGCATTTCCAGCAAGAATTCCGGTTGCAACAAAGGTTCTCCGCCGGAGAATGTTACACCCCCACCGCTTCTTTCAAAATAAGGTCGAAAACGCAGTATCTTTTGAAATAAAGTTTCCGCATCCACTTCCTCTCCCCCATTTACCGCCCAACTCTCCGGGTTATGGCAGAACTTACAGCGAAGATGGCAACCTTGCAGAAAAATCACGGTGCGAATACCCGGTCCGTCTACTAAACCCATAGTTTCAACAGAACGTATTCTTCCTGACTTCATACTGCCTCCTCTTGTGTCTTTAGGGGTTAAAAAAACGGCCTTCCGGACATCTCATGCCCAGACGGTCGGCTTTTCCTGTCATGCTCCATGTGGTAATCCACTTCCGTCAGTCACATGACTGTTTGTATTATACATTACACAGAGAACAGTGTCAATATATTGTGTTTAATAAATTTACAATATACATTATATGGATATTTTGTGAACAAAGTATCCTCCTGGTTTTAGATTTCGTAAAATACCGAAAATTTTTCGATTTTTCGGCCATTTTACCGTAAAAAGCAGAGTTTGCTCCCTTTTCCAGAAAAAATCCCCTTGATTTCTTCAGCAACCCAGGAAAGGATCCCATAGAAAAACGCCCCGCATACCGCGAGGCGTTCTTCACGAAACAAAACAATTACAGATTATAATACTTCTCAAACTCTGCCGGTGTGGGAATATTGGCCAATTGTCTGCACTCTGCACGCTTGGTCTTGATGAAGTTCTCCAAAAGGATTTCGGGGAATACACCGCCTGCGGTCAAGTAGTCGTGATCGGCTTCCAACGCATCCAAAGCCGCTTCCAACGTAGTGGGAAGACCTTTGAGCTTCTTCTTCTCTTCCTCAGGAAGATTGAACAAGTTCATATCGTAAGGACCCCAGCCGTTCTCGTGGGGATCGATCTTATTCTTGATACCGTCAATACCTGCCATCAAAATAGCCGCATAACAGAAGTAGGGGTTACAAGTAGCATCCGGGTTCCGAAGTTCGAAACGACGCATATTGGGCGTCTTGGCATAAGCCGGAATACGAATAACCGCACTGCGGTTGGAGGTTGCATAGCCTACGGTAACCGGTGCTTCATAGCCGGGCACCAAACGCTTAAAGGAGTTGGTGCTGGGGTTTGTAATGGCACAAAGAGAAGCAATGTGCTTCAGCAAGCCACCCATAAAGTAGTGGGCTGTCTGGCTCAAATGAGAATAACCGTTATCGTCGGAGAATACAGGCTCGCCGTCTTTCAAAAGAAGCATGTGTACGTGCATACCGCTGCCGGCCTCGCCGAAAATGGGTTTCGGCATAAACGTGGCACTCAAACCGTGCTTCAAAGCAACGTTGCGGATGATGTACTTAATCATCATAGTCGCGTCCGCCATCTTGGACATCTGCCCCAGTTGAGGCTCGATTTCAAACTGACCGGAGCCACCTACTTCGGGATGGTGATACTTAATGGGAATGCCGGCTTCTTCCATGAGCAAGCACATTTCGCTTCTGCACTCGTACGTAGGATCAAAGGGTTTTGCCACGTGGTAGCCTTTCTGCTTTTGAATGACGCAACCCATACCGTCTGTAGAGCTGTTCCAGTGCGCTTGGTTTGCATCCAAGGACATACTAACAGCGTTGGGTTCAACCTGCCAACCTACTTGATCGAACAAATAGAACTCAAACTCCGGAAGTATCAACATCGTATCTGCAATTCCGCTGTCCTTCAAATATTGCTCTGCAGCCAATACGATATTTCTGGGATATTGGGCAAGGGGACGGTTCTCCGGATGACCAATGATCATCGCGTTACCGGTCATAGACAAAGTGGGAATCTCACAGAAGGGATCAATTGCCGCCGTATCCGGATCGGGAATAAATACCATATCGCTCTTCTCTACGACTGCGTAGCCGTAGTTAGAAGCGTCAAAACCTACGCCGCTGGTTAACGTCTTCTCGTTAAAATGCGCAGCCGGAATGGTTACGTGGCGGTACTGACCTTGAATGTCCACCATTTTGAAATCTACCATCTTAATATCATGTTCTTGAATCATTTGCATGATATCCTGTGCAGTTTTTGCCATAATAAACCTCTTTTCTTGTAAAATGCGATTTAAATACCTGTTTATTATAATCCTAATGAACTTTCCAGTCAACGAAAAAGTATTTTACCGTGACTCAAATCCGCTCGCCCCGATCGTACACCGTAGGCAGACCCTCTTTGTAGATATGGCCGTCGTTTCCCACCATTAAAGCTTTAGGAATCACTACGTCCCCCACCTGCTTAAAGTCAATCACCGTAACGCCCGTATGGCTGTGGTCAAAGTGGGTGCAAACCAGCGGCAAAGGAATATCCAGCACGCTGCTTAAGAAGCACACACCGAAGCCTTGATGGGCAAACAACGCGATGCGGTCATGGTTGGGTTTCAATACAGTGTAGCAGCCATTTTCCCGGTCGTGCTTAAAGCCCAGACTTTCCAACCAGGCGTCTACTTCTCGGTCGATGCGCTCCACTCCGGCTTGAAAAGGATGCCCGGTAAAATCCGGATGCTTGTACCATGCATACCCTAAATCCCGCACTTCTCGGCTAACCAGTTTTTGGATTCCCTTCACTTGATGGAAGATCCACCGCTCCCGACCGTCCTCATCCGGATATGCAAACTCTTTCCACGCGTGATTCTCGTGGCAGAAATCCAGCAATTCCACTTCTTTGCGTAAGATTTCCGCCGTGGGCTTTGCGGTAAGTTGTGCCCGGATGGAGGTAGAAGCGAAAATCCGGTCGATGCCGTGCACCGCCAGCCGTTTTGCCACCGCCTCGGCCTGTCTGTGCCCTAAAGGCGTGAGAGAATCCGGATTATAAATCGGATCGCCGTGGCGAACGTAGTACAGTATCATAGGGTAAAATGCCTCCTAAATGTTTTTCTTCTTCAAAAATACGGATAAGCGTTTATATAATAGCACAGTCACCAAACTTACTGCAACGGTTTTGATTAAGTTAAAAGCGACTGCGAACCAAAAAACTTGATGAAAAACTGCCGGGGCAGCTTCCCCCATATATAAAGGAAATACAATGAACCGGTTCACCACAAGGGCAGTAGCGGTTCCGAGCAGGCATGCCCCTGCAAGGGTGGCGGCAACAACCTTAAAGCCTTTCTTGAATTGATACACAATAGAAGGCAATAAAATAAAGGCAGACGCCATCAAGAAATTGGCTACCTCCCCTGCACCGCCGCTGGAACTGTCAATCAAGCTCACAAGCTCCTTGAGGGCGCACACGATAATGCCCTCCACCGGTCCCAACAAAAATCCGGTGAGCATAATAAATACGTTGGCAAAATCCAATTTGAAATAGGGCGTCGCCGGGAAAATAGGAAATTCCAAAAAACCGATGACATAACTCAGTGCCACAAAAAGCGCCATAAGCACCAGTCGCTTGGTTGTAAAATGTTTCTTCAATTGCATAAAACCACCTCATCTAATTGATTCAAGTGGATATTCTTCAAACAAAAAATGCCCCGAAAGTGGGGGGCATTTACTTTGCACACGACGTTTACAGAATGATTTCCTTTCCCATCCGGACTATACCGTCGGTATCGGAATTGCACCGATTCGGAGAAGTTCGCTTCTTGCGGCGGACTTCTTTCGCAGACTATCACTGCCGGTGAGGAATTGCACCTCGCCCCAAAGAATATTCACTTATGGAGATATTATATGCCTGCAGACAGAAGATGTCAATGGGCGGCGCACGGGTGCCTATTTCATCAAATCATCCGTAAGCCGGATGATTTCCGGGGCAATGCGGGCCCGTTCTTTTTGAACGACACGGTTGTATACGGGGTACGCTAAAGAAATGAGGATGATGCCCACAAGGCCCAATAGAATCCCGAACAGCATGGATAAGGTTCCATCAAGGCCGATTACAGCACCGATTTCCGTCATAGCAAGGCTCATCCCCGTGCCCAGAACCAAGGCACCTACGATGCCAAATACCAAGGATATCGCCGTTGCCTTTTGGGTAACGGCCCCATCCAGGCGACGCAATTGTGCCATCTTATCTTCCTCCGGCTGAGGTGCGGTATATTTTTCCCGAATGGCTTTAATTTCTTCCTGCTCTTTGGCAGAATACGTATATTGAAAAGTTTCTTTTTCCGTCATTTGAGGGTCTCCTTTGTTGTCTCCATAATTTTGATTTTCTTCGTGCCCTGCACGATCATATAAATGGCCAGCACAATAATAAACACAGCGATTGCGCCGCCGGACACACCCAGAAAGATACGCCGTCCGGCAAGGCTCATGGTGCCGTTTCCGAAGGTGGTCAGCATGGTATTCTCTAAAGTCAGCATAGACACGCACGCCGCCGTAAGGCTGATAGCTTTTGCGGCAGAATACACAGGGCTGTTATATTTGCGGTATTTCACCATATTCACAATGGCCAGTGTAAAAGCGGTAAACGTATACGCCGCCATTGTAATGGTGGTAATTTCGTGGTGGTGGAACGTTCTGTTCCAGTACACCATAAAGAAAATAATCAGCGCCAGTGCCAGATTCATCACCAAAAATACGATGCCGCAAATGCGATATTTCCGCAATTCCTGAAGCATTTGATCCCCCGGCAGATGCTTTCGGGTATGGCGAACCAAGAAGAAGCGCATCACCGCAAGAAAGATATAATAGGCGGCCAAAGAGCAGAACCAGAAAGATCGGTGCCAAAAGCCCATGCCTAATTGAAGCAGTGCATAGGCCGTATTAAACAGCAAAGTGCCGTACAGCGATACGTTCATACGCAAATGCGCGTCTTCCTGCCACAATTTAGCATATTTGTTCTCCCGCTTAAACGTCTTGAAAAACACAATAAGATTTGGAATCCGAAAGCACCACGTCAAAAGGGTATAGAACGCAATCACGTAAGAAGCGATGGAAACCGGTGAATGGGAACCCAAAAAGACCAGCGCGTACACCAGGCATACGGTAGCAATCGGAAGGAGGATAAGCATAATGGCGATATGGGGAAAAAGGATAGCTTTGCCGATTTTCCTCCAATTCATATTAAACCCTCCGAATTTTTACCGTAAAGGTGGATCCCTTGCCAGCCGCACTTTCCACGGCAATTTCCCCTTGGAGTATGTCCACCACGCGTTTTACAAGGGCTAAACCCAAGCCGTTGCCCTGTACCGAGCGGGAGGGGTCCCCTTGATAGAATTTTTCAAAAATATGCGCACCTACCTCCGGTGTCATGCCGCAGCCCGTATCCGCCACCTGCACAATGGCGTGGTGGGGCGCCTCCGTGAGCGTCACAGTCACCTTGCCCCCGGAAGGCGTAAACTTAAAAGCGTTGGAAAATAAATTACTCCACACGTGGCTGAGCAGCTCCGCGTCCGCCCGCACTTTCACACCCTCTGCAATATGAGTTTCCAGATCGATATCTGCCTGTTCCCATACGTTCTCATACTGCAGTAAGCAGTCACAAATCTGCTCCCCTAAATCAAACTCCGTCACTTCCGGATAAATTTGCTGATGCTCCAATCGGTTCAGTTTCAGCATATTGGTCATCATATCTGCCATGCGCCGGGCGCCTTCCGTCACACCTTTTGCGTATTCCAACCGTTTTTCTTCACTTAATCCCGGCGTCTGCAACAAGGTTCCGTAATTTTGAATCACCGCTAAAGGCGTCTTCATTTCGTGGGACACGTTGGCGATAAAGTCTGTGCGCAGCGTTTCTACGCTCCCCAGTTCTTCTGCTATTTGGTTGAAACAATCAATGACCCGGTTAAAGGTTTCATCGGTGCCCCATTTGCTTTGGGGCTGGACCCGCACGGAGAAATCTCCTTGGATCAGTTTCTCTGCAGCGTCCGTAATGTGCTTGACCGGTCGCTCTACGGTGCGTTTTCGCCGCATACCGTCAATCATGGTAAAAATAAGGCTTAGCAGTGCCACGTTCCAAAACGTGATCTTCGCCGCCGCACTGATATTGGCTCTCGACAAGGTGATATCTAAGGAATAGGACAGAATCGTCACAAACAACATGGTACAGCAGGTAATCACAAAAGCCACCAGCAAAAAGAACACAAAATAGTGATTGATCCATTTCAAGATACTGCGAAAACGGCTGCCCTGCTTCATTTCACCACCGCCTTATATCCAAGGCCGTGCACGGTCTTGATTTCAAAGTCTTCACAGTCCGCCAATTTCTGCCGAAGTTTCGTCATGTACACGTCCACGGCTCTGGGCGCCGTTTCCGTATCCGCATCCCAAAACTCATCCATCAATTGGGTGCGGGTAAAAGTTTTCTTAGGATACGACAGCATTTTGTAAAGAATGCTGAATTCCCGGTTAGTGAGTGCAATTTCTTCCTCGCCCAAGTACGCCGTATGCTCGTCCGCATCCATCACGAAACGACCGATTTCGATTTTCCGGGAAGATGCGATCTTAGCGCGGCGAAGCAAAGCCCCGATTCGTAAAAATAGTTCATCCAAATCAATGGGCTTTACCATATAATCATCCACGCCGATGCGAAAACCCCGCTGCTTCGAAGCAATATCGTCCCGGGCGGTCATAAAGAGAATGGGAATATTCTCATTCAATTCCCGCACGTTCTTGGCAAATTCAAAGCCGTCCACACCGGGCATCATAATGTCCGACAGGATCAGGTCAAACATATTTTCATAAAGGGCATCGTAGGCTTCCGCCCCGTTCAAACACCCTACGGCCTCATATCCGCTATGGTTCAAAAAGGAGCAGACCGTCTTGTTCAGCGCCTGGTCGTCTTCCACCACTAAGATCTTAAACATGGCATTCCCTCCGTGCAAGGATTCTCATTCATTGTATATCATAACACGGAAATGTTAAAGTTTTGTTTATACCAAGCTTGTTTTACCCAAAATTTTCGTACTGATTGCCCCCAGACCTACACTAAACAGTGTGCCGCCCACAAGGCAAAGCAACACGTTTATAAAGGTTGAATTCAGCGGCGTAATCATGCCCACCATCATAAAGAGAAGCATACCGGCACCCAGGGAACCGCACAGGGCAAGCCATGCTTTTTGTTTCGCACTCACACTGACGATCACGAAAATGCTTACAAATACTAGCATCAGGAAAATTTTTGCCACCATGCACAGAACCAGGTTCCACGGGGTTAAACCATTCAGACCAAAAGACAGCCCGGAGATGGCACCGCCCAGCACTGCACCGATAAAATACGCAAGAAGCATCAAGGTGCCACAGGTAAAGCCGGCAAGGGTTTTGGAGACTACGTAGTCCCCTTTTCGCGCACGGACGGTAAAAAGGTTCTTAGCAAACCCGCTTCTGAAATCTTCCGAGATAAACAGACAGATAAATACGGCAACGCCCATAAACATCATATTGATATTACACATAGCCATTACGTCCATGCCGCCCATAGGGGCTTTCACTTCACCTTCCGCCACGGGAAAAGCGCCGATGGACTGCCACGTATTCTCAGGACCTTCCATCACAGTTTCCACACCGGTTTGAGGATCCACGGAAACGGTGCCGTCCATCATGGTCATCATAACGGTCATGAGAATGGGAACGACCAATGCACAGGCAATTAAGATATAGAAAAGCTTGGATTTAAGCATTCTTTTGAAATCCACTTTCAGCATACTGCGAAATCTTGTCTTTGGGTTCATCTTAGTTTCCTCCCTTCATCAGATCCATATAATATTCTTCAAGACTGATTTTGTCCGTTCCAATTTCCGTAACGGAAATACCGTACCCATAAAGGTACGTAACCACATCTTCCGGAGATACGGAATCGTATACCCGAAGAAAACCGGCTTCATCTTCTTCGATGCGAGTGTATTTTCCCGCCAATAACAATTTTGTCCGGTTCATATCCTCCGCTTTCAGCGCAATATAGGTGCGACAACTTGCATCCAATTGTGCGGCGGTCATTTCACAAATCATTTTACCGTGGCGGATAATGCCGTAGTGGGTCGCTACCTTTTGAAGTTCCCCTAGTAAGTGGGAGGATACGATAATGCTGCGCTTGCCGTCCTTAACAATGTCTGTAAAAACTTCCCGCATGATCCGCATACCGTCTGCATCCAACCCGTTTAAAGGTTCATCTAACACCAAAAGTGCAGGATCTCCCAAAAGCGCCATGGCGATGCCCACCCACTGCTTCATACCTAAAGAACAATTCTTGTACTTATTGCCGGCAGCACCTTCCATGCGAACCAATTTTAGCGTGCGTACCACGCTTTGCTCCGGATTTTGAAGATTTAAGTTGGCCGCCTGGAGCATCATATTGTCCCAGACAGAAAGACCGGGAAAACACCCGGGTGCTTCAATCAGCACACCCATTTGGGCACGTACGTCCGGATTTTTATAATCTTTCCCGTAAATTTGAATGGAACCGCCGCTTGTGGGAATCAAGCCGCAAAGCATTTTCTCTGTGGTGGATTTACCGGAACCGTTTTCCCCGATAAAGCCGTAAATTGCACCCCTGGGCACGGTCATATTCAGTCCGCAAACCGCTTGTTTTGCGCCGAAGTTCTTTGAAAGATTTTTAATTTCAACTGCGTTCATACGTCGTTCCTCCTTAATATACGTCACTCTTCGAAAGAATCGCGGCACCTACCACATTGTAGAAAATCGTCCACGCAGCAGATACCAGGATGCATACAACCAAGGTGCCTATATTGCTTACCAAGCAAGCGTTCACGGAAGATCCGTACAAAAATACGTTCAAGATAGCAGTAGGAATGGGTAATTTCTCCACAATGGCCGCTACACCGATAATCAAAATACCGGTACCGAAGAAGAAACTGGAAGCAATGGAAACTCCGAAGTATCTTCTGAAAATAACGTTTAAGAAAGTATACAGGCTGGCCCATCCCAGACTCATCACCATCTTACCAAAGATGGCCAAAATCAAGGATCCTACGTTCATGTCCAAAGAATATCCGGCAAGCAAACCGCCCACGGTGCCGCCGATCAAGTACGTGAGGCACATACAAGCCATAGCAAAGGCACACACAAGGCTTTTGGACATCATATAATCCTGCTTCTTCGCGTGTGTGGTGAAAAGCTGCTTAACGTACCCGCTTTTATAGTCGTGTCCAATGAAAATAGAAACCATAATGCCACCGAAAATAAAGACCATATTCATATTGGCATAGTCGGCAATGCTTTCAATGACGTACAGCGGTTTAGATGCCGCAATAATCTGCCACACGTTGGAATACATCGGCGTTGTGGGTGCGCCATCCGGGCCGGACATCATGGTCATGGCCGATACCATGGCAGGAATAATGGCAGAAATCGCCAGGAAAATGTAGAACATCGGCGTATGGAACAGACGGTAAAAGTCTACGCCCAACATACCTTTCAGGCGCTGTGCGAAGCTGGGGTTTCTAAACTGAATTTCTTTTTCCATTTTACCGGCCCTCCTTCTGAGACATCAACTGTACGTAATATTCTTCCAGCCCAATTTTGTTCTTCTTAATTTCACGGACCGGATGACCATTTTGCATTAAGTAGTCTACAATGCCCGCCGTATCGTCCACATCATAAATGCAAATGTGCGCTCCTTCTCGGCGCACGTCTCCATATTTCCGGGAAAGCAAGGCTTTTGCCCCTTCCATATCCCGGGTTTGCAGCGTAGTGAAAACCTGTGCCCGGCTGTCCATTTCTTTAGCGGACAGTTCCATGATCATTCTACCTTGGCGGATAATGCCGTAGTGGGTGGCAATTTTCTCCAATTCGCCTAAAATGTGGGAGGAGATCAACACGGTACAACCGTAATTTTGGGTAATATCCACAAGAATTTCCCGCATCATCCGCATACCGTCCGTATCCAAACCATTGATGGGCTCGTCTAAAATGAGCAATGCAGGCTCACCCAAAAGTGCCATGGCAATACCGATTCTTTGCTTCATACCCAAAGAACATTTTTTGAACTTCAATTGTGCGTGTTCCTCCATGCGGACGATTTTCAGCACCCGGGCGATTTCTGCGTCGGGATTTTTAAGGCCTAAGTTAATGGTCTGCATACGAAGATTCTGGTAAATGCTGGAATTGGGGAAACATCCCGCATTCTCAATCAGCGCGCCTACCCGCACCCGCACGCCGGGATCAGTGTAATCTTTGCCGAACAACCGGATGAATCCTCCGTCGGGAACCAAGTGGCCGCAAATCAGTTTCTCCGTGGTGGATTTACCGGAACCGTTCTCCCCGATAAAGCCATAAATGGCGCCTACAGGCACGGTCATGTTGAGATGATCCACCGCATACATACCGCGAAAACTTTTTGATAAATCTTTGATTTCGATGGCATTCATTCTTTTTATTCCTCCAATACACGGTAATAGCGAGGCACGTACGGTGTGCCTCGCCTACATGATCTTATTTACTGCTTCTTAGCCGCATCATAATGTTCTTGGGCGGCTTCTGTTCTTGCCTTTGCTGCGGCAATCTGTTCTTCCCGCTCTTGCTGCATTTTCGCAGTTCTTTCAGCAGGTGTCATGTGGGCATCATCCCAATTTTTCTTGGCATCGTTTTTTGCTTTTGCAAACGTGTTTCGACCTCTGTTTTCTTCAAAGTTTGCTTTACTCTCCGCTTTAGCCGCTTCAAAGTTCGCTTTGTCTACTTCGTGTTGCGCCTTTGCGCTTTCTTTCATATCTTGGAATGCTTTTTTGAAAAATCCACTCATATTAATCCCCTTTATCCTTTCATAATCGCATCGCTGAGGGCGATGACTTTGTCCGCATATTTTCTCCTACGTGCCCCCAGAATGCCTTTGTACATAGGATAGTTGACAAGCGCCATCAACATACCCACAAGACCGATTGCAATGCCGCAATACATTGGGTGTTGGATTCCAACGGTCCCTGCAAGATCCGTCATTACAAGGCTCATACCGCTTCCCATAATGATGGCACTTAAACTGCCGAATAAATAAGCGAATATATGCGCGGGACGCTTTACTTTGCGGTCTAATGCTTTAAGTGTATCCACGCCACTTTCTTGCACCGGAAGGTATTTGCTGCGAATGTTGTACACTTCCTGATTTTCTTTGGCGGAGTACGTATACGTAAACGTTGTTTCTTGATTCATAGGGCACCTCCGTGAGATTTTTTATTGTTGCGGTTTGCCTTTAGAAAGTCTTTCTTTGGTTTCCTCTACGGTTTCACCGTCTTTGGAAAATACTTTCTCGATGATTTTGTCGCTGACTTTATTGAAGCCCTCTACGGCGCCGGTTTCGATTTTCTTATAACCGGTTACAACACCGTCTTCAATCTTCTTGTAACCCTCTACTACTTTCTCT
Organism: Clostridia bacterium; assembly: GCA_017935905.1. GTDB lineage: Bacteria > Bacillota > Clostridia > UBA1212 > UBA1255 > RGIG9099. The sequence goes on along the minus strand of JAGBGO010000001.1, from coordinate 415 downwards.
GCGATTTTCTCGTTTGCTTCTACAAATTTGGACATACGAACAATCCCCTTTCATTGATTTTGACAGGGGTTATTATACGAGGGGTTTGTTGTTGATTTTTTTGAGAAATGTTTGAGTTTTGTTAAAAAAACAAACCCGAACGTTTCACCGATTGGTAAAAGGTTCGGGTTTGAATGTTTTGGAAGGGTCGCATAAAATCGAACCCCCAGCCGTATATGACTGAACGCACGAGCATTTTTCCATCTCCTTACTCCATCCTTACTGTCTTTTCAATGCCGCCCTTGAAGATGACGAGCAGTTCGTTTTTGGATACCACCTTGATGCAGTCGACGAGCTTTCTTGTTATGCTGTCATCGTAGTCGATTGGATGATTCTTCAGTACGTCCAGTGTTCCGAGGACTTCGTTCATTCTTGC
>JAGBGO010000019.1 GCA_017935905.1 Clostridia bacterium | reverse complement strand
GTCTTGTGTACCGGAAACCGTATCCGGAACGAGGGAGATTGTTTCTGCTTGTACAAACAGTCTTTTGGGGATCAACTGAATCACGATTGCCAAAATTAGCATCATCGATACAACTTTACAAACACGTTTTGTCATACAACGGCCTCCTCCAAGGAAATATATGGAAATTTATATTTACCAATACTCTATCAGAGAGAATGTTTCGTGTCAAGTAGTATTTTCATACCGCCATTGCGATTTCTCCTAAACTATCGTATACTATTATCATCATTTTACCCAAGGAGCCTTACCCACCCATGGATACCCACTTAATCTTAGCTTCCACCTCTCCCCGAAGACGGGAACTGATTCAACTGCTGAACTTGCCCTACACCTGTGTCAGCGCGGACTGCGACGAAACCATCGCGCCTTGCACGCCGGAAGATACGGTTTGTCAACTTTCCAAGCGAAAAGCGGAGGCGGCTTTGGCGGTTTGTCCGCCGCAAGAAGGAGACGTGCTGATCGGCGCCGATACGGTGGTTGCCATTGAAGGAAAGATTTTGGGCAAGCCCAAGGATGACGAAGACGCTTACGTGATGATTGCCGGGATGAGCGGCAAGACCCATAGCGTTTTTACCGGCGTCACCTTGATTACACAGGAAGAAACCCAGACCTTCTGCGAGGAGACCAAGGTTTCTGTGGCACCCCTTACAGACGCTGAAATCCGGGCTTATTTGAAAACCGGCGAGCATCGGGACAAGGCAGGTGCCTACGGCATTCAAGGGGCCTTTGGCCTTCACGTCACCGGCATACAAGGAGACTACAACAACGTGGTAGGCTTCCCGGTTGCCAGAATTTACCAGGAACTTCAAAAGTTGGGAAATATTTTTCAAAGGGATTGACGCGGCGGAGCCCGTGGAGTATGATATTCATACGGTAGTCGTTTTACTCCTTTGCAGTTCACCGTGAGTTTACTTGCAAAGGAGTTTTTTATATGAAATCTACAGGCATTGTGCGAAATATCGACCGTTTGGGTCGGGTGGTGCTTCCTATGGAGCTGCGGAAATTGCTGGATCTTAAAGTGCAGGATCCCGTGGAGATTTTTACCCACGGCAGCGACGTGGTGATACGCAAATACCGCCCCAGTTGTGTTTTTTGCAACCGGGACGGCGATATTGTGGAGTTTAAGGGGTTAAACGTGTGTAGCCACTGTATTGCGGAGTTGTCCGCACCGGAGGAATACTTCAGCGAGAACGAGATTCTTTAATCCGCTCACAAGCGGCGTAGATTTCGTTTTTCTTCACACCGGTATCTTCGGACACAAGGCGCATGGCGTCCTTGGGCTTGTTGCCTTGCTTTGTGTAGGTTTCCACCCGGGCGTAGAGGTCTTCGTCGGTGTAGGTTTCCGCCGTTTCTTGGTGGGTGGTGCCTTCAATGATCAGGACAAATTCTCCACGAGGCGGATTTTGGGTGAAATGTTCCAGTACTTCCCTGCCGGTTCCCCGCACGGCTTCTTCGTAGGTCTTGGTGAGTTCTCTACATACGGCGATTCTGCGATCCGGCGTGCCGTCTTCTTGGAACCAGTTGGCAAATTCTTCCAACGTCTTCAGCAAGCGGTGGGGCGCCTCGTAGATGATGGTCGTGCATGTTTCTTGTTTCAGGCGGGCGCGGAATTGTTTCCGCTCTTTCTTGTCCTGGGACACAAAGCCTTCGAATACAAAGCGATCTGTGGGAAACCCGGACAGCACCAAGGCGGTAATGCCGGCCACGGCACCGGGGATTACGGTTACGGGAACGTCTGCTTGGATAGCATCCCGAATGAGTTCGTGTCCCGGATCGGAGATGCCGGGCATGCCCGCATCGGACACCAAGGCGATCTCTGCACCGTTTTGCAATTTTTCCAGAAGTTCCGGACCTCTGGACATTTTATTGTGTTCATAATAACTGACCACCGGTTTGTGAATGTCATAGTGAGACAGCAGTCCCAACGTGTGGCGGGTGTCTTCCGCCGCAATTAAGTCCACGCTGCGCAGGGTTTCTAACGCCCGCAGCGTAATATCACCTAAATTTCCAATAGGGGTTGCAACTACATAGAGCATAAGTCTGTCCCTCTTTCTAAGTTAATATTGGGGAGGATGCGAAGATTTTTACCCCCGCCCCGCACGCCGCTGACTACGAACAATACGGGGGCTAAACCGGGCCGCCCTTCTACCAGTCGAAGCTCCCGGGGCTCCACGCCGCTCTCGCGCATGGCGCACAAGGCGTCTGCCAAGCGGTCGGTTTTGTTAATCATATAAAATAATCCTCCGGGCTTTAACAATTTTGCCGCCCGGGCGATCATGGTTTCCTGGGTACAAACGATTTCGTGGCAAGCCTTTGCCACAGGGGTGGCGTCGCTGAGAAGCCCGCTCCCTGTGCGCACGTAAGGGGGATTCATGGTAATGGCATCAAAAGAGGCATTTGGGTAAAATGCTTCCCGAACGTCTCCTATATCAATCTGAACGTGTGCGTCTTGATGGTTGAGTGCAACGCTTCTTCTGGCCATTTGTGCCACTTCTTCCTGAATTTCAATGCCAAAAAGTTGCACTCGGGTTTCCGGTGCTTTCACGCGAAGTTTGCCTTCCAGTAAAATAGGGACAATGCCGCAACCGGTACCAATGTCCAAGATTCGAAACGGCGTTTCCCCTTTGTGTTTCCGAAAGATGCCGCTTTCCAGAAGGCCGCAAGCCGCATAATTGGCAAGCAAAACACCGTCTGTTCCATAACGAAACAAACCTTTCTTCTGAATAATTTGAAGACCGTTATATTGCAGATCGTCTATCTGCTCTCCGGGCATTACATCCATAGCCGCACTCCTTCTATCCAAATATAGCATACGGGAAGGGGTTTTCGCAAGTTGCAACAAAAAAAGCCGCCTTCCACAATGAAGACAGCCATTTTCGCCATTTGCTCAAACTGAATTATTCAGCCTTAGGAGCATCAACAGGACATACGCTTGCGCAAGAACCGCACTCGATGCAAGCATCAGCTGCGATTACGTACTTGCCGTCGCCCTCGGTAATACAATCTACCGGACACTCAGATGCGCATGCACCACAAGAAATACAATCATCCGTAATAATATATGCCATTGTGTAACACCTCCACCAAAAAGATAACGGATTCATTGTATCATATTGAGCAAGTTTGTCAAGTTATCAAATTTTCTCGCCTCGGTCTGGTTCATTTTGGACTTTTTAGCGGGTAAAATGGGTGGCTTCCACCCATTTTACACCCCAAAAAACCAAACCGATTTCTTGACACGCATTACACCTTATAGTATAATTGCAAAACTGCGCTTTTTGTGCAGTGTAGTAATTATTAAGGAGGTACCTGTCATGAACGGTACAGTGAAATGGTTCAATGCTGAGAAAGGCTACGGCTTTATCGCAAACGACGAAGGTGGAGATGACGTATTCGTACATTTTTCCGCGATCGTTTCCAACGGCGGTTTCCGCACACTGAACGAGGGCCAGAAGGTTTCTTTCGACATCGAAGAAGACCCTAAGAGCACCGGTAAGTTAAGAGCCGCAAACGTAAAGCCGCTGTAATATAGACTTTACAAAAGCAAAGGGGCTGCCTCATACGAGGCAGCCTTTTATATTTCACAAAATAGTAAGGTTGAGCTATAGATACACTAAAAAACACTTGATTGGTTCCAACGCACCGTCGGCGAGAAGCCCCTGTTGTTGATTTTTCACCATCAATACTTCAAGAAATTCGCACGATGTTCAAAGGCACGCAACCGATAGCCCCGGTTGTTCATCAAACGGCCTTTCAAGGCAATCAAGTCGGCGGAAACGCCAAATTCCCGTGCCAGACAATGAATATCCAAACCGCCTTGGGCAAGGTCAATAAACTCCTTGTCTTCAATCAGTACCGTGGCGGCAAACACGTTGGCTTCATACTCCGGTTTGCTGGTGAAGTCGCAGAGTTCACTGTCGTGAATAAAATTGTACTTCGCCATCTCCTGGTGCAACTGGTCGTGTCCCAATTCATGGGCGCAGACCATTCTGCGTGTTTGCTCGTCTAAATTACTGTTCAGTACAATATAGCGATTGCGCTTAATATACACGTACATACCCTTTAGCGAACCGATATCGTCTACCTGTACCTTCACCCCTAAACAAGCGCAAAGCTCAAAGGGGTCTCTTGTATAGTATTTTCTTACCAATGCCTTGGCTTGTCTTTCAATAGAATCACTTGCCACAATCATACACCTCCGCAAACAACGTCGCGGCCTTTCTCTTTCGTATTCCGTCTTTATTGTTGCGCTCTTCTGCGGTTGCTTTCCTTGGCATCCCAATAAAGTTCATTGAGTTTCCGCATAACTTTGTCTTTGTCCTCTTCGCTGAGTTCACCGCCGGCAAACATGGCTCTGGCATTGGTAAGCAGCGCCTGTACGTCCTGTGCCGCCCGAAGGCCGCCCTTCTCGTGAGCATCCTGAATATAGCGGTCCTCATCAGACATCAAATAATCCACGCTGACATCAAACTCCTGGGCAAGTCTTGCCAGAATCTCCGTCTGCTTCGGATAACAACGACCCTGTTCATAGTTAATGAGCGTGCGCTTCGTCACGTCTACTTTCTGTGCAAGCTGCTCCTGGGTATATCCTCTTTCCAAACGCAGTGCTTTCAATTTCTCTCCAAACAGCATATTGCCGCCTCCCTTGATCTTTTGTAAACGACGAAAGTGAAACAACTTTCACTTTTATATTACACCTTGTTTCACTTTCTGTCAAGGGGGAAATTTTTATTTTTTCACCGGAGCTTTGCGCACCGTTTTCTTCTTCCTGACTTGCATCATCGCCTCTTGCTTGCACCGAATGGCGATTTTGGCAGAGCATCTTTGCCGAGCTGCCGCCGCTTGCACCGCAGCCTCCCGGGCTTCTTCCTGCAAAGCGTCCTCATTTTCGAATGACAAAACCGAATCAAAGGCTTGCGGAAAGAGAAATTGCTTCTCCCCAACTCCCGGATTTTCAAATCGAACGGTAAAATACCGTTCCTCTGCAAGAACAATCACACCGCGACCGAAAATCTGATGGATGACGCCTTTGCCTACTACTTGTTCCATTTTACACAAACCTCCCAAAACTATAAAAAACGTGCAACTCACAACAGGACTTACGCCTTGTGAGCTACACGTTGTTAAAACTATTTTAGCATTTTACGATCAAAAAATCAAATCTTACCTTGACACTCTTCCCGATCCGTCGCCCCCTGCCAAAGCCTTCACCTCGGCCACAGACACCGCATTGAAATCCCCTTCAATGGAATGTTTCAAGCAAGACGCCGCCACTGCAAACTCCAGGGCAGCCTGCAAATCATAGCCCTCTAATAAGCCGTAAATCAAACCGCCGCCAAAACTGTCACCGCCGCCGACGCGGTCTACGATCTTCATATTGTACTTCTTAGAAACGTACAAGTCCTGCCCGTCGTACAGCATGGCCGACCAGTTATTCTCGGAAGCCGACAAGGATTCCCGCAACGTAATGGCAACTTTTGAAATAGGAAAGCGCGCCATCAACTGCTGTGCCACAGACTTGTACCCGTCCACGCTAATTTCGCCCTTGGTCACGTCGCTTTCGGCCGCGTGAATGCCGAACACGTCCGCCGCGTCCGCTTCGTTGGCAATCAGCAAGTCCACGTAGGGCATCAGTTCTGCCATTACGCGGCCCGCCTTCTCACGGGTCCACAACTTCTTTCTGTAATTCAAATCGCAGGAAACGGGGATTCCCTTTGCCTTGGCCACTTTACAAGCCGCAAGGGTCGCTTCTGCCATGGAATCACTTAAAGCCGGAGTAATGCCGGTAAAATGGAACCATTCTGCTCCCTCTAAGATCTTCTCCCAGTCAAAATCCGCAGCGTCTAATTTAGACACAACAGAATCTGCACGGTCATAGGTTACTTTGGAGGCCCGCTGGGAAGCACCTTTCTCGCAGAAATAAATACCCATACGACCGGGACGAATCACAATCTCCGACGTATCTACGTTCCACCGGCGAAGCTCACCTAAGCAAGTACTGCCGATATCATTATCCGGAAGACCGGTTACAAACCGAGCCTTCTTTCCGTAATTGGCTAAAGAAACCGCCACGTTGGCCTCTCCACCGCCAAAAGTCATCTCCAGCTGGCGGGTCTGGCTCATCCGAAGATAGCCCGTAGGCGCCAAACGCATCATAATCTCACCAAACGTAACAATCATTGTACGTACCTCCTTATCCTCGCGCCTTGCGGATTTCTTCCATAAACGCCATGGCGTTGGCTTTCACGTCGCCCTTCATCAAGCTGCTGCCGGCACCGATGGCCACAGCACCCGCTTTAATCCACGCCCCTGCGTTGCTGATATCCACGCCGCCGGTTGGCATAATCTGGGCGTAGGGCAAGGGTCCCCGAATGTCTTTAATAAAGGCGGGACCAAACAAATCTCCCGGGAACAATTTCAAAATATCCACGCCGGCTTCCATAGCTTCCACGGCTTCTTTCACCGTTAAAATGCCCGCCATATTGGCAATGCGGTAGCGGTTACACAAACGTACCGTGTCCGGATTGAAGTGTGGCGCTACCACGAACTGGGCACCGGAAAGAATGGCAATACGAGCCGTTTCCGGGTCCAGTACGGTGCCTGCACCCAGCAAGATCTGGCCGCCATAGTTCATAGCGATTTCTTCAATCACCCGATGGGCAAAAGGCACGGTGAATGTCAGTTCAATAGACGTAATGCCGCCTTCGATGCATTGTTCCACAATTTCACGGGCTTTCGCCGGGGTTTCCCCCCGAACCACCGCTACCATAGCGTTATCTTTAATTTGCTGTAATACTTGTTCTTTGGTTAACATACTCCAATCACTCCTTAATACAAGCTCCGATAGAGCGTAAGCAGATCCGCTTCCGAAACGCTCTTGTCTGCAACCACCAGTAAACCTTCTCGCTGAGAAACCGTTTTCCCGCAAGTGGGTAAAATGCCGGCAATATTCACGTATTCAATGCCGTAATGGTTATAAACCTTTTCGCCGGATACGTTTAATTGCATCACGTCTTGGGCAAAAGCCTTGGGAACGTACGTGCCTTGATCGTCTCCGAAGAAAGTAGCCTTCGTGCTGGACGCATCCAAGCGCACCACTTCGCCGCCTGCGTAGGCGTAGTAGGAACCGGCTTTCAACACCACCATATCCTTGGAAACTTCCTCGGGAACGGGAAGTACGCTTTTCTTGGTGGTATACCGATAATTAAAACGGTCGTTTGGCGCCGTATCCCCCAGATCGATAAACTGCATAATATCGCCGTTATCTACGGAATTGTCTGCCCATTTGAAATCAAAGGTTTTGGAAACCCGCAGCGTATCTAAAGACACTTGAATCTGCATAGTCTTACCGTTTACCACGTAGGTAGCGGTGCCCATTTCTTTCATTTTCCATTCGTTCCCTACGAATTTCATGACGGAGCACGTTCCCTCCGAACGGGTGCGGTTGAGCACGTAGTCATAGCCGTACCAACCGGTTTTGTGGTCGCAGTCTGCATCTACAAAGAGATTCATCCAGTTAGTGCCTTCCGCCGCTGTAATATCTTGGGCACACTCTACGTAGAACGTAATAGTATCATCGTATTTAGAAACTTTACTGAGTACGATATCGTTTCTGCCGCTGGTGTTAGTATATTGCAAACCGCCTACGTAAGAGGTGGTATTGCGGTGTACCGTATCCCCTTGGTAATCCCGATACTCCGGTCCTACGATATCCCACTGAGACAGCGGATCCGTCAAAACGATAGGACGCTGCCCGAATGCCTGCTGAACCTTGCGGGCGCCTTTATACGTCCGTAAATTCATAATCATCTGGTAATAATAATTATCTTTATATAAACCTTTCACCGGTTCAATATCTCTGGAAAATTCCGGATTAAATCCGTCTACGTAGTAATTTCGCGTCCACGCATCGTCATCGGTAACCACGTACGTATCCGCGATCAACTGGCCCACTGCATTGCCGGCTTCCCAGCGACCTGCCCACCATTCATTCCAACCGATTACCATAATGATGCCGGGATCATTTTCAATGGCATAATCAAATTGTTCCTGGAAGGCATAACCTTTGCCGGAAGTGCCGTTTTCCACCAATTTGAAACCGAAATCGCCGCCGTCCGGTTGTTTATTGTTGTGGAAACTTCGTCCGCGATTGACGTGGGACGTGCTGTTTGCCCAGTAACCGCTCATGACCACCATTTGCTCCATTTTACCCTCCGGAGAAAGACCGGGACCTTGGGGATACAAATCCGCCCAGGGCCAACAGTTCTTTCCGTCGTGGTCCGTATACCAGGCTCTGTCCGTAAAAGCCCAACTGTGACGTATGGTGAAGAATTCCTGTTGCTCCGGTGTCAAACGGAACAGTGCGGTTTCGTAAGGAAGCAGAATTAAGGGTTTGCCCTCGTGCATAAACCACAACTCTTTGTATAAGTCCCGAGAATAAATATTCCGCCATACTTCCCGGAAAGACACAATTGCGTTGGTATTACTGTTGCCGCAATGAAAGGCAATTTGGGGCGTTTGGTAACCTTCTGCCCGCATCTGGGTCCACACCCGCAGAATGGCTTCGTAATTCTCCTGATACGTCTTACCGTTGGTGGCATCAATAAAGATAAAGTCCACACCGGCTGCCACCAATTGATACGTATGTTTCCGAATCACCCACTCGTCGTCGGAGCGATAGTAGCCGAAATACGGTTCTGCCCAGTAGTGAGCAAATCCCACAGGACCCTGCTGGATCATATCAATAACCCCTTGAATGCCGCCTTTGCGCCACGCTTCCGTGTGGTTATAAATCTGGCCATCCCCTTTATGCCTTTGCACGTCATGCCATAGGAAGTAGAAAATACCCACTTTCTTGTCGCCCAAATCGCCTTTACCGGCGCCTGTAAAACGATTTTCATCGTCGGTGGCCATCCACGTATCCGCCAGCACGTCCTTGGTGTGAAGCATTTGCGCGCTTTCCCCAAACACAATATCCGACCGATCCACACCCTCTACCGGGGTATAGGGATCCCACTTCACCGGTTTTTCCTGGCAGCCTGCACAGAAAGCAAACATACTCACCGGCAACAACAAACAGGCAAGCAAACGAACTATTTTACCCATACAACGTCCTCCTCTATGGCAATCCGGAGAGAAATTTCGCCCTCTCCTTGCACTTCAAACAACCGATAATGGCCGTTTCGGTTGGCGAAGATGGTTTCTCCGCCGGTAAAATGGCCTTCCGTCCGATACACACATTTATATCCTTTATAATACACCTGTATTTCCCGGGCGTCCCCGCGAATTTCCGTGTAAGTTTCTCCGTCGAAATAAAACACGGGCACTTGGTAAGAAACGGAGCCCGTGCCTCGAGCGGTCAAAGAAACGCCTTCCTTAGAAAGCAAGCAACGTTCTTCCACCCTGCCCCCATTAGAAAGGAGATGGGAAAGGGTCAGGGACACGGTTTCCCCCTGTGCCCATTTTTCCTGTACAAAAGATTCTGTTCCACTGTCGCAACTACGCACCCACGTGCCGTCTTGCTCGATGCCGCAGGCAATAGACAGCGTCTCGGTTCGCTCAACGTCCGTGTGATAGGCTTTGCCTTTTGAGAAAGGCAGGGATAAACATAGGGCAGAAGGCGCACCCTTTCGGTGAATGCGGCCCAGTCCCCCTGCATCGTAGCGGCAGTCCGCTTTCAGGTCGTACTGGACAAAATACGTGCCGTTATTGGCAAATACCTTGTGAAATGCCGGCGTGGTTTCATACACGTACCCACCGGTTTCGGCAGGGGGCGAAATCGCTTCTATGGAATCATCGGCAAATACGTGGGCCAGATAAATAAAAGAAGCGGTGCTCACCATATATTTATTAAAATAGCCATACCCCTCGCAGCCGTACAAACTGTCTTTGGGAAAGAAATTCTTCACGTGGCGCAGCCCGTCTTTCAAGGTATCGTTGATTGCCCGGGTAGCAAGAGCTGCCGCGCCTTTGAATAAACCGGCTTGGTGCAAATCGCCCATTTTACCGTACCGAGTAGCCTCATACTCGCACACGCACGCCAAATAAGCCTCGTTAAACAGGAACTGATTGCTCCTGCCGCCGTAGGGGATTTCTCCGGTGACCGATTGCATGTAAAGCGTTGGCAGACCGCTCTTTTGGAAATTTTCTTCCAGCACGTCCCGGTACGCCCCTTGATAGCCAAACCAATTCACCGCCATTAACTGCACCCGGGCGGCTAAATCGTACAATATAGGACATCCCGGTTCCTTGTACAAACCGCTTTCGTCAAATTCCCGCACTTGGTTTGCAATTTCATCTTCAATAAACGTATCTTCGCACCCAATGCCGGCAAATTTGCGCAGTTGCTCGCTGGCGGCATTGTACGCAGCCCAATTGCCCACGGTTTTATTTTCTTTTGGATTGGCAATAATGGAGTAACACGTATAAGGATTGATTTGCGCCAAGCACGCGCGCCAGTATGCCGTCTTATCTTCCGGCACCCGCTTTGCATCTTCCAAAGCCAGCAGCGCCAGCACGATTTCCTTCACGGAAAAATCATTGCCCACGTGGGGACACTTCGATAGCGCCGTGGGAATTTGCCCGCAGCACAAATCCATCATACGGATAAACGTAGGATACAGATGCGCCTTACGACCCTTTGCAAGAAGAATGCCCAAACAAGCCGTCAGGCGGGGAAAACCGTGCTCCTGAAGACCCCGTTCCTCTACCTGCGCTAAATATACCCGGATATCTTCATCCGTGTAGGCACCTACCACTTGTTCCATTATGTCGATGTAAACGTCTTTCACGATTAAAGCTCCTATGCCATAGTTTCCAACATTTTCTCTGTCACTTCATACAAGCAAGGCTCTCCCGATCGCATCCGGCGAAATTCCTCTACCATATAACGGGCCATGCGGTGGACTTCCTGCCCGCTGCTGCCTGCAATATGGGGCGTCAAAATACAATTTTCCATTTGGTAGAAAGGATGCCCTTCTTCCGGAGGTTCCGGCCACGTAACGTCCAGTACCGCCGTTAAGTCCGGGCGCTCCCGTAAGATGCGCACCAAATCGGCTTCCCGCACCTGTTGACCCCGCCCCGTATTCAGGAAAGTAGCGTAGGGCATCATACGGGTAAAATGGTCATAGGTCAGCATTTCCCGGGTTTGCGGGTTGTTGGCCAGGTGATTGGATACCACGGTGCAAGTTTCAAACAGTTCTTCTAAGGAACACGTAGTAACCCCCAATTTTTGGGCTTTTTTTGCCGATAAGAAGGGATCAAATACTTTCACGGGAAGGTCGTAGGCTTTCAGCATTTCGATGACTTTGCTTCCGATCATACCGGCGCCGATAATGCCTACAGTCGCGCCGTAGTTTCCGGGGTATTTCCCTTGGATGGCGCCGATTTCTCCGGCGCAGATGCCGCGGCTTCGAAGAGCGCTGAGCGCAAAGAAGCCTTTGTTGGCTAAAATAATCTGGGCGGCGGTATATTCTGCCACCGGCACGCTGTTTGCGGCCCAGGCGCTAAAGACACGAACACCGCAGGCAAGAAAAGGTCTCGCAAAGCCTTGTACCGATCCGGCTCCGTAGAAAACGCATTCCAGTTTCGGGAAAATGTGCTGAATTTCTTCTCGCTTAAATGCGGGCATGCCCCAGGTGGAGAAAATCCACCGCACTTGGGAAAAGCGCTCCGGTGCATTCAAAATATCGTCTTTCGTATACACCGCGGTGTCCGCTTCCGCAATTTGGGAAAGCAACTCAATGGTTTCTTTGGGATAAACGTAAGAAACACGGTCCGGTATATTGGATAGGAAAATGGCTTTTATCATCACTTCACCCCACTGCACAAGTCTTGGAGAATTTCCCGCAAAGCATCCGCTTCCCGGGAAAGGGTTTCTATCTTTCCGTCGGGCATAAACTCAAACAACAATTTGCGGGGGCCGCCCAACAAGGACAGATATTGTTTCCAAATTTCTTTTCCGTCTGCCAAAGGATATTTTTCCGGGCCCGCCCACTGAAATACGTGAACGTGCGTAAGCCACGGCTTCAAACTTTGAATATATTGACAGTTTTCTTCTTCTGTTTTGTACTGATTGGGCTGCCAATACAGCTTAAAATGATCGCTACCAGCCGCTTCCATCATAGCGAGCGCCCCTTCTTTACAATCGGTCATGGTGCCCGGATGACACTCCAGACAAAGCGTCACGCTCTCTTGCGCTGCAATTTGGGCAAGTTTACGGGCGCGGGCGTAAATTTCCGCTTTCTCCGTTTCTTCGTGGAATCCCGTAAGGCCGCACCAAATGCGCAGCACGTCCGTGCCTAATATTCTTGCCGCCTCAATATAGGGCAGAATTTCTTCCGGCTGATTCCGTGTAACGCGAAAATACGTGCCGTAGGAACAGCAGGAAATCCCGTATTGTTCTTGAAGCGCCGCAATTTCACGAAGTTTCTCCGGTTGTCTGCAAGGTGCATGCACGTCGCTGCCCCACTCTACACAGGAAAGGCCCGCCGCTTTGGCGGCGGCAAGAATTTCCGCCGGACTTTTATCCCGAAAAGAAATGGATACTACACCTAAATCAAACATCCCGTTCACCTCTTCATCTTAATAAATGTTTCCGCATTCCCGATAGCTTTGCCAAATGGTTTCAAAGGCCGCATCTTCCGTAGGAATGGGCCGCACCGGACGGTATCGGTTCACATACGTATTGCCTTCTAAATAAGTTTCCTGAATTTGTCCCGCAAAATTGTCCCCATCTGTGGTAAGGCGGAAAAGTTCTTCCAAACCTTCCCGAAGTTCTCCTTCCGGCGCCGTGTACAAACTGGAGCCGCGGGTGACGCCCACCGTTTTGCTGAAATCAATCATGGCGGAAAGTACAGCGCCTTGGGTTACTAAAATATCCCGCAAGCGGTAGACCAAATACAATTGATCCGGGCCGGAAACACCGCACAGTGCCGGGAGATCTTGCTGCATTTGCATCACCCCATCCAAAGCTTGTTGCATTTCCCCTTCTTTTCGAATGGCGGCACCGAATCGGCTCATATTCCGGCGCACCATTTGAATCAAGGTTGCACCGTTATTTTCATTGGCGAGGGCTTGCGTCCGAATGGCTTCATGGCGGGAGAGGGCTTCCGGTAAAATGCTTTCAAATCGCTCTTTAGAAATCTCCGGCCGGTCTTTGGCAGAAATATATTGTGCCGCCCGCAAAGAGCCTACCTGACCTGCATTCAGGGCGCTTCCTCCCGGGCGAGCTACACCGTGGGTACCGGCACATTCCCCTGCGGCAAACAGACCGGGAATATTGGTCTGCCACCAAAGATCCACTGCAATACCGCCGTTGTGATGTTGGGCACACAGGGCAATTTCCAAGGGTTCGTCTTCCAGGCGCACACCTTTATCTCGGTAAAGGCGTACCGCCGGTTCATTCATGTGATAAAGCCGTTCAATGGGCGTGCCGAAGCATGCTTTTGCTTTTTCTAAATAAGCATAGGCTTCCGGGGCCAAACGAGTATAGTCTATTTCCTGCAAACCGAAAGGATTTTTACGAAAATCCAAATAAACTTTCCGCCCCTTTAGCACATTCTCCCGATACACAAGCAAGTCGATGACAGAGGAACCCCGAAGCACTTTCTTGCTGTCAAAGGGCCACTGATAGCCTTTCAGGAACACGTTGGAAAGGGCTTCGTAGGGATCGGTAAAATAGTCCATTAAAAATTCCCGTTCTTCCCCATCTTCCCCTACGGAAATAAAACGCGGGAGTACCTGCATATAGGTACCGGAAACGTTCCATCTGGGATTAACCGAAGCTAAACCAAACTGCCATTCCGTTACGTTCTGCAGTTTTGCACCGGCACGAAGGGCAATGCCGGTACCGCCATTTTGGCTCATAGGATATACGCTGTCTGCGTAAATGCCGCCGGGACCGCCTACGGCCATAACTACGTTTCGGGTACGGAATACCTTCAACGCGCCGGTCTTTTGCTCCAAACAGATTAAACCGCAAATACCTTGTTCGTCTTGCAGTAATTCCACGGCCAGTAAATCGTCGTATACGGGAATCCCCAATTTTTGCACTTTTCGTTCCAAGGCTTCCGTCATATCTTTGGACGTAAGAGGGCCTGCAGACGTGGCTCTTGCATAAGGGTCGTGGTCAGTCTTATATCCGCAATATTCCCCGTAGCGATTCACGGGAAAAGCCACACCCAATTCACACAAATTCAAAAAGCAGCGGGCCGAAAGGGCCGCTTCGCACAGGGCATTATCCCCGTCCACTGCGCCGTTTGCAAACAAATCCCGTGCCATTTGCGCTACGCTGTCCGCGCTGTCGCCGCCAAGACCCAATTTATAATACGTTTGTTTGTCGCTGCCGCTGTTTCGGGACGTGCCGGCATAGATGCATTCTGTAATAATGGCAACGTTTTTCTTGCCAAATTCCTGAATGCGCAGGGCGCCGTGATAACCGGCGGCACCGGTGCCAATCACAAGGGCATCGTACGTACAATATTCCATCGATGAACCCATTTTCCCATCCTCCTTACAGACGCTGCACGTGGAACCCGCCGTCTACGTCCAAAGAGACGCCGGTAACGTAGGGGATCGCACCGCTGCAAAGTGCCCACACACCGGAAGCAATATCCTCCGGCGTGCCCCACCGTTTAATGGGCAAAATTCCTTCTGCAATCAGTTTATCATATTTAGCCTGTACCTTGGAAGTCATATCCGTAGCAATAATCCCGGGACGAATTTCGTTTACCGGAATGCCGTACTCCGCAAGACGGTCGGCAAACAGCGTGGTAATCATAGAAACGCCGGCTTTGGAAATACAGTACTCTCCCCGATTGACGGATGAGGTGTAGGCAGACATAGAGGAAATGTTGCAAATATATCCCCGAACGCCCTGTTCCGGCTCATTTTGAATCATATATTTTGCCGCAGCTTGGGTCAAGAAAAGTGTGCCTTTTGTGTTAATATCCATCACGAAGTCGTAACTTTCTTCCGTCATTTCAAGCAGATCTGCCCGCACTCTGGGAGCAACGCCGGCAACGTTTACCAATACGTCGATTCTGCCGAATTTTTCCATGGCCGCAGCCACAATTCGCGCTCGGTCCGCTTTTTTTGAAATATCGCCGCTGCAATAAACAAAGTTTTCCCCATGCAACGCTTCCGGAAGCGTCTCCGGCATTTTACAGTCTGCGCCGCAAACGCCGTACCCTTCCTGCAAGAATTTCTTTGCTACCCCATATCCGATACCGCCTAAACAGCCGGTAATGATCGCACACTTCATCTTACACACTTCCACTCTTTATAAATTTTTTGATACAGTTCGTCCCGAATGACGCAACCCGGTGTGCTGCCGCCGCGCATTAACTCCGTACATTTGGAGCAACAAATACAGCTCTTCTCTTTCTTCATCTCACCGGTAGTCAAAATATCTTTAGCAAAATCCGGATAAGCAAAAATGGTTCTGCCAAATCCTGCAAAATCCATAAGGCCTGCCTCTATGTAAGCCGCCACCACGTGGGGCGCTTGGGTACCTAAATAAGAAATTGCGGAACAAAGCACGTGCATTTCCGGAATCGCCTTCTTAACCGCTGCCGTATACTGTAAAATGCGGGCAACGCCTTCCATGGGATGTTCCTCCGGCTCGTACGCACCAACGGCAAACGGACGGTTTACGTGGGCGTTGAAATAGGGGTTGCCCATACTGATATTCACTAAATGGACACCCATTTGATTTAATTCTTTCAGCAAGAGAATCGGCTCTTCCATGGAAATATCCCCTGCATCCGATACGCCAAATCCATAGGGTTTGGGGAATCCGTCGTAAATATTTAACCGTGTGGTTACGATAAAATCCGGTCCACAGGCGTCAATAGCGCCTTGAATACTTTCCCGGAGCAATCGGGTGCGGTTCTCGAAACTGCCGCCGTATTTACCCGGCCGATTGTACGCAGACAATAACTCCGAAAGCAGATACCGGTGACAACACTTAATGTCCACGCCGTCAAAACCGGCTTCCTTTGCCAAAACGGCCCCTTGAATCAGGGCATCCCGCACTTGATCCAAGTATGCGTCTGTGGCAATTCTGTCTGCGGAGATAGGCGTATCACCCTCAAAAATAGGATTGTTATAAGCAATGATCGGTGCAGGCGTTCCCTCCGGTTTACTGTATCTTCCGGAATGGGTGGCTTGCATAATCACAATAGGTTCGTATCCGTTTTCCCGGCGTCCGGCTTCTTTAATGGCTTGAATCTGTGCCTTAAATGCAGCCACGTTGCCGGGATGAATGTATAATTGTCTGGGATTTGCTCTTCCTTCCGGAAGTACAGCAGTCGCCTCATACCAAATCAAGCCTGCACCGCCTTTGGCAAAGCGCAGATAGCGGCGAAGGGTCATCTCCCCGGGGCAGCCGTCGGCAGTTCCGTCACAGCCTTCCATAGCTTGACAGGCCAGCCGGTTGTGAATCGTTTTCTCTTGAATAGAAACAGGGTTTTGAAGAACGTCTGTTTCAGCATAAGGAAGATCAATCCCCAAGGCTTGGTTACGGGCCAAATATTCGTCTCGATCGAAATATACTTTTCTGTTCATAGTGTCCCTACTATCTTCTACTTGTACGTTTTGAATAAGAAGTGAGGAGTAGCCGGCATTGGTACTTTTTTGCCCGGTACTCCCCCTTCCCTTGTTCTTATTGCTGAATCAATACTGAGAAATTTTCAAATTGTCCATAGTCACACGGGCTTCATGGGCAAAGAATTTGAAATGAGATCCTGCATAGGTATCCAATTCATTCTCGCCGGTCCACACGGTGTTGCCGGAGCCATCTTTGCAAATGATATTTGCACCGCTAAGATCTGCTTCCAGGAACAATTTCTGTGTGCCGTCATCCAATTCAACGTAGTAGTAGATGTGATTGTCATCGGTAATGACAACGATCAATTTCCGCATGGTTGCAAAAGTAGCCGGCAAGGAGACTTGCGCTTCGCCGTTAGGCCAGCAAGGAGAACCCGGATGAATCACGGCATAGTTTTGAGACGTAAACGCCACCCAGAAGCCGTCCGGCATTTTGTCCGGATTCTTACGGTCAGGAATCGTAGAACGGTAATTGGCTACAAAGCATCCTACCAAAAGGGCTTCGTGATCCTTCTCTACCAATTTTCCTTCTGCATTGATGGGATACAAGCTGGAGAATTCCACCTGCATCTCATATTGCTCCGCATCCGTGGTATAGCAAGGTACGTCGGGTGCATAAGCACACCATACTTTCTTGAAGTTGCCGGACATGTCTGTGGGCATCTTAATTTGGCCATCCACAATGCGAACGTAATCACTCTTTTGTCTCACGTCATACTGATTGAAGTTACCGTCGTCGTAGTTCATATCGTAAAGTACTTCCACACCTTCTAATCCGGCTTGGAAAGGCTTGCCTTTCTGCCCTGCGGGCAAAGAGGGCGCAGGCGCTTCCGTGGGCGCTTGTGTAGGTGTCTGGGTAGGTACTTGGGTAGGACTAACAGTAGGCACTTGGGTGGGTGCCTGGGTAGGTGCTTTCGTAGGCTCCGGTTTGCTTCCGCCACAAGCGGAAAGTACGGAAACCGCCAGAACCATACAAACAATAAGACTCAATAATCTTTTCTTCATGTTCATTGCTCCTTCTTTGTCATTCCTTCCGCCAAATCAAAACAATGGCGATTACGGCAGCCAGGCAAATTACGACAATGGCACCTGCCATAATTTTCGTATGGGTGAAATCCCGTTTAATGGGCTTTTGCTCAGGCGTTTGCTCCGGTGCATTCGTTACTTCCGACCCATCGTCAGGTGCCTGGGTAGGTGCGTTGGAATTGGTCGGGGAAGAAACGTCTCCCGTTGCATCTGCAGAAGGTGCCTGGGTGGGCGCCTGCGTAGGCGCTTGTGTCGGCGCTTGTGTGGGCGCTTGTGTGGGCGCCTGGGTAGGTGCCAAAGAAGAGCCTGCCGTCACTTCCATGGTTAAATTGGCCACAAACATACGAATGGAATAGGTTGCATAGATATACAAAGGTCCTTTGTAGTTTGCATTTGCAATCGTCATAGAAACGTTCTCCGGATTCCGCAACTGACCGGTGGCTTTTGTAACGTCGTAAGATGCTACAACTTGCGTACCGGCAGCGTCTGCCGTAAGTAATACTTTGTTCTCGGCAGGATTACCAACATCTGTTACGTAATCAAAGGTAATTTTCTTGATTTCCGCCATATTGAAGTTATCCCCCAAATGAACGGAGGTAGGACCTTTGTCGCCGCCGTTAAAATTGGAAATCAACCACAGGTACTCCGCCTGGTGATCCCAGCCGCTGAAACTGCAACGTGCGTTGACCACCTTGGCACCGTTCTGGCCCTTATAATCTTCCGCATCCGCTCCGGTTCCCACACAGATTACACCTAAATCTTCCCAATCAAAGGTTACGGAAGTAGTTCCGCTTGCGGATACCGTAAATGCGCCAAACAAACTAATACATAAAATACATGCAATGATCAATGCAATTTTCTTCATCACGCTTCAACGCCTCTCTTCTGTCTTCTTGCCATATATACTGCCATGCCACCGGATACGGTTACAATCAATGCAAGGATTGCCAGCATCGGCGTGGTCGTAGCCTCACCGGTAGGCGTAGGCGCTACGGTAGCAGTGGGGGCTGCCGGTTCTTTAATCATAGCGAAGGTCAAGTTGGATACAAACAGTCTCTTATTGGACGTATTGGGCGCAATTTTGAGCCATACGTCACCGGAATAATTTTTGTCGGTAATGGTCATCTCGCCTTTAGAAACCGGTTGATTCAAGTTTCCGGTAGCCTCTGTTACAGTTGCAGCAGCCACAGTGGTAGCACCGGTAGCATCCGTTACCAGAGATACAACGTTTTCAAAAGAATCTTCATTGGCTACGTAATCAAAGGTAATCTTATGCACTTTGGAAAGATCATAGCGGCCTAAATAAACGTAACCGGGTACTTTGTCGTATGCACCTCTGTGGTCTGTAATAAACCACTGGTAAGCCCTTGCACTGTCCCAACCGCTAAAGCCGGAACGGATGTTCACAACCTTGCCGTCTGCGGAATCATAAATTGCGTGATCAGAAGTACTGGAACCTGCCTGCACACCTAATGCATCCGGATCAAATACAAAATCTTCTGTGTCCACGTTATCCGGTGTTGCAGTCGCTACAGGTGTTGCAGCCGCTACAGGTGTTGCGGTTGCTACAGGCGTCGCAGTTACTACAGGCGTTGCGGTTGCTACAGGCGTCGCAGTTACTACAGGCGTGGCGGTTACTACAGGGGTTGCGGTTACTACAGGCGTCGCAGTTACTACAGGCGTGGCGGTTACTACAGGGGTTGCGGTTACTACAGGGGTTGCGGTAGCCGTAGGACTGGGAGTCGCCGGGGCCGGCGTCGGCGTTGCAGAGTTTTCAAAAGTAAGCACAACGTCCAAAACCCAAATTCTCGTGCCGGAAGGATCGATGCAGAGCCATACAGGACCGGAATAATCGGTATCCTCGATCGTCATGCTGGCATCCATCGGATTCTTTCGATCCGTGGCACTTCTCTGTGTAAGAATTGCTTTTGCAACGGCATTGCTGTCGTCCACACCCAAAGCAACGTCTTGTTTGTTCTTCACCAAAAGCACTGCCATACGGCCGTTGAGGTCAGATGCGGTTTTGTTGGTTACGTATTTAAACGTAACACTCTTCAAATTCGCAATATTGTAATCACCTAAATAAAGGTAACCGGGTTTCTTTGCGTAAGTATTCCATTCGGTAGCCATGAAAGTATGGCTCGTACCGGTACCTAATGCATCGCTTCCATAACGAAGATTCACAACCTTGCCGTCTGCGCTGCAATACTTGGTTGCGTACGCACCGTTGGCGCCTGCATTCTGTACACCTAAATCAGCCGGAACTACGTTAATCACCACGTCGTTGGAAGGGGGCTGTGTTGCAGTAGGTGTAGGCGTTGCCGCAAGCGTAGGGGTTGCGGCCGGAGTAGGCGTTGCAGAACCTTCAAAAGTAAGCACCACGTTGGCTGCAAAAACGCGGGTGCCGCCCGTACCGTTTGGGTTAACGCAGAGCCATACGGGACCGGAGTAATTTTGCGGTGTAATAGTCATGCTGTCTTGTCTGGGGTTCTTCATACTGCCGGTTGCTACCGTAGGTGAACAGGAAGCAATCTTATCCGTGGTATTCTTGCCTTTGGTAAGTGCAATTTCCATGGTAGGCGTATCATCGGTATCCGATACGTAATAGAACGTAACGCTCTTTAAGTTGGCAACGTTGTAGTCACCCAAATATACGTAACCGGGCACACCTTTGTAACCGTGATCTTTATCCGGTGCAAAGAAGAAATAATCACCGATTTTCTTGTCCGTACAGCGAAGGTTCTCCACGTTACCGTCTGCGCTGTCGTAAGACGTGTGTGCAGCGGTCGAGCCGGCTTTCACCAAGCCAAGCGCCGCATCATCCGCGTTAAACGTAAGTACCACGTCCTGCGGATTTGCCGCCAAGGAAGCCGGGATTGCCAGCAACGCAGCCAGCATCACACAAGCTAAAATCAATAAACCAAAACGTTTCATAAATCTCTCCTCCTCTATCATTCTGCGTAGGAATAAATATCCGTGTTATAGGTCAAGTACGTAGGATACCGACCGGCGATGTAAACAAAATCCATATCTTCGTGGGTGTTGTAAGGAATGACAGGACGCATCAAAACTCTTCCCTGACGGTCTGCCTCAACCAATACTTTACTTTCCCACGTAGCACCGTAATCTTTGGTCGTCCAGCGTTCAATATGCCAGATCTTATTCACTTGTCTGGATACGTACAAGGTCTGCATATCCTTCTTATCAAAAGAAATACCGCCGAAATATCGGTTCCCGGCAACGGCCGCCGGACCGGAAGTGGTTACCACATTGGTCACCCATTTGTTATTGGTTGTATCGTAATAACAATATCTGTATTCACTATCCTTGGCATCTTTGAAAGTACCGAACAATACCGCCACTTTGTCACCCATAAAAGAAACGTCGTACAAGCGGGTGGAAAGTCCCTCCGGTGCTTCAAAAGCCACGGTGAAATCTCGGGGAGACAATGCAGGGTTGGTTTCTTTACTTAAAGAGCCCAGCACCTTTCCTTTGCCTTTCCCATCCAGCGTGCAAATATTGCCCTTCTCATCAAAGTATCCGTAACGAATGTGTTGGTCCGTTCCGTTTACAGGGTGGCTGGTCATAAATACGTTGATCTTACCCACCGTTTTGTCTTCCTGAGTCCACAAATAATACTGGCCGCCGTCCGGCTCGCGGAGCCAAACGATTTCTTCCGTCCATGTATTCTGCACAAAATTGTAAATACGGGTGGCCCAGTTACAGTTTCCGTATCGGTAAAATACCCGGTATTCTGCATCGTTAATGCGGTGAAGCTGAATGTACGTAACGGCGCCGCCGTTTCCAAGCACTTCCTCCGGTCCAAAAGTCGTGATATCCTCCGGCTGAGAAATTCTCCACCGAAGTAATTTATCTTTGTTATGGCGTGCGTAAACTGCCAATACCCTTCCGTCCGGAAGCACGGTAAGGGCTGCAGAGTTGTGGTCATCCCGCTCAAAGCTGGCTAATGTGGTATCCGCCCGTTCGCCGGTCTTATGGTTGTAAGAGGAAACGGACATCTGACCTTCTTCATTCACAAACGAAAGGTAGGTTTGATCTTTCTCTCCTACGAAACGAAGTGCCAGTGCATTGGTCCACCACGTATAACAGCCTTCTTTGCCGAATAAATGGGACTCTCCTGCCGCTAAGCTCCGATTGTCAGAAGGATCCTGGGAAGTACCCCAATCCCAACCCGGATTAGGTACAGCAGAGCTGCCGGGGGCTTCAGACGTTCCCGGAAGACCAGGTTCATCTCCGCTTTCCGGAAGCACACCTTGAGGCCACGTGCCCCAAATCAATACAATTAAAATCATAACTGCGCTAATTGCTGTAGTTGCAATAGTGGCGATAATCTTACCCTTGTTCTTCACCGATATTGCTCCTTTCAAATTTATATCGCATATTAATGTTAATAAATTTTTCAAAAAGACACAATATAGGTTTTCTGCAAATTATCGCATATTCAACGCTAAAAATATGTAAAAACAACAATCAGTCCGTTTGATTCATAATAACCTTACGATAATGAAGCGGCGTAACGCCGGTATCGTTTTTGAAATAACGAATAAAGTTATTGACGTCACCGAAGCCCGTTTGCTCTGCAACTTCACTGACGGATAATTCCGTAGAGTAAAGCAGGGACTTGGCAACAGCCAAACGGTACAGCATTAAATAATGTTTCGGACTGTCTCCCGTGAGATCCCGGAACTTCTGAGTAAGACCGGATTTACTGATATGAAACAATTCCGACAACTGTTCCATGGTAATATTCTCTGCGTAATGTTTATCTAAATACTGTTTCACCGGATAAATTTCCGTATACAGCAAGTGATGGGTATCGGGAAAATAGGGGCGCTTCGTTCGGAACAGCTCAATCAGCAGCAGTTTCAACACGCACGCCGCCACGTCTGACGTATATTCCATTTCCGCTTGCTTCTTATCTTCTTCAACCAATCGGTCTAAATATCCGCGCACCCGCGTATCCATATCGCTTATGTCCATACAAGATCGAAACTCGTTGGTACGACAGTTAAAAAGAGACATCATTTCTTTTCCCAGTTGCAGCGACCGCAAAAAATCACCGGAAATATCCACCACGTAACGTTTGTACGGTTTGGTCAGCACACGCACCCAATGCCGTTCAATGTTATTAAACACAATCAGGGTTTTCGGTCCGGCGTGATACATCTTGTCTGAAACACACACGTTGCATTCGCCTTCCACCACATAGATCAACTGGTGCATATTGGTATGCAAGTGATTTTTGTTGAATGCGCTGCTTCCGTTTAAGTACGTTTCCTTGTACGTCGCCGTCCAGCTTTGTTCGTGAATATGCATTTCCACCAATCCCCATTCCGAAATTTTCCACTTCTTTATTATACATATTTCTGTAAAAAATAACAAGCAAGAAACCTTTTCCAGTATATTTAATCTGCCCCTACAAAAAATATCCGTACACAATCCACGCCAAAGCAGGCGAATTGTGCAGAACCTTCAGAAGGAAAAGAGGAATTTACAATGAATAAATTGAAACGCGCGCTTCTTTTGGGCACTGTGGCAGCATCCGTGATGTCTTTTGCTGCATGCGGACGTAAAATAGACGACGATCTTCACGTAACGATGACGCCGGACAGAACCACAGCTTCTCCTACGGCAAGCGCAACACCGGATATGGATATTCTTCCCTCCATGGATATTGATATGGCAACCATTTCTCCCGAGGCGAAGTAACGGTAAAATAGGCGTCGGATACAATTTCGGTAAAATATCGGTTTGTACCCGGCGCTTATTCGTGGTATAATGGAACAAATATTTTACCGGAGGCGGAAACCCTATGATCCGACATACAGTATGCTTTAAATTAGCCAATCCCACCGAGGAGTCCATAGAAGAAACCTGCGCCATTCTTCGCTCAATGGAAGGCCGTGTGCCCACTGCGAAGAGGATTTTTGTGGGCGCTGACTTTCTCCATTCCCCTCGTTCTTATGATATTATTTTGCAAGTAGACTTGGAAAGCCGGGAAGATTTGGATACATATCAAAATGACCCTTACCACGTAGACGTAGTAAAGGCCCATATCGGTCGTGTGGCCGCTTCCGTCATCGCTTTAGATTGCGAACTGTAAGGAGACTGCTATGGAAATTGCGATTTTGATTCTATTGGTTGTGCTGACAGTACTCGTGGTCCTGTTGCTGCTTCGCAAAGATCCGGGACCGCAAAAACTGTCCGGGGAACTGGCGTTGCTCTCTAAGCAGTGCGAAATGGAGCACAAAGAAACTATGACCGCCCTGGATAAATTGTCCGAGCAAATGCAGAAATTGACGGAACAGAACTACGGACAGCAGAACAAGATGCTGCAAACCGTTACCCAAGCCCTCACGGATATTCAAGACAAGAATCGGAAGGAAAACGAACTGATTCGGGAAACTTTGCAGAAGAATCTGGATCAAATTCGGGGCACCGTGGAGGAGAAACTCACCCAAACCCTTTCCACCCGTTTGGATGCGTCTTTCAAAACCGTTTCCGACCAGCTGGAGAACGTATATAAGTCTTTGGGCGAGATGAAAGAACTTTCCAGCGGTGTTACAGAGAACGTCAGCGGCCTCAACCGGATCCTGACCAACGTAAAGGCAAGAGGTACATGGGGAGAGGCTCAGTTGCAAAATATCTTAGAAGATATTATTCCCAATATGTACGATACCAACGTAGCCACCAACCCCGGCAAATTGGACCGGGTGGAATTTGCCGTGCGCATTCCTACGGGAGACGGCGGCAATCATATTTATCTGCCCATTGACTCCAAGTTCCCTATGGAAGATTACGCCCGCTTAATTGCCGCCTCCGATGCAGGGGACACAATCGGCCTGACGGAATCCCGCAAAGCTTTGAAGAACCGGGTACTGGCAGAAGCGAAAGACGTAAGCGGTTATATTCACGAACCTGAAACTACCTCTTTTGCCATTTTGTACTTGGCCACAGAAGGTTTGTACGCAGAAATTGCAGGAGATGAAGCATTGGTCGCCAAGATTCGCAGTTTGCATTCCGTGATGATTGCAGGGCCTTCCACCATTGCGGCACTCTTAAACTCCCTTGCTATGGGCTTCCGCACCGTAGCCATTAACCGCAAGGCGGAAGAAGTGCGCACCCTTTTGGTGAAAGTGAAGGCCCAGTACGGCAAATTTGAAGATTTACTCACCAAAGCCCAGAAGAAGATTGACGAGGCCGGCAAAGTGTTAGGCGACGCCAAGCACCGAAATGACATCATTCACAAGAGCCTGAATCGGGTGGAATCTCTTCCGGCAATGGGAGCACCCCAACCGGATCCCATTCCGGAACTGGCAGATTTTACAGAAATCTCCCCGGAAAGTTCCGAGGAAGAATAAAGGAGTATGCTAAACCTTGAAATATCTGAAACAGTTCGGCGTTATTCTAACCCTATCCTTTATTGGGGAAATTCTCTATCGGATAATCCCCCTTCCCATTCCTGCGGGGATTTACGGCATTATTTTGCTGTTTTTGGCGCTGGAATGTAAAGTACTCAAATTGGACCAAGTGAAAGACGTCAGTCTTTTTCTCATTGAAATTATGCCCGTGCTGTTTATCCCTTCCGCAGTGGGATTGATGACCGCCTGGGGCATCATTAAAGACAATTGGCTGATTTACGTCACCATTACCGTGATCACCACACTGCTGGTGATGGTGGTTTCCGGCTGGGTCACCCAACTGATTCTGCGCCTCAAGAAGAAGGGAGGCAAAGAAGATGCGTGAATTTTTAATCGAATCCGTTTATTTCGGCGTGCTGCTAAGTCTTGCCGCCTACAGTTTTGGGTTGTTCCTGAAGAAGAAACTGAAATGGGCCGTTTTCAATCCTACTTTAATTTCCGTCGGCATCATTATTGCCATTCTCGTCATTTTCAACATTGATTACGACACCTACTACCAAGGCGCCCATTATCTCCATTACTTGCTCACCCCCACCACCGTGTGTTTGGCGGTACCTTTGTACCAGCAATTTGAACTGCTGAAGAAGAATTACGTGGCAGTGCTGGCAGGCATTGTTTCCGGCGTACTCACCAGTTTGGGCAGCGTACTGGGCATGTGTGCCATTTTCAGCCTCTCCCACGAAGAGTACATCACGTTCCTTCCCAAATCCGTAACTACTGCCATCGGCATGAGTATCAGCCAGGAATTTGGCGGCTACGTTTCCATTACCGTAACGATTATTCTCATTACCGGCGTACTGGGAAATCTCTTAGCGGAAGTCATCTGTCGCTGTTTCCGGATTCGGGAGAAGATTGCGGTGGGCATCGCCATCAGCTCCGCTTCCCATGCATTAGGCACGGCAAAAGCTTTTGAAATCGGGGAAATTGAAGGCGCCATGAGCAGCCTTTCCATTGTGATCTCCGGACTGCTGACCGTAGGGGTGGCCGGTATTTTTGCGAATTTCATGTAGGAGGTGCCTGGAATGGACGAGTTAAGATGGGCGGTATTGGGTACCGGTGTGATTGCCAACGAAATGGCGGTTACGCTGGGTAAAATGGGCAAGAAACTCTACGGTGTTGCCAACCGCACCTACGAGAAAGCCGTGGCATTTGGTCAAAAGTACGATGTAGAAAAAGTGCACGATTGCATCGACGACCTTTTTACCGACCCCAACGTGGATATTATTTATCTCACCACCCCCCACAACACCCACTATCCTTTTATGAAGCGCGCCTTAGAGAACGGAAAGCATTTGCTGGTGGAGAAATCCATTACGCTAAACAGCCGGGAGCTTTCCGAAATGGCAGAACTGGCCGCCGGAAAAGGGTTGGTGTTAGCCGAAGCCATGACTATCTGGCACATGCCCCTTTACAAAGAATTATGGCGGCGGGCGCGTGCCGGGGATTTTGGAAAAGTCCAGATGATTACCCTGAATTTCGGCAGTTTTAAACCCTACGATATGAACAATCGCTTTTTTAACCGAAATTTAGCAGGCGGTGCTTTGCTGGATATCGGGGTGTACGCATTAAGCTTTGCCCGCAGTTTTATGGATACTTGCCCTACCAAGATAAAAAGTCAGATGTTGCCTTGCGCAACCAGCGTAGATGAACAAGCCACCATTTTACTCCAAAACGACGTAGGACAGATGGCTACCATCGCCCTTTCTCTTCACTCCAAGCAGCCCAAGCGAGCTATGGTCAGTTTTGACCGAGGTTATTTAGAAATAATGGAATATCCCCGCGGGGACAGGGCCATTTGGGTAGATGCGGAAACGGGCACCGTGGAGGAAATTATCGCCGGCGCCCGGGAAAATGCTTTATATTATGAAATGACGGATATGGAAGATGCCGTACGTTCCGGCGACCATAGCCGGATGCTGCTCCCCTACACACAAGACATTATGGCCATCATGACCAGTCTTCGGGCAGAATGGGGTCTAACCTATCCGGAGGAAGCAGCCCAAACATGCGGGTGAAAAAGCCTTTGGGTTGAATCTTCAAAATCCGTCCGGCATCGCTGCCATGGCCAATTCCCACAAAGAAAGAGGCACCGTCTTTTTCCAAACTTAATCCAAATCCGCCTTCTGTTTGGAAAGCGACCAATCGCACCTTCGTGCCTGTTTCCGGCACGAAACGCCACAGGGTATTCACGTATGTTTCTTCCCGGATTTGTTTAGCGGTAAGCACATACAAATAGTCTCCTGCGGTTACGAAATCCGTAACGTAGTCCTGCCCCGGGAAAACAATTTCCTCATAAGTATGAAAATCTCCCGTTTGGTACATCCGCCCCGTTGCAAAATAACACCGATCTTTCAAAGTGACCGATTCACCGATCAGCACTTGCCATAAATGCTTTCGGTTCATACCGGTGCCCTCCGTGTGCTGAAAAACGTCTCCGGTGTACCAATAGAATCCGGTTTCGTAGATATCATCCTTCTTGGTGGCGGCAAACAAACAGTAAAGTTCTCCTTTTAACTGGAAGAAATTATACACTCGGAAGAACTTGTATGCTTCGTCCCCGATTTGGTTCTTTCCCTCTCGGTAAAATGCCACGTCTTGATACGTTTTTCCCCCGTCTTTGGAGATTTTTACCGGGGACACAGTGGCATTGGCGGTACCGATTCCAAAGAAAAGACTGCCTTCATAGTTTGTGATATCGAAATTATGGACAGCCCCGGGCAAATTGTCGCGGATTTGCCACCCGTCATCGGTCTTTTGGTAATAGTTCCCATACGCCCAAGTGCCTGTGGTGGGATCCGTACCGGGAATATACAAAGTTTCCCCTACCTTGGCGAAGTTGGAGATTGCCTCGTCTAAAATGCTTCCGGTTTCCTCCCAAGTTTCGTTTTCCAAATTCCAGGCATATACCGGCGTGTTGCCGGAATTGGCATCGTAATCCCCTGCGCCGATATACAGTTTCCCTTGATCCATCGCCAGATCCCAAGGTGTTCTTGGCGTGGTTTGTGCGTAATGGGAAGCGGCAGGATTGCCCAAATCCGTAATGGCATAGCGAGACTGTCTTTCGGGCGCCGCGCCGGAAGTTTGGGTAAAATACATCGATATACCTATCAGAATCGCCAACAATTGTTTCATCATAGGAACATTATACACCCAAATTCATTGGACTGGCAAGTAGCGAGAAAGACACACTCAAGGGGATAGCAACATAAAATATGCAATATAGGGACGGTTCCGTCCGCTAAATTATTATAAAAAGGAGAGATTCTATGGCTCAATTTACCAATCAAGCACAACTTTCGTACAACAACGAAGTGGTAAACTCCAACGTGGCTGTGGGCGAGATTCTGGATGCGGTAGCCGTAACGAAAACGGCGGTTACCCAGACGTACGCCCAAGGCGATACGGTTGTGTACGTGATCAGTATTGTAAATTCCGGCGGGACAGCCTTGCAAAATATCACTGTTTCCGACGATTTAGGCGCCTACACGTTCGATTCTACTACACTGGTTCCTCTTGCGTATACAGAAGGTTCTGTACGATTTTACGTGAACGGCATTTTACAGCCCGCCCCCACCGAAAATCCCGGCCCGCCTTTAACCTTCACCGGCCTAAACATCCCTGCCGGCAGCAATGCGTTTTTGGTGTATGAAGCGACAATCACACGATTTGCCCCCCTTGGCACGGAAGATTCCGTAGTGAACACGGTCACCGTAAGCGGCGGCAATATTCCCACACCGGTAACGGCAACAGAAACCATTACACCGGAAGAAGAACCCAATTTGACCATTGCGAAAAGCATCGACCCGGTTCCCGTCAGCGAAGGAAGCCGCGTCACGTACACCCTGGTGATTCAAAATTACGGCAATGCACCAGCGGTGGATACGGACAATGCCTCTGTAACCGATACGTTTACCCCTGTTTTGTCGGATGTTGTGGTTACCTTTAACGGCGCCGCCTGGGCGCAAGGTACCGATTATAACTATTCCGAGACCACCGGCGTATTTGTAACCGTTCCGGGACAGATCACCGTGCCCGCAGCGACGTACGCGCAAGATCCTGTGACAGGCGAGTGGACGGTAAGCCCCGGCGTCAGCACCTTGGTGGTGACCGGAACGATTTAATTTTTGGTAAAATAGTTTGCAGGTTGTAAAACCTCGCTTTTGTATGTTTCACGACCCGTTTTTTTGTGTAAACAGCCTGTAATGGGTCGCGGAACATCCTATTGCAGTTCATCGCGACCTGTTTCTGCTCGAAAAAAGGTCGTAGACTTGGCTTTTGACCAATTCTGCGACCCCTTCCTTACAACACCCGCATACCGTCCTTAACTTCTTTCCAGCAAGCAATACTGGTGGGGTCTTGGGGATAAGCGTCATATTTGCACGCCACAATGTGCCTCTCGCTCTTGTCGTAGAAGTCTTCCCCTTCAATCCAGGTTCTGGTTTCGCCAATTCGGAAATTCACAGGATCCCGCCATACCCAGTCCGGCGTGGGCCACAGGAAAACGGAGCCGCCCACCATGCGGTACACAGGCTCCCGGACACCGGCTTGACCGTGGTGCGCCGTCTGAATAATATCACTCTTCACGTTGGCAATCGGCATCTGCTCATAGCGCATACTGCCTTCGGTGCCAAGATCGTTTAAGAACAGAATTGTCTTGTCCCCTACGTGGAAGCGCATTACAATGGATTCATTGTTGGCAGCGCCTTTATCTTCAATGTTCCAGGTCTTATGGACGTCAATTTTGACACCGTCAATATTCAGGGTAAGGCCTTCATCAATGGCTTGTTGATTGATCACTGCGCCGTTTAATACGTCATAATACGTCTTGCCTTCCGGAATGGAAATGCCGTTCACCTTAGCATAGTGATCTAAGCTTTCGATCAGCCAAGGGAGCATCTTTGTTTCCACCGGATAGGGATAGGCTTCTGTTTCGTAGGGCGGAAAATCAAAGTAAAAATGATTCACTTTATAATTGGATTCCTCCGTGTAGTCTTGCATCATTTTACAAAACTCGCCGAAATGATCCCCGTGAGAATGGGAGAAGAACCAAGCCTCCACCTCGAAGTATTCGCCTTTCTCTACCCCTGCAATGGCTCTGAGGGCCGCCGTTAAGTACGCCGGTGCATCTTTGCCGTATCCGTCGATTCCGCCGTCGATTACAATCAATTTATTATGCGCTGTTTTGAGTACGTAACATTGCATTAAGCTCACCGGTTCCGGTGCCAATTGGTATAATTCCATATTCGTCGTGCCTCCTTTAAGTTAAGTGTATCATAGTGGATTGGAAGGCGAGTGTCAAGTGAATTCAAAATTTTTGGGTACAGGTAAAATTTTTTCTCTCTGTACCAAAAAATTTGGTACCAGCAGAAAATTTTCCGCCAGTACCAAATCTTCTTCAAAAACGATTGCTTCTATAACCTTACTTCTTCCACTGCTCTGCAGCTGTTGCGTAGAGGTTGGTACCCTCAGAGTCAATAACAACAATTACAGGAAGATTCTCGATTTCCAAGCGACGAATGGCTTCTGTACCCAAATCGTCATAAGCAACGACGTCTGCCTTCTTAATGCACTTAGAAAGAAGTGCGCCTGCGCCGCCAACGGCTGCGAAGTAAACTGCGCCGTTGCGAACAACCGCGTCAATCACTTCTTGGGTACGCTTGCCTTTACCTACCATGCCCTTCAAGCCTAAATCCAAAAGCTTGGGTGCGTATTTGTCCATACGGCTGGAAGTCGTAGGACCTGCGGAACCGATTACGTGGCCGGGACGTGCCGGTGTAGGTCCAAGGTAGTAAACCACGTTGTTCTGCATTTCAATGGGAAGTGCTTCCCCATTTTCTAAAGCTTCATACAT
Organism: Clostridia bacterium; assembly: GCA_017935905.1. GTDB lineage: Bacteria > Bacillota > Clostridia > UBA1212 > UBA1255 > RGIG9099. The sequence goes on along the minus strand of JAGBGO010000019.1, from coordinate 13,050 downwards.
TCTCTTGTGGGCTGCATCTCTTGCGGTGTAGATCACACCGGAAAGATATACGTAATCACCTGCGCGAAGAGAACGTGCATCTTCATCAGTTAAAGGGAGTGTAATTTTTCTATCCATTTTACATACCTCCTTAGATTTCACGCACAATGTGACGGTTTACGTGGCAGCAAATGTTTACAGCTACGGGAAGACCGGCAATGTGGGTCGGATACGTCTCAACAGAAACAGCCAAAGCCGTCATTCTGCCGCCCAAACCACCGGGGCCAAGGCCAAGGCTGTTAATTTTCTCAAGGAGTTCTTTCTCCAGGTCTGCTACGTAAGGAATAGAAGAATGCTCCTGAACGTTTCTTGTCAAAGCCTTCTTTGCCAAGATTGCACACTTCTCAAACGTACCGCCGATACCAACGCCTACAACCATCGGCGGGCAAGCATTGGGGCCTGCTTCGGAAACTGCTGTTAAAACGGCTTCCTTCACGCCTTCAATACCCTGTGCCGGCTTTAACATAAATACGCGGCTCATGTTCTCACTGCCAAAGCCCTTGGGTGCCAGCGTAATCTTCACGCCGTCGCCGGGAACAATGGAATAGTGGATAACAGCAGGGGTGTTGTCTTTGGTATTCTCACGCTCGATAGGATCGCGTACAACGGACTTTCTCAAGTAACCGTCTACGTAACCGCGACGAACGCCTTCATTGATAGCATCTTCCAAGTTACCGCCTTCAAAGTGAACGTCCTGCCCGATTTCAATAAAGATAACCGCCATACCGGTATCCTGACAAATGGGGATCATTTCACTCTTGGCGATATCCATATTCTCAACCAGCTGGCCCAAAATTTGCTTGCCCAGAGGAGATTCCTCAATTTGAACGGCCTCGGTCAATTTGCAAACCATATCGGAAGACAACTGGTGATTTACAGAAATACACATTTCACGAACTGTATCGGTTACAGTCTGAACTTGTACTGTTCTCATATTATAACAGCCTCCTTCTTATCTAAATCACAATAACAAAATCAAGAACTGGGATACCAGCACAACCGCAATCAATGCGATGGGGTAAGTTGCTGCATACGCTGCAGCCACGTCCTCGGTACCTGCCGTACCAATCAAGGTGCCCAATGCAGGGGTAGAAGTCATACCGCCCGTAAGAGAGCCCAAGTTGTTCAGCAAGCTGAGTTTCAGCACATATCTTGCAAACAGGTAACCCACAATCATCGGAACGATAGTCATTACCATTCCGTATACAAAATACATTGCGTCAAAGTTCTCTACAAACTCTGCACCACCGGGGATTCCTGCACCTACCAGGAAGAGCACCAAGCCCAATTCGCGGAAAAGTTTCAAAGTACTTTGTGCGGGCATAATGCTGACTTTGCCGATGCGGGTAAAATGGCCCATTACTAAACTGGTAAGCAAGCATCCGCCCGTAGTGGTTAAAGAGAAGCACGTACCGCTAAGGCCATCGCCGGACAAAGGAATCTTAATCTGGCCAATCAGCGTACCCAGGATTGCCGCTAAAGAAATAGCGGCAATGCCCATGTGGTCAATTTCGAAGAGTTTGCCCACAAAGGACTTCTTCTCCCCTTCTTCTTTAATCACCAACTTGGCACGTTCTTCTTCCATATTGGCTTTGGTCATCTTGGGAATCAACTGTACGAAAAGTACCACGCCGATAACGCCGAAGATATACGCAATACCGTGACCTACGGAAACCAAAGATTGATATTCCGGTGCAACGGTTGCCTTTGCAGCAGAGAACGCAGGGGTAGAAGTTAAAGATCCGGAAAGCAGACCTACGATCATAGCTACAAAACCGTCTTGCTCTTTAATGGAGCCGCCGTAGCCAATCACTTCACCCATACCGATACAAGCTGCTGCCGCCAAACCGCCGGCAATAATAATAATCAAGCCAAGTAATACGTAGGACTTAAAATTCCGTTTGAAGTTTCCAAAGAATTTGGGACCTGCGATAAAACCAACAGAGGTTACGAAGAGTACCAATCCAAGGCTTTCAATCAAGGAAAGACCGCTGTTGAAGTCATAGGGCTTTGAAGAGCCTGCAAATATGAGACCTGCATCCCCTACGCTAAAGAACAGCGCACCGGCTAAGAGGGCGATAATAAATACGCCCGCATCGCCCAAAGAAACGCCTTTAACGGTAATTCTGCCCAATGCATAACCGACTGCTAATACAGCAAAGACGACGAACAGCAACGTGGAGATATTGCTAACTGAAATAACACCGCCAAATAAACTCATAATTCAGTGTGCCCCCATGTATATTTGTCTGCCAATTTCGGATTGCCGTGAGTGTAAGAAGGAAGCAAGAGCGGAGATTCAACCTTCGGCTCAATCCCTGCATCTGCCATTTCTTTTGCAAACTTATCTACGTGAGAAAGTGTGAGTTTGCCAAGTTTCACGCCCTTAGAATGTGCAGAAGCATATTTACCTGCATTGCGTCCGAATACGATAACGTCCAACAAAGAGTTACCCATCAAACGGTTCCGACCGTGAACACCGCCGGCAGCCTCACCTGCAACGTACAAGTTGGGAACGTTTGTAACGCTCTCGTCGGTTACGTCCAAACCACCGTTTTGGTAGTGAAGGGTGGGGTAAATCAAAATCGGAGTCGTACGCATATCGATACCGAATTTCTCATACATACGAAGCATACCGGGAAGTTTCTTCTCAATCGTGCCTGCGCCGTGGATCATTTCGATCATCGGTGTATCCAACCAGATAGCAGCGCCCAAAGGTGTGGGAACGCCTTTCCCTCTTTGCTTACACTCACGAATGATAGATGCAGCGGTTACGTCACGGGTCTCCAAGGGGTTCATGAAGGCTTCACCGTCAACGTTGATGAGCTGTGCACCCATGGAACGAACTTTCTCCGTAACCAATGCACCCAACATCTGTGCAGGATATGCAACGCCTGTGGGGTGATACTGAATGGTATCTGCATAAAGGAGTTTTGCACCTGCCCGGTATCCCAATACCAAACCGTCTGCGGTTGCACCGTAGTGGTTGGAGGTGGGGAAACCTTGGTAGTGAAGACGTCCTGCACCGCCGGTTGCAATAATAACCGTCTTTGCACGGGCAACCATTTGCTCGCCGGTCTCCATATTTTGAAGCACAGCACCTGCGCACTGTCCGTCTTCGTCTAAGATCAATTCGATTACAGAAGTGAAATCTACAACGGGAATACCGCGGTTAATAACTTCGTCACGAAGTACACGCATGATTTCAGCGCCGGAGTAGTCTGCGCAAGCGTGCATTCTCTTTCTGGAAGTACCGCCACCGTGGGTGGTATACATGGTACCGTCTTCTTCTTTATCGAACATAACGCCCAGGTTGTTCAGCCATTGAATCGCGCCGGGAGCGTCCATAACCAACTTCTTCAAAAGTTCAGGCTTGTTGTAGAAGTGACCGCCGCCCAGAGCATCCAAGTAGTGAGTTACAGGAGAGTCGTTGGGTTTGTCTGCAGCCTGAATACCGCCTTCTGCCATCATGGTGTTGGCATCACCGATACGAAGTTTTGTAACGATCATGGTCTTCGCACCGTTGTTATCGGACTCAATTGCAGCAGAAGCACCGGCACCGCCGCCACCGATAATCAATACGTCTACGTCGTAGGTGATATTGTCCAAATCAATATCTACACCTAAGATCCGGCTCTTACCTTGAAGCAGGTCAGCAAGCTCACAGGGAACTTTCTCCCCTTTGTTGGGACCTACGGTCAATACGGAGAAGCCTTCAGACTTGTAGTCCGGGTGAAAATCATTAAGAACCTGTTGCTTTTCGTCTGCAGTCATTCTGCGAAGTTCAGCGCCGATTCTGGATGCACGGCTGGCTTCAACTTTCTTAATGGAGTCCAGCATTTCTTGTGTCAATACATTCGCCATTTTACATAAACCTCCCCGATTATTTCTCAATATCTCTGTGGTTGTAGAGTTCTTTAATTTCTTCTAAAGGCTTGTTTGCCAGCGTCTCGATGAGCTGGTTGTATTCGCCGTTGATGATTTCCTGAACTCGTACGTCTACGTGGTCGCTGTGGGGCTGAATGTACTTACCGTTCAAGCGGCGAGCCAAAAGCGATACCATAGAGTGTGTGATCTGTGCAGGGCAACGGGATGCACACATATTACAAGCGATACAGTCGAAAGATGCTTCTGCGCATTTCTCATACTCTGCACGCTGTGCGTATGCAATATACTGCATAACGTTTAAGCCTTGCGGACAAGCCTTGGTACAAGCGTTACAACCGATACAGCTGTAAATTTCCGGGTAAAGTTCCATCATAATGGTCTCAGTGGGCTTTATTTTCTCGATCTCGTAACCTTTCTTCTGTGTGGGGAAGAAAGGAAGGCTTGCAATGTACATATTCTCCTGTACTTTTGTCTGACAAGCAAGACAGAACTTCAATTCTGTGTCGCCTTTAATTCTGTAAATTGTGGCACATGCGCCGCAGAAACCTGCGCGGCAGCCGCAACCACGTGTATGTTGGTAGCCTGCATATTCCATTGCGTTCATAATTGTCAGGCTGGCCGGAACTTCGTACATCTTACCGGCAATATAAATCTTTACCATATCCTCCATTACTGTATATCCTCCTTGCATCAATACTCGTTTGGCAATTCGTCAATTTCGTCACAACGGAATACCGGACCGTCTTTACATACGTATTTAGATCCAATGTTGCAACGTCCGCATTTACCGATTCCGCACTTCATCTTAAGCTCCAACGTGGTGTATACTTGGGTCTTATCGAAGCCCATTTCAATTAAAGCTTGCAATACGAACTTAATCATGATCGGTGGTCCGCAAATGATGGCGGTGCAGTTGGGCTCGAATGCCAGCTCTTTCAAATAAGCCGGTACGAAACCTACGTGGCCGTCCCAACCCTCTTGAGGCCGGTCGATGGTGATGTATACGTTGGTATCTTCCTCACCGATCCACTCATTCTTGATTTCATCGTAGTCAACCAGATCGTCTGCACTTCTGGATCCGTAGAGAATATCTACGTGGCCGTAGTCTTTCCGATTGGCACGTACGTAGTTAATCACGGAGTGCAGCGGCGCCAAACCGATACCGCCGGCAATAAAGAGCAAGTTCTTACCCTTGAACTCCGTATCCACAGGGAACTGCTTTCCGTAAGGTCCGCGAACGCCGATTTGCTGGCCAACTTCCATAGCGTGAAGGGCGTCGGTAAGCTCACCGCAACGCTTAATACTGAATTCTTTGTATTCCGTAAGCGTGGGAGAAGACGTGATGGAGAACATCGCCTCACCAACACCGGGAAGTGTGACCATAGCACACTGTCCGGGCATGTGGTCGAATAATTTCTCTCCGTTCAAACCCTCTACGCGGAACGTCTTTACATCCGGCGTATCTTGCCGAATGGCGGTTACTACTGCAAGCTGAGGGATCAGCATATCTCTTTCCATACCGTCGTGGCAATGGCAGGTACAATTCTCACTCATCTTATGCTTCGCCTCCCAACTTCTTCATTACTTTTACAATATTCATGGAAATCGGACATTTCTGCAAGCACCGGCCGCAACCTACGCAGCCGAATACGCCTTCATATCTGTCCGGATAGTACTTAAGCTTATGCATAAACCGCTGACGGAAACGCTGGGTGTGGTCGGGGCGGTTGGTGCCGTGTGCCATCATGGTAAAATCGGAATACATACAAGAATCCCATACACGGAAACGTTGAATTTCCTTGCCGGTGTTGTAATCCCGCACGTCGTAGCACTGACAGGTAGGACATACGTAGGTACAAGTTCCGCAACCCAAGCAACCGGAAGCCAATTCCTTCCACTCAGGACGGTTAAACAACGTGAGCAAATCAACGTCTTTACCGAAGCCGTTGGTGTTCAGGTCAGCAAGCGGCAATTTGCCGAGAATTTCTTTCGTCTCTGCCTTTGCTTGGTCTGCAGCGGTGTCGTCGCAATCCGTAAGCAATGAGCCAAGACTTTCCAGCAATTTCTCACCTTTCTCCGTATTGGCACGCATCACCAAAGCGTCGTCTGCAATCCAGGAATCCACGTCTGCACCGGGCTCCGTCGCATCAATGCCGAAGGCGCCGCAGAAGCAAGTTTCCTCAGGTGCTTTACACATCACGGAGAAAATGGTTCCGTGCTTTCTTCTGCTTGTGTAGTAGGCATCCACCGGATCGTACAGGAATACACGATCCAACACGGCAAAACCCTTTACGTCGCAGGCATGCACGCCGAATACAACGAAATCTTCATCTTCCGGAGCCACCGGGCTAATGGAAAGATTCATGCCGTCTCTTTTGAAACGGATTAAATCCTCGCTTTGGGGGAAGAACACGCTCTTCGCACTCTTCACCGTGTGAAGTACGTCCGGATTGTACGTTGTTCCCGGGGTCCACTCGCCGTAGTTGTACTGACCGGCAGTCTCTACCGGCATATACAATTTCTGTGTTGCTGCAATGGCTGCCAACAAGTTATCAATTTGGGAAAATGCAATCTTCTTCATGATCAATTCCCCTCCCTATCGCTTACAATCTGAGGCTCCACGTCATTTAACGTAAAGTTAATCAACGGACCTCTCTGTCCTGCGGTCTCGCCTGCACTGTAATCGCCGTAGAATTCATTAATATCTTTAATGTATTTACGGTTAAACAAGTGAAGGGGAATGCCCTGGGGACATACTCTGGTACACTCACCGCAGTCGGTACAACGACCTGCTACGTGGAATGCACGGATGATATGGAACATCTTCTCTTCAAAGCTGTCTGTGTTTGCCTTGGATGCGATACCCGATGCATTGTTATCGAATACGCACTTGCGGCAGGAACAAGCAGGACAAGCGTTGCGGCAGGCGTTACAACGAATACACTTGGAAAGTTCTGCTTTCCAGAAAGCAAAACGCTCTTCGGAAGTCATGGCCTCCAATGCACGAACGCCTTCGAAGCGATCCCCTGCAGGGCCTTCGTCTTCGTTCTCGGAAATCAGTTCGTCGTAAATCACATGGGTCTTGCCTTTACAAGTCTCACACTTATTCACCAGAACGTCTCTCACAGCAACGTCTTTATTTCCGTATACAGTCTCAACGGTTAAAATGCCGTCTTTCTCAGATGCACCGATAATACCCTTAACGCCTTGGGCCTTAACCTTCTCGATATCCACCATTCCTTCGCAACCAACGCCTAAGATATAAACGTTGTCACGCTGAATGCGATGCTCGGTCAAAAGCTGGTTAAAGCTGTACGTATCACAAGGCTTTAACAGAACCAGTACTTTGCCGGTCTGACCTTCGGGAAGCACGCTGTTCTTAATCATGTACTTGCTCAGGTTGGAAGCACAGAAAGAATCGTAAACCAAATCATCTAAAGACTCAACGGTTTCAAATACGGAAGGTGCACAGTCATAGAAGAATTCACCTTTCTTCCAACCAACGACCTTCGCAACGGTACCGTCTGCCATTAACTGGCGAACACGTTCAAGTACTTTTGCACTTACTCTTTGCATCGAAGATCACCCACCTTTACGTTCTCGCCCAACTCATAAATCTTGGATACGAAATTATTCATAACTGTAGAGAATTTAACACCTTCTGCGGCGGATACCCATTCAACCCGGGTACGGCCTTTCTCCACGCCGATATAATCCAGCATACTGAAAAGGAGGGTCATTCTCCGTCTTGTGTAATAGTTACCGGTGCTGTAGTGGCAGTCACCGGGGTGGCAACCGCAAAGGATCACACCGTCTGCGCCTTTCTCAAATGCCCGTAAAATGAACATCGGGTTCACACGGCAAGAGCAAGGTACGCGGATAATCTTAACGTCTGCGGGATATACCAAACGGGAAGATCCTGCAAGGTCGGCACCTGCGTAGCTGCACCAGTTACAGCAGAATGCTACGATCTTCGGCTTCCACTCTTTCTTAACTTCCTGATTTGCTTCATTCATCGGCATATTGCATCCACCTCCGCCATAATCTGTTTGTTGGAGAAGCCCTTCAAATCCATCGCGCCGGAAGGACATACAACGGTACAAGCACCGCAGCCCTGGCAAAGCGCTTCATTGACAACGCAAACTCTCCGGGTTTCTCTTACGCCGTGGTCGTTAATGAGTTTATCCTCATACCCGATAGCACCGTAAGGACATACCTTCTCACAGCAGGAACATCCGTTACACAGAAGTTCATTGGAGTGAGATACGCAAGGATTGGTAAGCAGTTTATCTTTCGCAAGCAAACCGATTACTTTCGCAGCAGCCGCACCGGCCTGAGAAACGGTCTCGGGAATATCCTTGGGACCTTGGCATACACCGGACAGGAAGATACCTGCCGTGGGGCTCTCTACAGGACGAAGCTTGGGATGGGCTTCTGTAATAAAGTCGTTGGTATCAATACTTGCAGTCAGCATAGAAGCAACTTTTCTCGCAGTAGGATCCGGCTCAATTGCCGTTGCAAGAACAACCATATCCGTATTCAAAATGATCTGCTCGTTTGCAATCAGGTCAACGCCCTGTACAACCAAGTGACCGTCTTCTTCGTAAACTTTACCAACCTGACCTTTGATGTAATCTACGTCGTACTGTTCAACGGCGCGGCGGTAGAACTCATCAAAGTTCTTACCCGGTGTACGTACGTCGATGTAGAATACGTGTACTTCCACGTCCGGATACTTGTCACGGATCAACATAGCGTGCTTGGCGGTGTACATACAGCAAATCTTGGAGCAGTAGCACTTACCTCTTCCGCTTACGTCACGGGAGCCCACACACTGAATGAAGGTGATGGACTTGGGATGGGTCTTGTCGGAAGGCTTCAAAAGAACGCCGCCCGTGGGGCCTGCCGCATTCATCAAACGCTCCAATTCAAGAGACGTTACAACGTCCGGGCAAGTAGAGTAAGAATACTCGTCAAATTTAGAGGCATCAATGGGCTGGAAGCCGGTTGCCATAACGATTGCACCGTACTCTTCCTCAATGATCTCATCCTGTTGTTTGTAATCGATGGCGCCCGCGGTACAAACCTTCTCACAAAGACCGCACTTGCCGGTCTTGAGCTTAATACATTGCTCAGGATCAATCACCGCAACGTTGGGGATTGCCTGTGCAAAAGGAATGTAAATCGCAGGGCGGTTGTTGAGATTCATATTGAACTCATTCAAGCCCTTCTTGGAAGGACACTTTGCCATACAAGCACCGCAACCGGTACAGATATCTTCTTTAACAAAGCGCGCCTTTTTGCGGATCTTCACGTGGAAGTTTCCTACGAAACCGCCTACGGACTCAACTTCACTGTATGTATAAAGTTTAACCTTCTCATTGGCTGCCGCCTCTACCATCTTAGGTGTTAAGATACAAGCGGAACAGTCTAACGTGGGGAACGTCTTATCCAGCTGCGCCATACGGCCGCCGATGGTTGCACGTTTCTCAACGATGTCTACTTCAAAGCCTGCATCTGCAATATCCAAAGCTGTTTGGATACCGGCAATACCGCCGCCGATGACCAAAGCACGCTTGGTAACTTTGCTCTCTCCGGCTTTCAACGGTGCGTTCAGCAATACTTTCGCAACAGCTGCGCGCATCAGTACACAAGCCTTCTCCGTACCTTCTTCTTTATCCTTGTGAATCCAAGAACAGTGCTCACGGATATTGGCGATTTCAACCATATAGGGGTTCAAACCTGCCCGCTCCGCAGCCTTTCTAAACGTATTCTCGTGCATTCTGGGGGAACAGGAACAAACTACAACACCTGTAAGTTTGTGCTCCGCAATTGCATTCCGAATGATGCCTTGCCCCGCTTCCGAACACATATACTGATAATCTTGTGCAAATACAACATTGGGCTGAACTTTGGCCTCTGCTACAACGCGATCTACGTCAACGGTAGCTGCAATGTTACTTCCGCACCAGCAAACAAAAACTCCGATTCTCTGCAAAACTCAACACCACCTATCTTATTTTCTGTACTTACGGAATGCGCTGACCAATGCCTGTTGAGGAATTTGGTCATCCACAATAGCCGGCACGTCATCGGGAGACAAGTAGCAAGTTCCTTGCTGTCTCAAAGTCGTTACACGAACAGCCTCGATGATGTTGGCAGGCTCTACGCCACGGGGACAACGCTGTACGCAGGCAAAGCAAGTCAAACATTTGGTAATGGACTTGCTGGCAAGCAATCGCTCTACGTCACCCTTTACTACCATGGAAACGAATTGATGCGGATGATACTCCATCTCGTCAAAAGAAGGACAAGAAGCAGAGCACTTACCGCACTTCATACATTTCTTGGGGTCGGTTCCGCTCATCCGGGTAATCAAATTTGCTGTTTCTTTCTGATCAAAATGCATGAACGCTCGCCCCCCTTATTTCAAGCCCAAAGCTTCTGCAAGAAGCTCGGTGATATATGTAACCGGTACTGCGTCGGCACCTGCGTTTGCCTGCAAGTTGTACAAGCAAAGCGGACACGCCGTAATCAGTTCCTCGGCACCTTTGTCTTTCGCACTGTGCATAATCTTTGCAACGCGTTTCTTGGCTAGATCCGCATCCTTTACGGTTACGTAGCCGCCGCAACATTCGTTGCGCATGGGATACACAACTGCCTCTGCACCCAGCGCCTTAATAAATTCTTCGATAATCGTAGGATTCTCCGGATCGTCGAATGCCATTTCATTTGCGGGGCGCAAGATCATACAGCCGTAGTAAGCACCGATCTTTCTGCCGGTCAAAGGCTTTACAACCTTCTTCTTAAGTTCATCAAAACCTACACACTCTTTGAGCATCTGCAAATAATGCAATACCCGTGTTTCTCCTGCGTAGGGAACAGCCGGTTGCAAATAGTTGTTTGCTTTCGTCCGGATATTGTCATTGCTTGCCATATCGTTGTTGACACGGGTCAGCACGTGGTGACAAGCAGAGCAAAGTGTAATCAATGCCTGACCCTTGTCCCGAGCCGCCATCAACGTACGAACAGAAGACAAACGGGTCGCAATCTCATCTTGAGCAAGCGGATATACGGCGCCACAACACTGCCACTCTTCAATTTCTTCCAAGGTGATGCCCAGTGCCTCTGCGCAAAGACGGCCGTAGTGATCCAAGTCTTTTGCTTTGGTCTTCAGCGTACACCCGGGATAATAACTGTACGTCATTTCCGTTCTCTCCTTCTACTTAAATACTAACTTGCTTAATAACGTTCTTCAAAACTTCTGCACTGTGCTGAAGCTTACCGATTTCGCTGCCGGTAAGGTTGGGAAGCAAATGGCCGCAAACACCGTCGGAACCGATAATAAACGGGATGCTCAAACACACGTCTTCAATGCCGTACTCGCCATGCATCATATTGGATACGGTCATGGCCGTCTTAACACTACCCAACAAGCACTTAACTACGTGGCAAACAGAAATCGATACCGCGTAGAAAGTAGCACCCTTGCGGGCAATAATCTGTCCGCCGGAGGTACGGATGTAATTCTCGATTTCGTCCGTATCTAACTCGGGGAATTTGGAGTTGGTAAACTGGAAGTCGTTTCTGTAATCCAATAAGTTTACGCAACCAACCTGTGCACAAGACCAGGGTACGAAAGAGCTGTCGCCGTGCTCGCCCAATACGTATGCGTGAATGTTCTTCTCACTGATGCCGATATACTCACCGATTCTGGAACGAAGTCTGGACGTATCCAAAATGGTACCGGAACCGATAATTCTGCTTTCCGGAATGCCGGAAACCTTCATAAATACGTAGGTAAGCACGTCTACCGGGTTACTTACCAGAATATAAATTGCGTTCGGCGCATATTTCACAATCTGAGGTGCAATTTGCTTAATAACGTTTACGTTCGTCTGCGCAAGATCAATTCTGGACTGACCGGCCTTTCTCGGAATACCGGAAGTAATAATAACGATGTCGGAATCCTTTGCATCACTGTACGTACCTGCATAAATCGTGGCGGAAGAGCTGAAAGGCATACCTTGGCGAATATCCATCGCCTCACCCTTTGCCTTCTCTTCATTGATATCAATCAATACAATTTCAGAAGCAATCGCTTCTACTGCCATGGTGTACGTGATCGTGGAACCAACACTGCCGGCACCAATGACCGTAATCTTTCTACCCATAAATTCTGCACCTCTTTCAAAATACTTACAATTTGGTTTACAGCGTGAAACAAAACCCGGGGGTTATCCTAAATCTCCGAGTCTGTAAGCATTATAGCATACAGGGGGTAAAAATCAAGTGGTTTATTCTTCCGGAAATGTTAAAAAACATTGTATTTTCACGGGTAAAGGTATATAATGGTAGGAGTGATTTCCCCTTGGAAGGATTTGATTTTATGAAGTTGGCAGTTTTGTTCGGAGGACGTTCTACAGAACACGAGGTTTCCTGTGTTTCAGCATTTTCCATTATCCGAAATTTAGATACGAAGAAGTACGAGATTGAAATGATCGGTATCACCAAGGACGGTCATTGGCTCCATTATCACGGAGACACAGAGAAACTCAAGGACGGTACCTGGGAAGAGGCGGCTTGCAGAGAAAACCATTTTACCCGGGATCCCAAAAGCACCTGCTGCCGTTTGGACGCAGGCCTTCGGGTGCTGCAAACCTGCGACGTGGTGCTGCCTGTGCTTCACGGACTGAACGGAGAGGACGGCACGGTGCAGGGCTTATTGGAATTGCTGAATTTGCCTTACGTGGGTTGCAACGTGTTTGCTTCCGCTGCCGGTATGGATAAAGTTTATGCGAAAGTGCATTTTGCCGATGCGGGGATTCCCCAGTGCAAGCATTTGGTGGCATACCGAAAGACCATTTTACAGGACGCCGGTGCCTACGACGCACAGGTGGAAGCAAAACTGGGTTACCCTTGCTTTGTGAAACCCTCTAACTCCGGCTCCTCCGTAGGTGTACGGAAAGCTAAGAACGCCCGGGATCTCCACGAAGCGTTGGTGGAGGCCGCCCGCTACGACCGAAAGATTTTGATTGAGGAATTTGTAGACGGCCGTGAAATCGAATGTGCTGTGTTGGGCTTAGACGATGCCCAGGCTGCCGTGCCCGGCGAGATCGTACC
>JAGBGO010000018.1 GCA_017935905.1 Clostridia bacterium | reverse complement strand
CCGATACCGGAACAACTGGAACAGGCACCGGTGGGACTGTTAAAAGAAAACAGTCTTGGGGAAATTTCCGGCAAACTGATTCCGCAATCTGAACACGCATGATGTTGGCTGAACGTCATTTCAGAACCGTCATCCAAAACAGAAACAACAGCAAGTCCCTGCGCCAATTTCAGAACCGTTTCCAAAGATTCAGAAAGACGGTGCTGAAGTCCATCCCGAATGACCAAACGGTCTACCACCACTTCAATGGTGTGAATCTTGTACCGTTCCAGTTTGATTTCTTCCTCTAATGGATAAACGTTTCCGTCTACGCGCACGCGGGCATAGCCGTTCTTTCGAAGGGTTTCAAACAAGGTACTGTATTCACCTTTCCGTCCTCGTACAACCGGTGCAAGAAGTTGAATTTTGGTGCCTTCCGGAAGCTTCAAAACGGTATCCACCATTTGATCAATGGTCATCGCACTGATTTCTTTTCCACATTCCGGACAGTGTGGCACACCTACCCGGGCATACAGAAGACGCAGGTAGTCGTAAATTTCCGTCACAGTACCCACAGTAGAGCGAGGATTCTTTGAAGTAGTCTTCTGATCAATGGAAATAGCAGGTGAAAGGCCATCGATACTGTCCACATCCGGTTTCTCCATCTGCCCAATAAACATACGGGCATAGGAAGAAAGGGAACTCATATATCGCCGCTGTCCTTCTGCATAAATCGTTTCAAACGCTAAAGAAGACTTTCCGGAGCCGGACATACCGGTAAAAACAATTAATTGATCTCTGGGAATCTTTAAATTGAGATTCTTCAGATTGTTCTCTCGCGCACCTTTTATTTCAATAAATTTCTGACTCATGCTTCTTCTCCCGCTTTCTGTAATGTACGAATCAAATCCCGGTATTTAGCGGCTTCTTCATAGCGAAGTTCCGCGGCACTTTCCGCCATCTTTCCGGTTAGGCGCTCTATAAGTAAATCCAGCGGCAAATTCTTCTCTTCCTCCGTAAGCACAATATTGGCAGACGGGTTCACGCCCGCCATCGAGGATTTCTTTCCGCTTCGTTTCTTATCAAAGCCCAGAATCCGCGTAAGGGCATTCTCAGAAGCACCTGCGTCCTGTTCAAAAGTAGAATCAATTACGTCGCGGATACTCTTTTGAATCGTCTTGGGAACGATATGATGTTCCTCATTGTAGTCAAGTTGCAGTTGTCTGCGGCGATTCGTTTCATCAATAGCCACTTTCATAGGTGCCGTAATGCTGTCGGCATACATAATAACTTTACCCTGCGCATTTCGGGCAGCGCGTCCAATCGTCTGAATAAGTGACGTTTCGCTGCGCAGGAAACCCACCTTGTCCGCATCCAGAATCGCCACTCTGGATACTTCCGGAAGATCCAGTCCCTCCCGCAGTAAGTTAATGCCGATAAGCACGTCAAATACGCCAAGGCGCAAATCCCGTAAAATTTCGGTGCGTTCAATCGTCTTTACGTCCGAATGTAAATATTGTACCTTGATTCCCAAATTCAGAAAATGCTCCGTTAAACTTTCCGCCATTTTCTTAGTAAGGGTAGTCACTAACATACGCTCTCCCCGCTCTATCACACCATGAATTTCCGCAAGCAAATCATCAATTTGCCCTTCCACGGGGCGAACGATAATTTCCGGATCCACCAACCCCGTAGGGCGAATAATCTGCTCTACAATTTGAGTGGACCGCTCTCGTTCAAATTCTGTCGGCGTAGCACTGACAAAAACCACCTGATTTAGTTTATCTTCAAACTCCCCGAATTTCAAGGGACGGTTGTCAAAAGCGGAGGGCAAACGAAAACCGTATTCCACCAAGGAAACTTTCCGGGCGTGGTCACCGTTGTACATAGCACGAACTTGTGGAATGGTGGCGTGGGATTCGTCCACGAACAAAAGGAAGTCGTCGGGAAAATAGTCCAAAAGTGTATACGGTGGACTTCCCGGCGCTCTGCCGCTGATATGACGGGAATAATTCTCAATGCCGTTACAAAACTTCGTTTCACGAAGCAGCTCCATATCGTACCGCGTCCGTTGCTCCAACCGGTAGGCTTCTACAATCTTGTCTTGTGCCTTCAATTCTGCCAACCGTTCATCCAACTCTTCCTGAATAGTATCTAAAGCACGGAGCAACTTGGCATCCGTAGTAGCGTAATGAGACGCCGGAAAGATTGCAATGTGTGTACGATTTCCACGTACTTTGCAATCCACCGCATTGCACTCCACAATGCGGTCAATTTCATTGCCGAAAAATTCAATACGAATAATCGTATCGTCGCGACCGCTGGGACGAACAGACAGAATATCCCCTGTAATCCGAAATGAATTTCTGGATGAAAAATCAGAGCGATCATGGGTGTAATTCATCGCCACCAATTTCCGGGCCACGTCTTCCATTTCGATCTGCATACCCGGCCGTAAAGAAAGCATTAAATCCGTGTAATCTTCCGGATCCCCCAACCCGTAAATACAAGAAACACTGGCAACAATAATGACATCCCGCCGTTCAAAAAGTGCAGCGGTTGCAGAGTGACGCAGGCGGTCAATCTCATCGTTGACGCTGGAATCCTTCTCAATATACGTATCCGACGCTGCAATATAAGCTTCCGGTTGATAATAGTCGTAGTAGGAAACAAAAAACTCGACCGCATTCTCCGGAAAGAACTCTCGAAACTCAGAACAAAGCTGGGCCGCCAGTGTCTTATTGTGTGCCAGCACCAATGTAGGTTTGTTCACGTTGGCAATCACATTTGCCATGGTAAAGGTCTTTCCGGAACCGGTTACACCCAGCAGCGTTTGATACACGTCACCGGACAAAACACCTTCCGTTAACTTACGAATGGCCTCCGGTTGATCCCCGGTAGGCTGATAAGGCGCTACGAGTTTGAACTGGTCCCCAAAAAACACCTCCTAACATGGACAAATATCTTAAAAAAGATATTATGATATTATACCATGTTAGGAGAATAATTAAAAGTGAAAGATAGAAAATCGTCTTATCCTTGATACGTATACCCGAATCTGCCCAAGGGGAATACTTCTCCGGATACGTAGTAATCTAAAATACTGGTTTCATCCTCTACGCCGTCCGCAATTTTAAAGGAAATTTCAAAGGCATCTTCCGAAATCCCCAATAAAGCACGCGGAACCGTATACGTCATCCTGCAGCCATCTACACAAACGTGAGCTTCTCCCACCGGTGCCCACGCAGATCCGGTAAAATGCTCCACCGATGCACACCCTTTTTCGCCGGTGTGTCGGTTGATCACGTAGTGGAAACCGTTCCAAGCCTGATGGGAGCAACCTTTCACACCAATAAATAAATTCATCCAGTTGGTAGAAGGGACTTTGGGTATTTCGATGTTCTTGTCCGCCGTAACCTCGAAATACAAATTCTGTTTATCCGACGTGACCCGAACATTTCGAATAAACGTACGTGGGGCGTCTTGTGTATAATGGGTTCCGGCATAAAATCCGTCGCAGTCCCGGGCCGTCTTACGCGTAGATACCGCCTTATATACACCGGAAGCAGGCTGTTTTTCAGCAGGAATCCCTTTGAACTTACGGATATTTTCCATAATCTGCAAAACGTAATTATCGCCGTATCCCTCTTCTGCGAACGTACCGTCCTCCACTTTTTTATAAGTAGGAATCTTGGTCATTTCCGCATCCCGGGAATATTCCACGTTAAAATTATCCGTATAGCAAGGGAAATCATCTTTAAAATGATCCGGGAAGAATACGTGCAAATTCATCTTCTGCATCACCCATTCGTTCCAACCGGTGATAAAAATCATGTCCGGATCCAACGCCATGGCTGCGTCCCATCCCTCTTGAAAGTTATCCCCCCGAAGAATGGCTTCCACATTTCCATTTTCCTTGTTTTTCGTGGTATAACCCCGTCCCCAATTCTCATGTTTCGGGCCATCCCAACTCTCAAAGGAGAAGCTAAAGGAGGTTCCGGACTGGGCAAAAGAAACGTTTACCATATCCTTGTATTTATGCCAGGTACGGTAGAATTCCCAGTAAGGGAAAATAGTGTCCGGGTAGTCGCCCCGATACCACTGGGATGCACGTACGTCAAAGAAATCATTTAACTCTTTGCTGAGTAAATGCGGCACAGAAATCACCATAGGCTTATCCCCGTTTCCGTAGAAAGCCAAGCTTTGATACTTAGGGTTGGTGTACACTTCCCGATATAAACGCTCTGTCAATTCCTGAGGTTTAACGTTTACGTAGAAAGAAATCTTCGGAACGTTATATCCGGCATTTTGGTATTCCAAGAGTAAATCCATTAAGATTGCCAACGGTTTATCATAATAAATACCATTGGTGAAATCCATTACCAGAAAGTCAATCCCCATGTGAATGAACAACTCAATATGCTTACGCATAACCCACGGATCCAAACTGTTGTAGTAACCGTATAGCGGTTCTTGGTAGTGGCACCAAGAATCATAAGGCACTACTTTATTATCTAAGGACGCGTCAAATAAATCGTCATAATTGGTTTTCAGTAGCTCCGTTATATTTCTTACCCGATCAGCAGGATGCTGTCCGTGCCAAAGGAAGTAGAAAAGGCCAACGTATTTGTTCGACTTATATCCGGAAATCGGCGTCAGTTCCCTTCCCAGCGCATCCGTAGCGGCAATTTGATGTACAAAATCCATTTCACACCTTCGATTTCTTCTTGTTTACCAAGATAATAACAACAAACGCACCGATTCCGATACACAATGCTGCCGCAATAATGATTACAGCAACTACAACGGTATTATCCGATTCGATGGGTACATTCTGTTCACCTTCTGTAGGCTGTTCGTCGCCGGGCTGTTTCGTTGCATTCGGCGCTTGTGTCGTTCCCGGTTTTTGGGGAGCGGAAGGTGCCTCCGTAGAAGGCACAGCCGTGCTGCCACCCGGCACAACGCCACCTTTGGTTTCATAAACGTACGCCATTCTTCCTAACGGGAAGGATTCGCCGGACACGTAATAATCCAAAATATTGGATTCCTGCTGAATACCGTCTGCT
>JAGBGO010000017.1 GCA_017935905.1 Clostridia bacterium | reverse complement strand
TGCCCATACCGGAAGCATATTGATCCATAATGCCGCAGTTGACACCGCAAAATTGACTTTCTGCACGCTGCCCGGCAAGAGAAAGCTGTACGTTGTCCAATACAACCTCATCTTTGTTGGTGGACAGGGCGTACAAAGCAACGCCGGTGGAAAGTTCAATAGCAGCGGAAGAAGAAAGCCCGGAGCCGTAGGGGAGTGTACTATCGTACAAAAGGTCTGCACCTACCAATTTACAGCCCAATAACATCAACTCTTTGGCAACACCGGCTTGATAGTTGCCCCATTTTAACGCTTTTGCTCGGTCAATATCGTTCAAATCTGCTTCGTAAATCCCGGGGAGATCCGTGGCAGCGAAACGCAGGGTGTTGGTACCGTTAGGACGGATTGCAACCGTATTGCCTAAAGTGAGTGCCGCGGGGAAAACTAAACCGCCGCAGTAGTCAATATGTTCACCGATTAAATTTACACGGCCGGGAGCCGCGAAAAAACGTATTTCCTGTGTGCTTTCTCCAAAAATTTCTTGGAATTTCTTGGCTAATTCAACTCGTGTCATAGAATCCCTCGTTCTTCTAAAATTTGCTTGAAATCAAAGCGTATAAAGTATATAATAAATAAAATAATTTGTACAGTGAAATTTAGGAGAATAAAGAAAATGGTTGATCCTACAAGCTTAAATGAACAATTAAAGAACGGTCATAAGAAACCGTCTATGGCATACGGTCGTACCTTTGGCAGTGGACTGCTGGGTGGCGTTATCGGTGGACTGATTTTCCTTGCTTTTAAGGGTTTTGGTGCCATCGATTGTTTTCCGCTTTTCATCTTAACGGGTATCGGCGTTATGGCTATGTATTTATATTTTGTAGACCGGGAACGCAGACATAATAAACAGTTGCCCATGGTATTTCTGGCGGGACTTGCTTCCGTTGTGATTATCTTGTTCTTTTATATTCTGCTTTCTTTGTACAAGTCCGGCGCACCCGTTTCGGGCGCAAATGTTTTTGATGCATATTTCCATAATTCGGCAGAAAGTATTATTGACGGTACACTTTTGTTTCACATAGTCGCATTCTTCTTTACGGCCCTTGGCATTGGTGCTACCTGGCTTTACGTAGCGATTACCATGCCCCGTTGGGAGAAAAAACACGGAACGTCAGAACCGGTTCGACGCTCCCGTCGGAAGAAGAAATGATGATGTAGGTGTCAGTATGAAACAATCTATTCGAGATTCTTTAAAGAGTTTTTTTCGTCGGTTTCCGTATATATTGCTGCTTGTGTTGCTGATTAGTGTGCCGGTGAACGTGATACAAACGTGCTTTGTAGACGTACGCTTTCAATCGATTGATGTTGCGCAACTGGAGGAAGATCCCGGCGGTGTTCTTTCTAAAGTTCTGATTTACTATTTTTTACTTTTTTTATTGTCCATTGTGCTAAATATGCTGTTTATCGGCGTTATGCTGCTGCGCCGGCAGGACTACGACGGCACTCTTGTGCGTTTTCGTGATATTTTTGAGGAATCTTTGGTATTACTGCCAAAAGTATGGCTTACCCAACTGCTTTCCGGGATTATTGTGGCAATCGGATTCACGTTCTTTATGCTTCCGGGCATTATACTGTATTACATTTTCTATATGGTGCCCTACGCAGTTACCTACCGGAAAGAATGGGGCAGAAGAGGACTGTACGTGGCCTCCCGCTACCCGAAAAAACACGGACGTACAGTAGTAGGCGTGATTTTATTTGATTTGGTATACCGTATTGTGATCACCGCGGGAATCAGCGCTTTGGTTTATTTCGTTCCTCTTTCGGGGAGTGCGTATACGATTTTTTCGGTGGGCGTTTATTGCCTTCGGGATCTGCTCTTTTGTATTCCTTTTTCCATTATCGGCGGCATCGCTTTATCGCTGCCCATTGAGGTGCAAAACCCGGACGGCACTGTCAGCCATTATGGAAATACGGATGATTCCCAGGAGTAAATACACGTTGTTTTGTTTGTAAGATCTACGATACTTTTTATGAAATTGTTGGAGGATGATGAAAGATGGTTCGTGTTGGTATAGATTTAGGTGGAACAAACGTAGCTTTTGGTTTGACCAAGGAAGACGGTACGTTGATTTGCAAGGCTTCCGTGCCTACCAAGAAGGATTTGGATGCAGAAGCGTTGACCGTTTATATTGCAGAGTCCGTTTTTAACTGGCTTCGGGAACAGGGAATTCAGGACGAGGATATTTTATCCATCGGTATGGGTGCGCCCGGCGTTACTAATGACGCGACGGGGGAAGTGGTATATACAAGCAATTTGCCATTTTACCATACGCAAGCCCGCACCATCTTCCACCGCTACACGAAGCACTCGCTCAGACTCGGAAACGATGCGGATTGTGCCGCACTGGGCGAACTGATCTGCGGCAGTGCGAAAGGCTGTAAACACTCGGTGACCATTACTTTGGGAACCGGAGTTGGCGGCGGCATCATTATTGACGGAAAGATTTACAGCGGATTTAACGGTGCCGGCGGTGAATTGGGCCACATGGTGATTCGTGAGAACGGCGCTCCCTGCAACTGCGGCCGCAAAGGCTGTTTGGAAGCCCATGCATCTGCAACGGCTTTGATCCGTGAAACGGTGGCGGCAGCAGAGGCTCATCCGGATTGTGCTATTTGGACGCTTTGTGAAGGCGATCTTTCCAAAGTGAACGCCAAGACGGCTTTTGACGGTATGCGCATGGGGGATCCCGTTTGTACCCAATTGGTGGAAACGTATATTGAAGCCTTGGGCGACGGCGTAATCAATTATATCAATATTTTCCAGCCGGAGATTATTTTGATTGGCGGCGGCGTATCGAAAGAAGGGGAGAATTTACTTGTTCCGCTTCGTCAATACGTATATAAGCACACCTACGGCAATGAATTCTTGCCGCTTACGCGTATCGAACGCACCATGCTGGGCAATGATGCCGGCATTATCGGTGCAGCGATGATTGGATGATGGAACGAAATATTGCACTTGTTTTAGAATACGACGGTACGCAGTATAGCGGGTGGCAGATTCAAGAAAATGCCATCACGGTGCAGGGCTGTGTGCAAAAAGCACTGCGTGCCCTTACCGGAGAGGAAATTTCTGTAAACGGTTGCAGCCGAACGGATGCCGGTGTTCACGCGGCGGGGTACGTGCTGAATTTTGTAACGCAATCTACCGTGCCGGCAGAGAAGTTTGCCCTGGCGCTGAATGCCTTTCTGCCGGAGGATATCACTGCCCTTACTTCCTACGAAGTAGCGGCGGATTTTCACGCCCGTTTTTGTGCAAAAAAGAAGACGTATCGATATTTATTTTACCCGGCAAGCCGACCTTCCGCCCTTCTTTCAAAACGGGCATGGCACGTTCGAACTACTGATTTCGACGACGTGGAGGAAGGGGTGTGGCTGGATGCGGCGGGTAAAATGAACCTTGCGGCGCAATCTTTTATCGGCACCCACGATTTTTCCGCTTTCAGAGCCGTTGGCAGTCACGTGACCACCACGGTGCGCACCATTTTTGATGCAAAAGTCTATTTGCTTCCGAACGATTTTGTTACCGGTCGCCGTGTTTTTTGTTTTGAAGTGACAGGGGACGGCTTTTTATATAATATGGTGCGGATTATGACCGGAACGCTGAAGGACGTGATGACCGGGAAGGTAGAGCCTGCCCGGATTGCCGGAATTCTTGCTTCCGGGCGAAGAAAAGAAGCCGGGGTTACGGCGCCGCCGGAGGGGTTGTACTTGTACCGGGTGGAATATTGAAAAATATGTTTGACAAAGGGATTTTCCTGTGGTATACTACCCGAGCGTGTGTTGAGGAACAAGCATTCCAAGATCACGCGGTATCAAGACGGTCCGCTGCAAATTCATCGCAAGAACGTCTGGCGGAAGGAGTGAATTGAAGATGAATATTATTAAAGCAGTTGAGGCAGATTACTTAAAGGAGCAGGCATTCAAGCTTGCAATCGGTGATACGATCCGTGTTCACTTTAAGGTTATCGAGGGTTCCAGAGAGAGAATTCAGGTATTCGAAGGAACCGTAATCGCAATGCATGGCGAGGGCGTGAAGGAAACTTTCACAGTACGTCGTATTTCTTACGGTGTAGGCGTAGAGAGAATTTTCCCGGTTCATTCTCCTAAAGTTGCGAAGATTGAACTTGTACGTCATGGTAAGGTCAGAAGAGCTAAATTGTACTACCTGCGTGACAGAGTCGGTAAAGCGGCAAAAGTTGCAGAGAAGCTTTAATCAGACACTCAAATGGCCTGCGGCATTCCTTGCCGGCAGGTCATTTTTTGTTTTGAGGGATATTGAAGGATAGAAAGGTGCGGATATTATGAACCATTTAGGTTACGTACGTGTGATGTGTGCCAGCCCCAGCTTGAAAGTCGGGAACTGTACATACAATGGAGAACAGATTTGCGAAAGCATCCAGGAAGCACAACGCAAACAGTGCGATCTGGTTGTTTTTCCGGAACTTTCTACAACGGGTTACACCTGCGGAGATTTGTTCTTACATCAAACACTGTTGGAGGCTTCGGACAGAACGCTGTCTCGAATTGCAACCGAATCCGCTAAATGTGACGTAATCGCATTGGTGGGAGCTCCCGTGCGGAGCACGGGTGGTGCTTTGTATAACGCGGCGGCCGTTATTTACGGCGGTCAGGTTCAGGCATTTGTGCCAAAATGCAATCTGCCCAATTACGGCGGATTCAATGAAATGCGCTATTTTGCCCCCTTTGATCCCGAAGACAGTGATCAAACCGTATTTTTTGACGGAGAAGAGGTTCCGATGGGATCTTTCGTCTTCCGTGTGGAAGGCGGCACCGTGCCTTATTGTTTCGGCGCCGAAATTTGCGAAGATTTATGGGTGCCCAATCCGCCGTCCGTATCTCTTGCCCAAATGGGTGCCCACATTGTGGTCAATTTATCTGCCAACAATGAAACGCTGGGTAAAGACCGGGCGAGGAGAGATCGGGTTCGCGCCGTTTCTGCTCAAGGTATTTGCGGTTATGCATACTGCGACGCAGGCATGGACGAGTCTACCACAGACGGTATCTATGCCGGGCATAAATTGATTGGTGAGAACGGGAAAATGTTGAAAGACTCCGGTTTGTTCGGTGACCATACGCTGGTTGCAGATATTGACGTATCCCTTCTTGAAGATCAGCGCAGAAGACGCAACACATTTACCACCATAGACGGTGGGGATTACACGTATGTACTCACTGTACGGAAAGGGGACAGCGACGGATTGGAGCGAACCATTGCTCCGTCACCCTTCGTTCCCGGAAATCCCAAAGACGGCTGTGACCGATATGCGCAAATTTTGAATATGCAAGGATACGCTTTGAAAAAACGTCTGGTGCATACCCATGCAAAGACGGCGGTGATCGGTATTTCCGGCGGTCTGGATTCCACTTTGGCGCTGCTTGCTACGGTGCACGCTTTTGACCTTGCAGGACTTCCCAGAAAGAACGTGTACTGTGTCACCATGCCGTGTTTCGGCACTTCCAAACGTACGTATGAAAATGCTGTTGCTATGTGTGGTGCATTAGGCGTTACGCTGGAGGAAGTCAATATTCAGGCGGCAGTATTGCAACATTTTACCGATATCGGCCACAATCCGGAGCAACACGACGTAACCTACGAGAACAGTCAAGCCCGGGAACGCACACAAGTGCTGATGGATATTGCCAACCGTTTGGGCGGTATGGTTATCGGCACCGGGGACTTGTCTGAATTGGCATTGGGATGGGCCACGTACAACGGCGACCACATGTCCATGTACGGCATCAATGCGTCTCTTCCCAAGACTGTGATCCGCCACGTGGTACAGTTCTGTGCAGACCATGCGTCTCCGGAACTGAAAACTGTGCTGGAGGACGTGCTGGATACGCCTGTAAGCCCGGAATTGCTTCCGCCTGCAGACGGGGAGATTGCCCAGAAGACAGAGGATTTGGTGGGTCCCTACGAACT
Source organism: Clostridia bacterium (assembly GCA_017935905.1). Lineage (GTDB taxonomy): Bacteria > Bacillota > Clostridia > UBA1212 > UBA1255 > RGIG9099. The sequence goes on along the minus strand of JAGBGO010000017.1, from coordinate 7,953 downwards.
GCACGACTTTTTCTTGTACCATTTCTTGCATAACGGCTTCTCCAAAGAGAAGATTCTATATCTGGCGGAGCGGGCGTTCGCCGATGTATATGCCCGGGATTATATTGAAAAATGGCTGAACACCTTCCTTCGGCGGTTCTTCCAGCAGCAGTTCAAACGTTCTTGCTTGCCTGACGGACCGAAGATCGGCAGCATTTCTCTTTCTCCCAGAGGCGATTTCCGGATGCCCAGCGACGCAGAGGCTTTTGAGTGGCTGAATCCCTGAATAAGCGGCAATTGGGAAGTGTAGGAGAAGATTTGGCTGCCAAGGCCTATGGGGAGATGGGCTTTCGGTCGGTGGATCAAAACTTGCATTTCGGTAAAATGGGGGAGATTGATCTCATTGTAGAAGATCCGGCAATCCCTTTGCTGGTCTTTTGTGAGGTGAAACTTCGCTCGGATCCGTCTTTTGCCCCTGCTATCGGGGCTGTAGATGTCCGGAAACAGCAAAGAATTCGGAAAATGGCACGATGTTTCCTGATGAAAAATCCCCGCTTTAATGACCATTTTGTGCGCTTTGACGTATGCGAGGTTGTGCCTGATGAAAAAGGGCACTATAGGGTGAATTTATTTCCGGAAGCATTTTGACAGCATCCGGGAAAAGTAGTATACTTAATTAAATTGAACACAGAGAGGTAGGTTGTGACAATGCAATATTGCAAGATGTCCCAAGAACAGCTTAGAGAAGAATTGAACGTACAAAAGACGCGCTATGATGCTTATATGGCGAAAGGTCTTTCTTATGATATGACGCGAGGGAAACCTTGTACAGAGCAGTTGGATTTATCCAACGGCATTTTAGACGAATCCTTGGTTGCAGACGTAAAGACGGAAGGCGGATTGGATTGCCGCAATTACGGCGTACTGACCGGTATTCCGGAAGCCCGCGCACTGATGGGTGCTATGCTGGGCGTTCCTGCAGATCAAGTGATTGTAGGCGGTAACTCCAGTTTGAATATGATGCACGATCTGCTTGCGTTCTTTATGCTCCACGGCACGTCCCAAAGCGGCAAACCTTGGTGCAAAGAAGAGAAAGTGAAGTTTATTTGTCCCGTTCCCGGTTATGACCGTCATTTTGGCGTAACCCAGAGCCTGGGCTTTGAATTGATCCCGGTAGACCTTTTGCCGGACGGACCGGACATGGACCGGATTGAGGCACTGGTGAAGAGCGACGCTTCCATTAAGGGTATGTGGTCTGTGCCTAAATACTCCAATCCTACGGGTTACGTATATTCCGACGATTGCATTCGCCGTTTGGCTTCCATGCCTACGGCAGCCGATGATTTCAGAATTATGTGGGACGATGCCTATACCATTCACTTCTTAGGAGATGCACCGGTAGAGCAGCTTAATTTGATTGAGGCTTGTAAGGAAGCCGGCAATCCGGATCGGGCCATTATGATTGCTTCTACGTCCAAGATTACGTTCCCCGGCGCCGGTATTGCAGCGATTGCTTCCAGCCCGGCAAATATTGCATATTTCACAAAGTTGCTTTCCAACCAAACCATCGGTTCAGATAAGATGAATCAGTTGCGCCACGTGCGTTTCTTAAAGGACAGAGAAGGCCTTCTTGCCCACATGCGCAAGCATGCCGATATTCTTCGCCCTAAGTTTCAAGCCGTATTGGAAGTATTTGATCGGGAAATGACGGGACTGGATATTCTGTCCTGGACGAAACCCGAGGGCGGTTACTTTATCAGTATTGACGTACCGGAAGGGTGCGCTTCTAAGGTCGTTGCTATGGCAAAGGCCTGCGGCGTTGCTTTTACCCCCGCCGGTGCGACCTATCCTTGCGGTGTGGATCCTTTGGATCGCAATATTCGTATTGCGCCTTCTTTCCCGCCTCTTTCTCAAATTGGCACGGCCATTGAAGTGCTTTGTATTTGCATAAAGATCTGTGCTTTGGAGAAACTTTTAAATAAGTAAATGTTTACCGGGAGGTTGCGTTAAATGGCAGAACGAAATCCTTTGACCTATGAATTGAAGAACGGTTGGAAAGAGATGTCTCCGGAAATCCGGGAGGACGCGATGGCTTTCTGCGGTGATTATATCCGATTCTTGAATGATGCCAAGACGGAGCGCGAGTCTGTTACAGTGATGGTTTCTATGCTTCAGTCGGCTGGGTTTGTTGATTTTAACACGTATATTGCCGGAAACAAGTCGGTAAAGCCCGGGGATAAGATCTATTGGGTGAACCGTGAGAAGGCCCTGATTGCAGCCGTTGTAGGCAACCAGGATCCTACCCTTGGTATGAATATGGTAGGTGCGCATATTGACGCACCCCGCCTTGATTTTAAGCCGAATCCTTTGTGCGATGACGGTGGTTTTGTAATGGCTAAGACCCACTATTACGGCGGAATTAAGAAGTATCAATGGGTTGCCGTACCGCTTGCTATTCACGGTGTTATTCTCCGGAAAGATGGCACGAAATTCAATATTCGCATTGGAGAAAACCCGGGAGATCCCGTGTTCTATATCTCGGATTTGCTTCCCCACCTTGCAGGGGATCAAATGGGCAATACCGCTTCAAAAGTGGTTTCCGGCGAACAACTGAAAGTTGTGTTGGGTTCCATTCCCGGTACGGAAACGGAAGAGGACGGGGAGAAGCGTTCTTTGAAGGAGAATTTGCTTACGCTGCTTCACGAGCAATACGGTCTTTCTGAAAGTGATTTCCTTCGAGGAGAAATCGAAGTGGTTCCTGCATTCCAAGCCGGAGACGTGGGTTTGGACCGTAGTTTGGTAGGCGGATACGGTCAGGATGACCGGGTATGCAGCTATACCGGTCTTCGCGCGTTGCTGGATTTAGAAGGTGTGCCTTCGAAGACGGCTGTTTGTTATTTGTCCGATAAAGAAGAAATCGGCAGTGTGGGCAACACCGGTGCCCGCGCAAATTGGTTGGAAAATTTTGTGTTAGAGCTTTGTCACGCTTGGAATCCTTCCTATGAAATGGTGGCTTTGCGACGCAGTCTTTCCAATACTTGCTTCCTTTCTGCAGACGTAACGGCGGCGTTTGACCCTTGTTATCCGGAAGTTTATGAGAAAGGCAATTCTGCTTTTGCAGGATGCGGTGTAGCCATTGCAAAATATACAGGTTCTCGTGGTAAATCCGGTGCCAGCGATGCTTCTGCTGAATTGGTTGCTTCCGTAACCGATATTTTTGACGGAGAGCAAATTCCGTGGCAGATTGCCGAGTTGGGTAAAGTGGACGCCGGCGGTGGCGGTACCATTGCACAGTTTATGACGGATATTGGCATGGACGTATTGGATTGCGGCGTGCCGGTTATTTCTATGCATTCCCCTTATGAAGTGACTTCGAAAGCGGACGTTTATTGGACGTACCGTGCATATCGGGCTTTTATGCAGGGCTGAATGGCTGTAGGGAAGAAAGGAGTTGCAGCTGGTGGATAATCTCAGACGATTTCTTGTTGTTTTCGTACTTATGTTCTTTTTGACAGCGTCTATTTGCGGTTTTTTGCTGGTAGGTGTGTACGATGACGCTAAGGGGGACAAAGTAGAGCGTTTGGACGTTTCCGACGCTACATACGACCCAAGTTCAGGCAGTACTACAACAAAAGTATTTCGGGAGAACATTCTTTTTATGGTGGCGGACTCCGGTAAAGCAACCCCTGCGTTTTCCGCTGTGATAAACGTAGATTCTTCTTCCAATCAGATCAGTTTCTTGTTTGTTCCGCAGAATATTAAGTACGGCATCAATCAAACCAATGAAGTGGGTGCCTTTGGAGAATATTTCGGCCGGTATGCATGGAATACGGCTGACCGGGCCACGTCTTTACTTTCTTCTTTCCTAGACGTAAACATTGATTATTATTTTACCATCTCCACGGAGAACTTTGCCAAGATGATCGCTACGTTCTCCTCGGAAGATCAGGGGATTCTGTTTGATATTCCCGTGGATATTGCCTACAATAAAGATGGCCTGGAAATCAGTTTCGAAGCCGGTTCCCAATATTTAACCGGTCCGGACGTGGCGAAATTTATTCAGTTCTATCAGACGGAGGACGGCGTGTATTCTGCGGAAATGCTTCCCCATTACGACGGGTCGGACGTTAAGCGATTGAATCAAATACAGAAGTTGACACACGCTTTTATGACGCAGAAATTTACAGAGGCTTCCACCAACGTTTACCGGGATAATTTTGATGAATTGTTGTACCCGTATTTTGCGAAGAGCAATACGAATTTAACCAGTGCTGATTTGGATTTGATTGCGTCTGTTATTCAAAACGTAAGAACCAACCAACTGAACTACTTTATGATGAACGGAGATACGGTTTTCAACCGCAAAGCGTATTTGGAGTACAACAATACATTGCGCAATCTGCTTCTGGAAGACCGTTTGTCTACGGTCAAGGCGGAGGACGTACTGATTTCCAATTTTGGGACCGGTGCTTAATCTTCTGTGTTTTTTGAATTGGATTTTTTGTCTTTCTTGTAGCCGGCCAGCGGATTTTTGCTGACGGCTTCTTTTAATTGTTGATTGTTGGTGTGGGTGTAAATCTGGGTAGTGGAAACGCTTTCGTGCCCCAAAATTTCCTGCAATGCACGAATATCTACGTTTCCGTAGTTATACATTAAGGTTGCGGCGGTGTGACGCAGTTTATGGACGGAATATTTTCTGGGATCCAATCCGGCGCGCATAATGTATTTCTTAACCGTATATTGCACGGTGTTTGGGCTAATTCGTTTCTTCCGCTTGCTGACGAAAAGCGGCTTGCGTCCGTTCTTCTCCTGCACGTTGGGACGAACCGCCAAGTACTGGGAAAGGGCGTGAAGACACGCATCGTTTAAGTAAATCGTTCTTTCTTTGTCACCTTTACCCACGACTGTGAGGGTATTCTCCCGGATGTCCGTTACGTTGATGCCCACCAGCTCGGATAAACGCATGCCGCAATTCAGAAAAAAGGTGAGAATACAGGTATCCCGCTCTTCAAATTCACCCTCTACGCTATCCAGTAAATCCTGACTTTCGTCTAATTCCAAGTATTTGGGTAAACGTCTGGACAACTTGGGACTTTCCAATTCCGCGGCGGGATTTTCGTCTAAAATGTTGGCTTTCTGTGTAGCGTACTTAAAGAAAGAATGGAGGCAGGCAACTTTTCTGGCTCTCGTTGCAGGCTTGTCTCCTCGATCTGTATTCAAATAATTCAAAAATGCGTACAAATCGGAAAGGCTGATGGACTTTAGCTCGGACAGAGGATAGTCAGCTACGTCAATTTCTTCAAAGGGCACGCTTGCGGAAACCAGCCTTCTTCGCTGCTTCATAAACCGGAAAAACATCAGTAAATCGTACCGGTACTCTTTTGTGGTATTGCCGGATTTTCCTTTGATGGATTCCATATATACAATAAAGTCTTCTCCAAAATAGGGGAGCATGCCGTTTGTTTCCTGTGCCATATCCATAACCTCCAAATTATCTTTTATTATACCTTGCATTGCGGCATTTTTCAACTTGTAAAATGGTTCAAAGTGTTATATAATAAAGTGCGTTATTTTTGAGACACGGAGGTTACTGACGATGTACACAACAGACAAAGTGAAGAAAGTTGATCCCGAGATTGCAGAAGCCATTGAATTGGAACTTGGCAGACAACGTTCCAAAATTGAATTGATTGCTTCTGAGAATTTCGTTAGCGAAGCGGTTATGGAGGCTATGGGAAGCCCTTTAACCAATAAATATGCAGAAGGTTATCCCGGCAAACGTTACTACGGCGGCTGTGAGTTCGTAGACGTTGCTGAGAATTTAGCTATTGAACGTGCCAAGCAGTTGTTCGGTGCAGAGCATGCTAACGTACAGCCCCACTCCGGCGCACAAGCCAATATGGCAGTATTCTTTGCTGTATTGAAGCCCGGCGACAAAGTACTGGGTATGAGCTTGGCCCACGGCGGTCACTTGACCCACGGTAGCCCTGTCAATATGTCCGGTAAATGGTTTGATATCATCCCTTACGAAGTAAGCGAAACGGATGCATATATTGACTACGATCATTTGAGAGAGATTGCACTGAAAGAGAAACCCAAGATGATTATCGCCGGTGCCAGTGCATATCCCCGTACCATTGATTTTAAGAAGTTCCGTGAGATTGCCGATGAAGTAGGCGCATATCTTATGGTGGATATGGCTCACATTGCAGGTTTGGTTGCAGCCGGTCTTCATCCCAATCCTGTACCTTACGCGCATTTTACCACCACCACGACCCACAAGACGTTGCGCGGACCTCGCGGCGGTATGATTTTGTGCAAGGAAGAGTTTGCGAAAGCTATTGATAAGGCTGTATTCCCGGGTATCCAAGGCGGTCCTTTGATGCACGTGATCGCAGGCAAAGCCGTTTGCTTCAAAGAAGCACTTTCCGATGAGTTTAAGGCTTACCAGACGCAGATTGTGAAGAATGCGGCAGCTTTGGCAGAAGGCTTGAGGAAGCGGGGGATTGACCTGGTGAGTGGCGGTACGGACAACCACTTGATGTTGGTTGACCTTCGCAGCATGCATATTACCGGCAAGCAGGCACAGCATGATCTGGACGAAGTTAACATTACCTGTAACAAGAACGGTATTCCTTTCGATCCCGAAAGTCCTTTCGTGACCAGCGGTATTCGTTTGGGAACGCCTGCCGTTACTTCTCGTGGTATGAAGGAAGCCGATATGGACGAAATCGCAGAGTGTATTTACTTGACACTTTCTGATTTTGAGAAGATTGCAGACGAAGTTCGTGCTCGTGTAGCAGCCCTTCTTGAAAAATATCCTTTGTACGAGGCATAAGAAAGATTTTTTATGAACGTAAACACGGAGACAAACAGAAATAAGCCTTTGGCGTACAGAATGTGTCCCAGAAGCCTTGACGAATACGTAGGGCAGAAGCACATTTTAGCCCCCGGTATGCTCCTATACCGGATGATCCAGGCCGACCGTTTGTCCTCCGTGATTTTTTTTGGCCCGCCGGGAACAGGAAAGACGTCTCGTGCCCGGTTGATTGCTTTATCTACCAATACCAATTTTGTAAAAATCAATGCGGTTTCTTCCGGCATCGGTGAGATTAAACAGATTGTTGCCGATACCCAGAACTTGATGATGAATCCATCCGGGCGTACCGTGCTTTTTATCGATGAGATTCACCGTTTTAACAAGGCCCAGCAAGACGCGTTGCTCCCTTACGTGGAGGACGGCACCATTATCTTAATTGGTGCGACTACGGAGAATCCTTTCTTTGAAGTGAACAAGGCCATTATCTCCCGTTCTACCGTATTCCAGCTCCATCCGCTTACGAATGCAGATATTCTGGAAGTGCTGGATCGGGCATTGAAGGACGAAGAACGGGGCTTTGGAAAGCTAAACGTGAAAGCAGATCCGGAGGCGCTTTTATTCTTGGCAGACAGTGCTTCGGGAGATGCCCGAATTGCTTTGAATGCTTTGGAACTGGCTGTTTTGACTTCTTCCGATGCTACGGGAAGCGAAATTCATATTACCTTGGAAGTGGCCGGAGAATGCGTGCAGAAGAAGACGGTTCGCTTTGATAAGTCCGGAGAAGAGCATTACGACAATATCAGTGCTTTTATTAAATCTATGCGAGGAAGCAATCCGGACGGCGCTGTGTTCTATTTGGCAAGAGCTTTAGAGGGTGGGGAAGATATTAACTTCTTAGCCCGCCGCATTGTGATTTGCGCCAGCGAAGACGTGGGTACCGCCAATCCGACTGCACTTTTGGTTGCCCAAGCGGCTGCAGAAGCAGTTCGTATGATCGGGATGCCGGAAGCCAGAATTATTCTGTCTCAGGCGGCGATTACAGTGGCTACATCACCGAAATCCAACGCTAGTTATCTGGCGATTAACGACGCTTTGTCTGACGTGCGCAGCAAGAATACCGGTGTTGTTCCGTGGCATTTGCGCAATAGCGTAGC
>JAGBGO010000016.1 GCA_017935905.1 Clostridia bacterium | reverse complement strand
TCGGCTACATCGTAGGGTAAAAAGGGCAGAAAGTCGGCGTGATTCGGGAAAAGACGCTGTAAGTACCGGGCATTGCTGCGGTCCATATAGTAGATCCGGTCAAATTTTTGCAGGTCGTCGGCGGTGATCTGCCGCGCCCGGTGGGATGCCCCCACAATGCCGTACTTTACAAGCTCCCGCTGGGCAGGGGGATAAATGGGGTTGCCGATCTCCTCCCGGCTGACCGCCGCGGAATCAATGTAAAACCGGTCCGCTGCCCCGGCCTTTTTGACCATATCCTTCATTGCAAACTCCGCCATCGGACTGCGGCAAATATTCCCGTGGCAGACGAATAACACTTTTATCATTGCTTCATTTCTCCTCGATAAACCACGATTTGCCTAGTGCTGCAACGACTTTGGGGGTTGATACTGTTTTGACCTATCGTTGCATATTGTGGTTTATATTTGTATATCTTTTTTAGAAAAAGTAGTAAATTTGGTAGTAAATCGTATCGCCGTACTACCGGCCATACTACTTATGGCAGACGAACACTTTTTTACGCTTCCATAACCCGGTCAAATTCCGTTTTGGCGTCCTCAAATTGCACATGGGTATAGGTATTCAAAGTTACGCTAATATCCGAGTGCCCCATAATGTATTGCAGCGTTTTGGGATTCATTCCGCTCTTTGCCATATTGGAACAAAAGGTGTGGCGGCAGACGTGAGGCGTAATTTTTGGAAGCTGTATCTTGTAAATACTGTTGTACTTGTTGCGGATATGCTTAAAGTAATGTTCCCAGTGCAGGGCGACCATTGGCATCGAGTTCTTGTCAAGAAAAAGGAATCCGGTGTAACCATCAATCATCGGCTCTTTGCGAGGTTTTAGACGATTTTGGATAATTCGTCGGAAACAGGCGGCAACCTCATTGCTCATAGGAACAAACCGTTCGCCGCTTTCGGTTTTTGGCTTCTCAATGATGTATTCCATTTCCCGTGTGCGCTGAAGCTGATGATCCACACGAATTCGGTTCTTCTTGAAATCAATATCTGCGATGGTAAGACCGCAAAATTCCGATACCCGTAATCCTGTTTTGAACAGAATGAAGATCCCGTCGTAATACTTGCAGTAACACTTGTCCTCTTGGATAAATTTCAAGAATGCCCGTTCCTGCGCTCTGGTGATGGCTTCTCTGGTTACACTGTCGTTGACAACCACGGTGGCTAACTCAAAGGAAAAGGGATTCCGGTTAATCAGACCATCCTGCAATGCCATTTCAAATGCAGGCCTGACAACCCCACGGACAGAATGGATTGTGCTGTAACCGCGTCCGTCTTTTTGCAGTTTAATCAACCAGGCTTTGGCATCGGATTGCCTTACTTTATCGATCCGAATGTTTCCAAAGGGTTCCTTTTTAATGATGTTTACCACAAAATTGTAGTTGGCGAGAGTGTTGTGGCGCACGTTGATCTTCAGTGACAGGTATTTCTTTACCAATTCCAAGACCGTCAAATTACCGCCGTTGGGAACAATTTGGTTGAATAAATCTTGCTGAATTTGTCTTTCCTTTTCCCGTAGGGAAGGTTCTCTTGCTTTGCCGGCCGGGGTTCGGTCATTTTTGTCCAGTCGCCAGCTATATACAAATTTGGTTTCGCCATTCAGGTCTTTATACTTGTAAGCATATCGTCCGTCTTGTCTTTGGCTCTCTCCGTTGTGCAAAATGCGATTGCGATTATCTCTTCGCTTTTCACTCATAAAATGCTCCTTTCTGTAAAGAGAGCTCCGATATGATGAGGGTATTATAGCATACCGGGGCTCAGTTTACTATTACAAAATTTTAAATAACAGACGAAGAATCCAAAAATTCCTCGAATCGCTTTCTCTTTATCATGATTCGGTTTCCGCTGGTTAATAAAAAGTCGGCATCCATATTCTCTTCCACAATCTGCCGCAGCTTCTTTTCTCCAATGTGAAAATACTCAGCAGCTTCGCGGAGTGTCAGCATGTACTTTTCCCAGTAAGGGATATTTGTCATAGGCAATGTCCTCCGTTGTTGTTTTGCTTTTTTAAAGAGGTGAGGTAGATGTTAGTCACATCTGCTCGTTCGTGGCCCAGTAGCTTAGATACAGTCAGGTGGGCATCTAATTCCGAAACGCCGTCAGCGATGAGCTGGCGGTATTTTTCTGCAGCATAGGTATGCCGAAGACCGTGGAAGGTCAAGGGGCGGTCAGAATCCGGGTCCTGTACAGCCTCACGATTCCGTAGAATGAATTGCTGTAATTGGTTGATGGCCTTGTCAGTCGGTACATCATCCGGCATCAGTAATTTGCTTCCTGTGGGTGTTGTATCAAGACATTTCTCCAAAGCAGAAATAATCTGATGGTTGATGGGGACTGTGCGGATCTTGCCACCCTTGCCCTTTATGGTGATGGCGTGTTCACGGATCGCTTGCCGGGCAATGGCAGTGTCAATACGCATACATTCGTGTATGCGGAAACCGGCGTAGCGGGCTAAGCAGAGGGCGAGAATGTAGTCCGGTCGATCTAATGCTTTCCCAAGCATCCGATTAAACTCTGCAACACTCCAGGTGCGGTCTGTATCACCAAAACGCCGCCGTTCCAGTTGCGTTCCCAATTCTGCATTGGTAGGCAATATGTACTTAGGGTTGCTGATCTTGTCGTGGAAGAAGCGGATTGCCGCCAAGTCGGTTTTAATGGTGCTGGCGGATAATCCCTTTTCCTGCATCCACAGCACATAGGCAACCAAATGCTTGCCACTGATGCTGGACAGCTTTTGCAGATGGTAGTTGTCCGCAAGGAAATGACAGAATCGCTTCATCGCCATATAGTACCGTTCTTTGGTGCGATAGCTGCCTTGACGGTTGTGCCGTGCTATCTTATTCAGTTGTGCTTCTAAAGTAAGATAAATATTGTTTTTCATAGCTTTGTTTTACT
>JAGBGO010000015.1 GCA_017935905.1 Clostridia bacterium | reverse complement strand
TTGTAGATGGCTACGCAGAAGAAGTTGGCTACTTTGTAGAATATTTGTCCGGCCAGAATGACGGAAGTCGCAATCAGGCGGGGAGTGCTGCACTTACCGTGAAGACGATTGAATTGTTAAGAGAAAGTGCCAATCAAGGCGGGAACAAGATTGCATTTTAAGGGAGGCGTATCTGCATGAAGAAGTATGTAAGTTTGTTGTTGGTGATTGCTATGTTTGGAACGCTGCTAGTTCCGGGCATTGGTTTATTCGATAGTGTGCCGGTACAGGCTGAATCCGCTGCGCCGGTTCCGGATGCTTTTCAAATGAATATTGGGGAGGATGGTACAGTTTCCAACGGGGTGGCAGGAAGTTTATATGCTTTGACTTCCAACGGTCAACCCGAAACGAAGACAGACGGGGACACGGGGGAGAAATACGTTTCTTTTACCACCACAAGCAATTCGTTTTATGAAGTGAATATGCAGAGCGATAGCCAGGGTTTCTTTTGGGATTACTATTGGAGCAGAAACGGGCAAACGAAAGATTTGAGCTTTACGTGGGATTTCACGGTTATGTTACCGGAAATGCCGACAGGTGAGACGGATGTTTTTGGTTATTATGAAGATATTCGAGGCGGTGGTTTTGGTTTTCTTGCTAATGCGACACAAGGTACAATTGTTCTCGGAAATGGATACGTGTCGGGAAATATTTATGCTTCCGGATCGCCAATTCAGTTTTCTTTTGATATGCAAGCAGGTGAGTGGTATCACTGTGTGCTTACGTATGATCATACCGCAAAGACGGCTATGGCTTTTGTCAATGGCAAGAACGTTTACATAGAGGATAGTTCCGTCGTTTCTGTTCCTGAAGTTGTGGAGGTATTTAATAGTTGGAATAAGAACAACGTGATGAGTATTGGCACTAAACCTGTATCGGGTGGTGCGAAGAATACGGCTGTTGGTATTAACAATAATGTTGCACGGTATAATTTATCTTCTTATGCGGTTACGCAAGAGCAGGCACATGCCCTTTATTTAGAGGCGATGGAACCTTGGACGAAAGCACCTGTACCCAACGCGTTTCAAATGAATATTGCCAATGATGGCACGGTTTCTAATGGGATTGTTTCTGATATTTATAGACTGTCCGGTAGTGAAAGTAAACCAAAAGTTTATTGCGATGGAACAACGGGTAATCCATATGTTTCTTTTAATTCCGCAGATAATGCTTATTATGAAGTGAGTATGCGTCATACAACAGCACAGAGTGGTTTCTTCTGGGACTATTTTTGGGGTAGAGATACAGGAAGAAGTTTTACTTGGGAATTTACGTTTATGGTACCGGAAATGCCAACAGAAGAAGTAAAATTATTTGGCTATTATGCGGCTAACACTTCTGAAATTGGCGGTTTTGGTTTAAGTTTAGATGCGTCGCAAGGCATTTTTAAATTGGGCAATGGGGCGAATGGAAAATATTATTCAACAGCACCGGTGTCTTTGTATTTTGATATGCAGGCAAATATATGGTATCACTGCGTATTGACGTATGACCACAGTACGAAAACGGCACAAGCCTTTGTAAATGGTCAATCCGCTACCACGAAGGACGGCGCGCAAGTTGTAGCGGTGAACGATTTCGTGGCTTCTCATTATCTTTGGGACAAATATCAATTCTGTATTGGTACGGCACCGGAACGCTTAAATGAGTATTACGTGAATCATTCTGTTTCCAGTTCAATTGGAATTGCTAATAATATTTCGTTGTTTAATTTCTCCACCTACTCTGTCAACGAATTGGAAGCGAACGCTTTATATACACAGCAACAAAAGCAATGGACAGAATACGCAGAAATTAAATCTGCGGCACCTGAACTTACTGAATCTATCACACTTCATTGTACTGCAATGGTGAGTACGAAATCCTACAGTGATGTGAAGATGGTATTTAATTTCAAAGGCGAGAACATTGAGGTGGTAGGCTCTAATGAAGGCGCTTGCTATACTTTCGCATTACCTGGCATTTTACCGCAAGATTTGGGCGAAACCATTTCTATGGCCTTGTATGCGGGGGATGTGTTACTGGATTCCTATGAGAATTACAGTATTAAGTCGTATTGTATGAATATGTTGAACCGTACCACTGACGTGGATGTGGAACTTCGTGCGTTGCTAGTGGCGCTGTTAAACTATGGGTCACAGGCGCAAACCTACTTTGGAAGCGAATTGACATCCCTTGCAAACAGTGAACTGACAGAAACGCAGAAGAATTATCTGCCTGTTTATAATATTGGCGATGCATCGTCTGTTGAAAGTCTTCTGACTGGTACGGCCAATCCTGACTATGTGTGGAAAGCCGCTACATTAAGTCTTCAAGACTGGCTTCAAATTCGTTTGAGATTTACTGCCACTGATATTCAAAATGTGCGCATTTTGCTGGGTGGCGAAATCTTCACTTATGAAGACTTTATTGAAGCGGGTAACAATACTTGGTTTGTTTATTCTTCCGGTATTGCAGCCTATGCATACAATGAGACTATTACGGCGATGTTTGTAGATGCATTGGGTAATCAAATCGCAAATACGCAAATGGTGCACTACAGTATCAACACATACGTGAAATACGTTAACGGTTTGGGTACTGTTGCCGAAACAGAACTTGTGAAGAGTATTTATAGTTACGGCATTACTGCAAAAGCATATCGTGATGTGTTATAATGGTTGGGAGGCGTTTGTATGGAAAGAGAACAAATGGAAGAACCTGTTTTGGAGGTCTGTTTCTTTGCATGTGATGATTTGATCACCACATCGACGGGAAATGGTAATGATTTAGATGAAGAGCAACCATTAATTTGAATAAAAAGGAGAGATGATTCATCGTATGAAGAAAATTCTTCGCACATTCGTGATTGGATGTTTGCTGATAACCTTGTTAGTCCCTTATTTATGGAATGGCACGGTTACAGAAGCCTCCGCAAATACAAAACAAACAATAGATGATTATACCTTTACATTAAATTCTTTGACCGCAACCGATGCACTTGGCCGTACGCTACCCCGCGTTTCCGGTTCGGATACGAAAAAGCACGTAGGTCTGTTCTACTTTTTGTGGCATGGACAACACCCTGCAGATAAAGCACGAAACGTTACGGAGTTGTTAAAGACCAATTATAACGATTTATTTGACGCATCTCCCAATAATAAAGTTGTTCCTTATGGATCCTGGCTTCATTACCAAGAACCTTTGTTTGGTTACTACAACAGCATGGACGAGTGGGTAATGCGCAAACATATTGAAATGTTTATCGCAGCAGACGTTGATTTCTTGGTCATGGACTTTACAAACGGTGTGGCGTACATACAACCCCTTCGGAAATTTATGGATTTACTTTTGGAGTACAAAGCCGCAGGCTGGGACGTACCGGAGATTACGTTCTACGTAAACATTGATGCGCAGAAAGTAACCAGCCAACTTTACAACATTGTGTACAAGAATGAAAAATACAAACAATTGGCCTTCTACGGGAACAGCAAGAAACCTATTATTGTTTCCGTTCCCCATCTTTTGACGGACAAATTGAAGGACTTCTTTGACGTGCGTGCATCTCAATGGTATCGGGATCAATATCCAACGACCACGTTCCCGTACTGGACGTTTAGCCGTGACTGGAAAGTCTACACAGATATGGTCAATATTTCTGCAGCGCAAACCGGTACGGCGTTCAGCTACGTATTCGAAAGCTGGGACGGCAAAGAACATGCTGCCTGGGGTCGTGGTTATAGTTCTTCCAATAAGAAAAACGGTAACGTGAATGCCATTCTTCGGGGTGATAATTTCCAAGAAGGTTGGGATGCCGCTATTCGACTGGATCCGGACATTGTATTTATTATCGGGTGGAATGGATGGGTTGTGCAAAAACGTAATTTGCATGATCACATGCCGGATCTTTGCCCCTACGATTTCCCGGACTATACCGATAACTTTAACGTAGAGTATTCCAGAGATTTGGAAATGACCAAGATTCCTACGTACGTGAAGGGGAAAGATGGCAAGTATACCCAGGAAGGATACGGGGATAACTACTATTTACAATTGGCGTACAATATTCGCAAATATAAAGGAAAAACGGCCACAAGCAGTCAGCCGGATATTAAAGGCGTTTCCATTAACCTGGACGGACCGCTTGCTCAATGGGATCAGGTGACGACACGCTATCTTGCATTATCTTCCAATAAAATTGCAAGAGATGCAGATGGTTTTTACGATAATACCCATTATACCCAGGCAAAGCCGGACAACTTTATCCAAGACGTAAAGGTAACCTTTGATAAAAATAACGTATATTTTAACGTGCGTACGAAGGATAACGTTACGGCACATAAGAAGGGAAAGACCAATTGGATGAACTTGTTTATCGGTGTAAACGGCTCCAAACAGGGTTCTTGGGAATCCTTTAATTACGTGATTAACCGCAATCCCAAATCCT
>JAGBGO010000014.1 GCA_017935905.1 Clostridia bacterium | reverse complement strand
GATATAGAAGGACTCTACTAATTTACCATTCACATAAGGAATTCCTAAATACTCTATCTGTGCAAAGCTTGGACGTACGTATACGCCATCATTTAAACAGCCCGGCTTATAAGATCCATCCGTCACACCATTGGGTACCGACGTAAAAATCGGATTTACATTGTACGCAGTGCCCGGGGCAGACAACGTAACGTTGTTCACGTCGTAAACAATTTCCGTTAAAGAACTCTCCTCTGCCCATACCATACCAGGAAGTACCATTCCTACCAACAAACAAAAACACGCCAATAAAGCTACCGTTCTTTTCATTTTGCTCCCTCCATTTCAAAATCGCTAAATATATGTCAACTCTATAAATAAATTGTAACGCTATTTGAATTGCATTTGAATTCTTTTTTATATAATTTTTATATGATTTTGACTCAAATCATATAAAAATACACACAAATTACATCGGCTGAATGTTTTTCTTCAAAAGTGCGGGATATGAATCCATTACCCAGTCAAAATGCCGCACCGCACCGTTGATTTCCCAAATATGGGGTACATTATTGTATTCCCAATCCAAAGGCACCGCCCAGTCTTCTTGAAGAGAAGACAACCGAAACCATGCTTGCATTTCCTCCATTTGGCTAGGCGATAACGCACCTTGCTGACAAGAAACAAACAACGGCGTACCACTCTTTGCCAAGAGTTCTGCCCATTGCCCATTCAGTTTCCAAGGAATATTGCCGTTTAATATCCCTACGCAATCCGCATCGATCATATAGAAATTTTTATTCTGCGGTAAACGGAATGCTAAAGAATTAATCCCTAACGTACGAGTACGACTCCAATATTTACCGCTGGTATCGTCCCCTACTCGATTCACTTCCACAAGACCGGCACATAAATGAGAAACCGTGTTACAACCAAGCACCAACATATCGCCGCAAGCCTCCCGAATTAAACGGTAGAAATCCAGCACAATTTCCGCATTGGTCTTTGTATTATCATAGAAAGACCATTCCTCATAAACCAAAACCACGCCGTTCAAATCAAACCCGAAAGCCCCAAACAAATCATAGGTAGAATAATCATGTTTCAAAAGTTCAAAGCCCCAATTTCGGATACGCCGGATTACCTCGCGTAAATAAGCCTTCACTTCCGGGTGCGAGGGATCTAAATATGTATTTTCATCCGCTTTCGGCGCCAAACACCAGTCCGGATGGGCTTTCGCGACTTCTTCATCCCGAAGGAGTCGAACCCAAATGCCGGGACGAACGCCCATTTTACGAAAATCCGCCGCAATTTGCGCCATATCCCCAAACTTCTCGTTAGGCGCCCAAGGACCTGCACAACTAATCTCCTGCCAGCCGTCGTCAATCACCATAAAGGGTCGGTTCTCACAGTCCTGGGCAAGCTTTGCAATAAGCGCTGCGTCTTGCCGGATTTCTTCTCCGGAGCTCACACCGTAGGCATAGTACCAGTTATTGCCGCCATACACCGGTTTGGAAGGTAAAATGGGATTGGGACACATCTCCCGGCAAAATTGCTCCGCCGCCTCAAAAGAAGAAATGCCTGTATATAATTTAGAAATTACCGTGCCGATTTCCAGTTCTCTACCGTTTAAGCACACACCGTGACTTCCCGAGCGCACGTCGAACCATGCACAAACACCGGAGGAGTCATACTCAAAACTCACAAAACTATTAGGCTGCACCATCACACCACAACCGGCTGTTTCTCCACAATTATTGGTACAAAGAAAATACCAGGGCATAAAGCGTTCTCCGGAAAGGCCCTGCCAATCCAGGTCTCCATAGGCCCGCTCCCAAGTATCACCCAAGACGCGCACCGGCTCTTGTGTGCGGTAATTCCACCGAAGCATTACAAACGTAGGCTTTGCTGCTTGGGCAGTAAGAAATACGTGAAGACGCTCCTCTTCTAACTGGAAACGCACTTGCCCATCGTGAGCATCCTCTTGCTCTGTATGTATTTTGTAGTCATCCGGTATTCTTGCGATATCAATCATATTCTTCTTTCTACTCCTTTATTGTACACTCAATAAGTCCCGTAACAGATACTTCAATAGGATATACGGTCTCATTTAAATTTACGTCGAACCGAGATAGAACCTCGCCCATGCAATTGCGAACCACAACTTGGCATGGGATATGGGTTACACTACGAATCCAAACCATTTCACACCGTGTAGCATTGGCAATATAGAAATGTGTAACCCCCTGTGGAATTGTTACAATACGATCACGGGCATATACACAAGATAGACCTTCTGCGCCGTCCCGTACCGTAATCAACGGATACATACTTTGCGGCTCCTCTGGAATAAACTCCGATTCCAGCAAAAGTTTTCTGTGCTGCTTCATGAAATCAATCCAAAACGCAGACATCTTGATATGCGATTCATCCTGCTCCGCAATGCGCACTGAATACTGCAGTACACCAAACAGACAGTCTAAAAGTTGCAGCGCTGAATCTTCCACCGGTTCTTGGAAATTCCAGATAACCATATCTGAATGAACGGCACAATTTCTCGTGCTTCCTCCCGGAAAATAATTTCATTCTTTGCACTAATTGTCCCGCATGCATATGTACTTTGCATAAAAACACCTCTATATTTTATAAACAAACGCCATACGGCCCATGGGGAAACTCTCGCCGGACACGTAGTAGTCCAGAATGTCGTCTTCCTTCTCGATGGAATCCGCCACTTTGAAATTCAGACTAAAATGATCACCTGAAATTCCCAAACTGCGCTTTGGAATCACTATCTGCATCGTCTTACCTGCCACACAGTACGCTACAGCGCCGCAAGCTTCCAACTGGTACGTACCGTTTTGGGTAAAATGTTCCAAAGATGTCCTACCGTTCTCTCCCGGATGGCGATTCAGTACATAGTGGAATGTTTCCCATATCGGTTGATGGATGCCTTCCACGCCAATAAACAAATTCATCCAATTCGTCTGATTCGGTTTAGGCTCGGTGATTGCTTGCTCCGTTTCAATGAGAAAATAAATATTCTCTTGATCGTGAGCCACTTTCACTTCTTTCACAAAATTCTCCGGTGCCGCCTGGATATAATGTACATTCTGTGCATTACCTCCACAATCCCGCGCTGTTTTCTTGGTTGAGAACGCAACATAGCACGCCTGCACAGCAGCCCACTGGGATAAATCCCCATGAATATCAATGGATATAGGGGCTAAAGACTCTTGATCCGCAGGCAACCCTTTATATTTACGGATATTAGATGCCATTTGGAGATAGTAATTGTCGCCGTATCCCTCTTTTCCGTCCTTATACCCGGGATTCTTTGTCATTTCTGCATCCCGGGAATATTCAGTATTGAACGTATCCCAGAAAATAGCCACGTCATACATAAACGAGCCGTCTTCCTTATAGTAAGGAATCTTGGCAACCCACCATTCATTCCATCCGGTCACAAAAATATGTTTAGGATCTTGGCGGATGGTGTAATCCCATTCCTCTTGGAAATTATCCCCTCGCTCAATAGCAAGAGCATCATGATTCTTAGGACTGGCAGAAGACCATCCCCGCCCGAAAGAATCCCGATTCTTTCCCTCCAAGCCTCGGAATGCGTAACCAAACGCACCGCCGGACATCTGCGCGATGGAAACATTCATCACGTCCGGTTTCGTTTTCATAGGCGGTCTTGTCGCCTCCATGTAATAGAAAAGCTCATCCACCGGATAGCGATCCCGATGAAACTGGGAAATCCGTACATCAAAAAAGTCCTTCATCTCTTGCGACAGCTCATGAGGAACGGAAATAAGCATGGGCTTTTCGCTATCTTCGTAGAAAACAATATCTTTATATTTAGGATTCATATACACGATTTCATACAAACGCCGTGTAATGACCTCTGCATTCAAATTTACGTAGAAAGTAACCTTGGGGGCATTCCAACCGGCTGCCCGGTATTCCAAAAGCAAATCCATTAATTGAAACAGCTCTTCTTCAAAAATACGGTTGTTTGTAAAGTCCATAGCTAAATAATCAATGCCGGCCATGATAAACTGTTCAATATGCTTGCGCATTACCCAAGGATCCCGGCTGGCATAGTAGCCATACAGGGGTTCGTTAAAATAGAATTGACACCAATTCGGGTGCTTCTTGCTGTTTAAATCAAAAATCTCATCAAAATCTGTTTCCAGAAGTTCGGTCATATTCCGAATAATAGGCCACTCTCCTGTATGACACAGAAAGTAGAAAATTCCCACATACCGGTCTTTCTTGTAATCCGAAATTACCGGGAAAGTCCGTCCGAAAGCATCTGTTGCTGTTAAGTGAGACAGTGTATATTGATTTTTGTCAAAATGCATAGAAAATTTCTCCTTTTGAATGTTTTGGGTATATACCGTTGCCGCGGCATATACCCAAACATATGGATTTCTTATTGCAGGTCAAGTTCCTGATCCGGTAAATCATTTCCGGAAGCAGTAATCACATCTTCCGTCTGTAACGATACCATTTCCAGAATCGCATCTTCAAAAAACTCTTTCATCTTCCAAAAACCTCCTTTAAGCCAGGGCAGATACATACGCTTTTGCTGCGCAACCATAGTTGTAAATTGCCTGAACAAGATCGGTAACGACGCTCTCGCCTTGAGCCGCAACATAGTTTACATAAGTATTAATGCTGTATGTAACGGACTGACCCACTTGCGCACCTGCGTCATCCAAGAACATTGCAGTTACGGTTTTATCAAAGGAACTTACAGAGATTCCCTTCACATAAAGGTAGTACGTTCCGCCGCCGACTACCACAAAATCTTCGTAGGTGTAAATCTTATCCGCTACCTGAATACGAGTATTCTCAATATCCGTAGCCGTAAACTTGAACCGAATCTGCAAAGTGTCGTAACAACCTAAAGTAGCCGCTTTCCATGTGTAATTCGGATCTTTTGTACCCTGAACAGGACTTGCAACAACACCTTCTGCCTGGGTCATATCATAATCAGATAAGTATCCCAACATCGTTTCGTTTAAATTGTCATCGCTGACACCGTCTGTGACTCCGGTAAAATATTCTTCTGCTTCTGCGCCATATTGAAGCATTGCAACCAACAAGGCACGCAACGCCTGATCCGCTTCCGTAGTAGCAGCAAGCATCTTCTCACAATAAAGTTGCAAACTGTAAGTGGTCAAAGAATCTTTTAATACACCGTTTGTATAAAGATATGCTTCAATATTTTTTGACATATCCTGGGGTAAAATATCGGCAAAAGAGAATGTATATAAATGATTCTCTCCCGGAACACCATCCACAAAGAACTCTTCTCCGTCAAAAACAAACTTCATCTGTACATCGGTCGCATCTTCATCGTTAATAAAAGCAGAATAGTGAAGCGTAATTGCTTCGGTCAATTCGGGTGCTACATTTATAAGACTTGTTTCACAAACATTTTGATTATCGGACTGACGTCCATAAAGATCCAATTCATGAATAATAAAGTAATTTGAGTTTGAAGCGCCCAATACTTCTATACGCACATATCGAGCACTTACGTTCTCGCCAAAACTATTTTCGGTTACTGTTGTGCCTCCGGTAGTATTCGATTGATCCGCAATTTGCGTATAAACTCTGCCGCCCTGGCTACCGTACACTAAATAGCACGCATCTTTAGACATCCATGTTATAGACAACTGATCCAAATCATAAACAGCACCCAAATCAATGTCGATATAGAAGGACTCTACTAATTTACCATTCACATAAGGAATTCCTAAATACTCTATCTGTGCAAAGCTTGGACGTACGTATACGCCATCATTTAAACAGCCCGGCTTATAAGATCCATCCGTCACACCATTAGGTACTGGAGTGAAATAAGGATTTATACTGTACGCAGTTCCCGGCGCAGATAACGTTACTTTATTCACATCGTACGCAATTTCTGTAAGCACCTCCTCACTACCACTGACGATCCCTGAAATAGGCAGCATCAATACCACCATACAGATGACTAACACCCATGAAAAAACCTTTTTCATACATCCATTCCTTCCTTTCTTTTATTCCCAATATTAAACTTCCATTCTTTTCTTAAGAATTGCACAAATACCTACTGCTAGAACAAGAAGACTGCCTACTGTAAACAGTACGATATCACCGGTTTGGGTATTATCTTCTCTGTCATCCTCTTTATTATCTTCTTCATCCTTATCCGCTTCAGCTTTATCTTGCTCTGCTTTCGCATCCGCAAGATCCTTCACATTCGCTTTATATATCGCAACAACCTCAGCAGGCTTTAAATCTCTGTAATATAAATTGCAAATACCTACAGAACCGCCAATTCCGTTACCGATTGCAAGGGTACGTCCACCTTCAATACCTTCTGTCATAAACGTGCCGGTGCCATCCACACTGGCTTCCAAATTCCCGTTTACATAAAGTGCCACTTTATTGGTACCCGCATAGAAGAACCAAGTAAGAACCACGTGGTAAGCCTTTCCGGCCTCAACAGAAACATCGCCAACCGTATTCCCGCTTGCACTCCATATACCCTGCAGGCTCAAGTTCTCACCATTCTTCACCACCTGCAGACCAACGCCACCGTTCCAATCCATAAAGGTGACTAAATTTCCGGAAGCTTCCACGGTTTCCGGCAGTATAACATACGCCTCCATAGAGAAAGAATTGCTTAAGTCACCAAGCTTCGTGTTCGGTGTATTGGATGCATTGTTATCAAAATACATCCCGGCAGAATAATAATTGCTGCTATTCACGGTTGCCATATCCATACCGGTAACTGTATCCTGGGTAATGACCGGTGTACCGTTTGTAGTAACAACAGGACCGGCTGTAACTTTATTACTGCCATCTGCCAATACCAATTGGAATAAATCCGGTGTAGGCGCCTTCATTTTGCTTCCAATACGCGCTTTGTAAACCGCTTTTGCTTGAGATGCATCCAACGCACTGTAATACAAATTGCAAATACCAATCTTGCCGCCCATACTATTCCCTGCCACGAAAGTTCTATCACCTGCAGCGCCTTCGGTCATAAAGCCTCCGGTCCCCTCACCGGTAGCCTTCAATTCGCCGTCTACATAAAGTTGAATTGTGTTTGCATCCCCTTCCTGCTTCCATGTCATAATTGCATGATAGGTCATTCCGGGTACCACGGGGACATTGCCTACTATATTCCCGGCGGCAGTCCATACACCCTGAAGGGCATAGTCCCAACCATTCTTTGCCACCTGCAAACTAAGACCTCCGTTCCAGCCCATGAAAGAAGCCACAGAAACAGTAGAAGAAATATCTTCTGGGATTGTGAAATACACTTCCAAAGACAACGAATCCACAAAGTTACCGAAAGAAGTATTCGGAGTATTTGACGTGTTATTATCAAAATACATCATTGCAGTATAGTAATTAGAGGCATCTACACTCGCCATAGGAATGCCCGTAGCGGGATCCTCTGTAATGGTAGGTGCCCCGGTGGTTGTAATACTGGGACCATTTGTTACCTTATTGTTCCCACTTGGCAAAACCAATTCCAGTAAATCCGGCGCTGCCAATTCAGGTTCTGTTGCAGATACCGGAACCAAGATACCAGTTAACAACATAGCGACAGCTAGAATAAACAAACTAATTTTCTTCATAAATACCTCCCCTTTTATTTCAATAAATATTCCACATGAGCCGCGTAAACATCCGCCACTTCATCTTCAGAAAGCTCCCAAGAATAAATATTACAAAGACCAACCGATACACCGCAGCCGCAGCCAATCATTTCCGGTGCCACATCCGCAGGCACAGAATTGCCGCCGATGGCAAAAAAGTCTACGCCTGGAACTAACTCATTGATACCATAGTCAAGAAGCACCATATTCTCCCAAACGCCGTCTAAGTAGATTGTCACGGTATCTTTCCCGTTATAGGTCATGACCACATGAACCCACTCGCCGTGTTCGTATTCCGCCTGTACGTCAATCATCTGCCAAGAAGTAATTCTCTGCTGGAAGTTAAGAACTCCTTCCTCGGGATTGGTAATTCCAAAGCCTCCATCCCATTCCACGCAGCCCAAGACATCATGACCGTCTGTTCCAAACGGTAAATTTGCATCAAACTCCGGAATCATGAAATATGCTTCCAAAGAATAGCCCTCCATAAGTTGAGAATAGGCAGAGCTAGGAAGAGAAACTGTGTAGTATCCCTCTTGTCCTTTAGGGATGGAAACAATTTGCATCCCCGTATGCGCATCAATTCCGGTAGCATTTCCGTTTCCTACCGTTGTAACGGCGGGACCATTTGCTACCTTATTAGAACCCTTACCAGTGCTGTCAATTACAAACTCCAGAACATCCGGTACCGGTGCATCTATTTCAGATACTTCTGCAGATGCAGCAGGGGTCTGTGTAGGCGCGCTCGAAGGCGTCGGCGTGGTGGAAGCCGTGGACGTAGCAACGCTCGTAGACGCTGTAGGCACCTGCGTGGACGCCGTCTCATCTCCGCCACATGCAACCAAGCCCATCATTATACATAAGACAACAAGTAGAATCCCAATTCGTTTCATCCTAAAAAACTCCCTATCTATTCTGCTTTCTCTTTACCATAACGCCAATCAAAACTGCCCCAATCAAGACAACACAAGAAACACAAATCACAAGAATGACTACAAGGTTATTGTCCTTCGGTGTCTTCCCATCTTGGTCTTGAGGTTCCACGGTCTCATACACATAGGCGGTTCTTCCCATAGGGAAACTCTCGCCGGATACGTAATAATCCAGGATTTCCCCTTCCTTCTCCACAGAATCCGCTACTTTGAACGTGAGTCTGAATGCATCACCGGAAATACCCAAATCACTTTTAGGAATGGCAATTTGCATAAATCTTCCATCCACACGGAAAGGAACTTCTCCGGTAGCAGCCAATTCGTAAGTACCATCTTGGGTAAAATGTTCCAAAGACGTCTTGCCGTTCTCGCCCGGTGTTCGATTCAGTACGTAGTTAAACGTTTCCCACGCAGGTTGCTTGGAGCCCTCCACACCGATAAATAAATTCATCCAATTGGTTGCACCGGTTTGGTGGGCGGTAATTTCCTGATCCGTTTCAATCAGGAAATACACGTGGTCGTCATCGTGGGTCACTTTTACTTCTTTCACAAAATTGTTGGGCGCATCTTGGGTGTAAACCAAGCCTTCCACCGTACTCTTTGCATTTCGTGCCGTCTTGGCTGTAGAAATTGCCACGTAACTTTCCTGCACGGCATCCCATTGGGTTAAATCGCCGTTTATATCAATAGAAATCTTGGCAGGCGGTGTGAAATCTTCTGCGGAAATACCTTTATATTTACGGATATTGGAAGCCATCAGCAGATAATAATTATCACCGTAGCCTTCTTCAACGTATTCCCCATCCTCGCCTACCACGTAAGCAGGTGTCTTGGTCATTTCCGCATCTCTGGAATATTCCGTATTGAAAGTATCCCAGAAAATCGCCACATCATACTTGTAAGAACCGTCTGCATTCGTATACGGCATTTTGGATACAATCCATTCGTTCCAGCCGGTTATAAAAATATTCTCCGGATCTGTTTCAATAGCATATTCCCATTCTTCTTGGAAATTATCCCCTCGCATAATGGCTTGAACGTCGTGATTCTGAGCGTTGACAGAAGACCATCCACGACCAAAAGAATCCCGTGTGCCACCGCCTATCGCTTTAAATGCGTAGCCAAAAGCACCGCCGGACATTTGCGCGATGGACACGTTCATAACGTTTTGATTTGTTTTCAAAGGCGGCCGGGTATCTTCCATATAGTAGAAGAGATCTTCTGCGGGATACCGACCTTCGTGGAACTGAGAAATACGCACGTCAAAGTATGCGTTCAATTCATCACTAAGTTCATGGGGTACAGATATAATCATGGGTTTCGTACTGTTCCCATAGAATACGATATCTTTATATTTATCGTTTTTATATACCTTCATTTGAAGACGACGGGTAAGTGTCTGCGCATCCAGATTTACGTAGAACGTTACCTTCGGTGCCTTCCAACCGGCATTCTGGTATTCCAGGAGCAGATCCATCAGCAAATATAATTCATCCCAATAAATTTGAGCATTGGTGAAATCCATCACAAGGTAATCCACACCCGCCATAATAAACTGTTCAATGTGCTTGCGCATAACCCACTCGTCTTGACTGCTATAATAACCGTATAGAGGTTCATTGAAATAAATCGTAGTCCAGTTGGGAATCACGGTACTACCTAATTTGAATATTTCATCAACACCCACAGTCTTCAAAAGGTCTGTCATATTGTAAACCTTGTCTTGGCGTTCCTCATCATGCCACAGGAAATAGAAGATGCCTACGTAGCGATCCTGCTTGTAGCCGGAGATATTCGGAAACGTTCTGTCAAAGGCATCCGTTGCCGTCAAATGAGACAAGGTGTAATTCTGCGCGTCATAAGATGTATCCGACTCACTGGCCCAAATAACTGCTGCATTTCCTACAGAACTTATTGCCAAACAAAAAAACAAGAATAAACACGCAAATGATGAAAAAATCTTACGCGTACGAATCATCTTACCACAATCCCTTCTACCAACATTAACAAATTGTTAAAATACTCTTACTAACTTTATGTTATTATAATAAACGAATCATGGGAAAATATAAATTCTATTTCTGCTCAATTTTATTTGATTTTGACGCAAAAGAGAGGCGAGAAAGTATGGTAACATGGCCTACCGAAGATATTCAAGAACAACTGCATATTCCCAAAATCCATTCATTATTTGAGTTTCGACCACCCTATCAATACGACTTTATTGGAGAAACACACAATTTCTGGGAATTTGTATATGTCATCTGCGGTTCCATTTCCGCCACTGCAGATAATCACATTTATAATTTAGAACCCGGAGATATTATTTTCCACAAGCCATTAGAATTCCATAAATTACAAGTCATCAGCGAAGGTCGTGCTTCTTTATTGATTTCCCCATTCTCTTTAGAAGGCGCCTCTGCAGATGTTTTCAAAGATAAGATTTTTAAGTTAACGGAAGACCAACAAAAAATCATGCAGTCTTTATTAGACTACCTTCGTACGGCTGCCTACACAGTATATGACGATGAACGCTGTTTATGGGATTTTCTCCCTAATTTTTCCAAAATACCCACGTTTGGGCAGATGGTCATCACCTATTATTATCAATTAATGCTTTCTTTAATTGCCGCTGGTTGCACGGGATGTGAATCAATCACACCGCAAACGATTATCTTTCAAAATGCAGTAAACTATATGAACAGCCAAGTGACCCGCCAACCGTCTGTGGATGAAATTGCAGAGTATTGTGCAGTAAGTAAAGCTGGATTAGAGCGTATCTTCAAAAAGCATACCGGCCTTGGAATTCATAAATATTTTGTAATTTTGCGTTTAAACACAGCCGCCGAACTACTGCGGGAGGGACGTAGTGTGACAGAAGTAGCGGAGAAACTGGGCTTCTCCAGTCAGGCATATTTCTCTTCTGCTTATAAACGAGAATTTGGTATATGGCCGACGGAGCAAGGGGATTAATTAAATGTTCTTTTTACGAAATGCCAGCGGTGTCACACCTTTCAGATTTCTGTAAGTGAGAATAAAATAAGATGCCTGGTTATATCCGCAAGCATAGGCAATTTCTGATATGGACATATGCGTGGAAAGCAACAGTTTCTCTGCTTGATTCATGCGCACATTATTGAGGTACTCCTTGAAACCGGTCCCCATCACTTGTCGAAAACACCGAGAGAAATAGCTGTAGCTCATATACACCTGTTTCGCACAGCTTTGGGCAGTAACATCTTGCTGATAATGAAGATTTACGTAATCCACAACTGTATAGATGCGTCGCACAATATGTACGTCCGTAAGCTTTGGCAAAGGCTTTTCTGCAGATTCTGCCACATCGCGAAGAATCGTCAGGAGCACACCTGCCACAGAATGCTTCATAGCCATATCAAATCCAAAACGCTGGATTTCCCTTTCAACTTTCAAATTATAAAACAGCGTATTCAACCCCTTGTCCTTCCATAGCATTTTTCCGGAAAGGGCATTGGTAAAATGCAAAAGATGCCGACAACCCATATCTCCAAAGGATAAGTCCAGCACAAAGGTGGGTTTAATTTTTAATACGTAGAACTGTCCGGGAACCAACGTTTCAATCTGATGCACCGTATTAGCCCTTATTAGAACAGTATCACCTTTCTCCGCCACAAAAGCTTGTTTCTCAATGACAACCCGAAATTGGCCGGACAAAAACACAATATTTCAATGGCCGAGTGTAAATGGGGGAGCGTAAAAATCCCCGGTGTTTGAATATGCTGCAGAAAGAAATCAATATCATTCTTGGCGGTAGCCTCTTCTTCATATTCATAAGTGTATTCTTGCATAACAAAACCTCGGACAAATTATTGATATTTTTAAGTTGATTCATTATAACATTTTACGGTGTAAAATGCTATGATTAAATTACATAGGAGGCAATCTTTATATGAGCAAGCGAGATTTACCCGTATTTGTAACCAATCATCACGATTTGACCTGGCGACGTTGTTTTAAACGTTCTTTTGAATATAAAGGAGAACAATTTGTTTCTTACGCCCATCTGCAAGCCTTATACATTTTGGAGAATTTGAAATTGTGCAAAGCGCATGCAGACTACCGTTTTACCATCTTTTTATCACTACAGAACACTTTAATTTAGGATCCTCCGGTAATTGCGAGGGAGAATCTTTGACGGTCAAATACCTTGCAAAAATTGATTGTAGTTTCATCCGATTTGGGTAAGCTGTTTAGAAAGCACAACAGGAGATGTGTTCATCCACTATCTTAACAGATTCGAGCAGTTTTCTATAAAGAAAAATGTGCCAACAAAAAACTTCAAAATCAGTTTTTTGTTGGCACATTATTCGTAAATACTATAAATATCACCTATTATTTAGAGCGTTTTTTTTTGATAACAATAAACACACCGATACCCGCTACTACCACAACAGCAGCCACAACAATGCCAACAATCAATTCGGTAGATCCATTGTTATCTTCTTGAATGGAACTACCACCTTCATTTTCCGAAGGCGCTGTCGTTACTTTAGTCGGAGGAGTTTTCGTGGGTGTAGGAGAAGGCGTTTTCGTAGGAGTTGCTGTTGGTTTTTCCCTGCTTCTGTTCCGTATACATCTATTTCATACATTGCAAAAAAATTCTTTTCTCCTCCCAAACCATCATCATGTCTGGTTAATCCTAAAATTTCAATTTCAATATACCGAGCACGTGCGTCTTCGTCAAACACACTTTCTGTATACATCGTTCCATCCTCTGTTTCAGACTGATCATCAAAAAAATTATAGTCGCTTCCATCCTCACTGCCATACACACAATAATTCACACCGCGATTGGTAAACCATGTGATAGACAATTTGTCCAAATCATAAACCTTGCCCAAGTCTATTCTAATATAGAAAGCTTTGTTCAAATAACCCGTTTCTAAATAATGAACACCTAAAAACTCAATTTGCGCAAAGCTGGGGCGAGTGTACACGCCATCATTTAAGCAATCGAGTAGGTAGGATCCATCCGTAACACCCTCTGGGACAGGAGTCCAAAGAGGTTGTACACCACTCTCTTCATAGGTATACATTGTAATAGCGTTTGGATCATAATCAATTTCCGTCAAGGAATCCTCCGTGGCACACACCGCACTAGGGAAAATAATTCCCGCCAACAAAATAGACACAACCATTAAAATTAGTAATCTTTTCATTTTAGTCCTCCGTTTCTGTAATTAAATAACTTATGATTATACGTTAACATCTTTTACAAAAAATTAAAATATTTTTTTGCGTATTTTATATATGATTTTGGCTCAACTTTTATAATGAAATTTCTTATATGAACAACTTTTCGAAGTTTACCCATTATTTTTTGTCGAATCAATAAATTGATACAGCCTCGCATTTAACGCATCGACTTGCTCTACCATAGTGTTGTCCGGAGAAACAAAAGAAGCGAGTTTATTTTCAAACTCGCTGTTGCCATAAAGCTTTACTTTGATTGCTTCATTTTCTTCATCCGTACATCGGACTTGCTGCGGTGACATGACTCCAATTGAAGCAAGTTGTTCTCCCATAGTCCGCCATTTACAGGGCAACTTCATAACCAGAGAGTTACCGCCATTTTCAATAATTGCTGATAACATTTTTACTTTTCCTTTCTCTATATTTTGATCCTATCGACTTGAAAAAGTTATTTTTCCACGCTACAATAGAATCAATAAATAAGCCCTTTTGAGGATATTGTCATCTTCACAAGGACTATGTAAATGCAGGTTTTTGACCACAATTTTGACCAGTTCTACAAACAGAATACACGGAATAAATGGAAATAGCGGACAATATAGTATCAAAAACCATAATATATGGAAACAAAATAGAGAATACTTATAAAAATAGGCAATTATCTGCATTTGGGACCAGGATGTCGCAGGTTCGATCCCTGTCATTCCGACCAAAAGCACAGCACTTTTCACATTATTTTTTGCGCAAAGTGCTGTGTTTTTTTTATTATTTTTGTGCGAAAATCTAAAAAAACGAAGAAAATTTGACCACAATTACAGAACCGGTCAAACCCCATTGGTTTGCTGAAATAACATAATAAAGCGATAATTAAAACAAGGATTGATAAAACAGCACTGCGTTTTTTCATATAGAAAAAAAGATTTAATATTTAAACAATAGGAAAAGGAGCATTTCCAGTTTTAGGGCAAAGTCATCAGAACACTGACCCCTCAGCCAATCCTTGAATTTCGTTTCTTCTTCAGTGAATGGAGTAGTAAGTTCGGTGCGTACTAAAATGGATTTCTTTGAGTTTTTTGGAACCGGGATGTGGCAGGTCCGATCCCTGTCGTTCCGATCAATCAGACGGTGCGCTCATTGATGACCGATTCATAAAGCCTGAAGCCGCCTGCAAGGTTATAACAATCGTAGCCGTTGCCTGTCAGTATTCGGCAAGCGAGGTAGGAACGGAGTCCCGAATGGCAATGAACGTAAATCGGTCTGTCTTTGGGAATTTCGCCAAGTCGCCCGCGCAGTTCATCCAGCGGAACATTGACAAAGCCGTCTATCTTGCCTTGCATCACCTCAAACGGTGTACGGGTGTCGAGCAGGAACACACTGCCGTCACGAGGAATTTTCTCCACGTCGTGCCAGAAGAACTGCTTCAGCTTTCCGCTGACAATATTTTCAACAACAAAGCCCAGCATATTGACAGGGTCTTTTGCACTGCCGAAAGGCGGCGCATAACAAAGTTCAAGTGTGGTAAGGTCGGTGATCTTCGCACCGAAACGAATAGCGGTAGCAAGCACATCCATGCGTTTGTCCACGCCGTCAAAACCGACGATCTGCGCACCGATCATCTTCAACGTTTTCTTATCCCACAATGCTTTGATCGACATCTGTGCCGCGCCCGGATAATAAGTGGCGTGAGAGGCCGAATAGGTGTAGGTCTTATCGTAATCAATCCCTGCCGCCATAGCCGCCTTTTCATTAAGCCCCGTGGTAGCAACGGTCATATCAAAGAGTTTAAGCACCGCCGAGCCTTGCGTGCCGGTATAAACGCTCTCGTATCCTGCGATATTGTCCGCCGCAATTCTGCCCTGCTTGTTAGCAGGCCCTGCAAGGGGAACAAAGGCAGGCTTCTTCGTGATGAAATCCTCCACCTCTACCCCATCGCCCACGGCATAAATATTCGGAAGGCTGGTTTGCATTTTGTTGTTGACAACAATGCTTCCGCGTTGGTTTAGTTCTATTCCCGCGTCTTTCGCGATGGCGGTTTCGGGGCGGACACCCACCGACATAATGATCATATCGGCGGCGATTTCACCGTTTTGCAAAACGACGGTATTTCCGTGAATCGCTTTTACGCCGTTATTCAAGTGCAGATCAATGCCTTTGGATTTGATATAGCGATGGACGTCCGCCGCCATATCAAAATCGAGAGGCGCGATCAGGTGGTCGGCAAGCTCTACGATAGAAACCTTTAGCCCTGCTTCGACCAAATTTTCCGCCATCTCGACGCCGATATATCCACCGCCGATCACCACAGCCGAGCGCGGCTTTGCGGTGTCAATAAAGCGTTTGATTCTTAAGGTGTCGGGAATGTTGCGAAGGGTAAAAACGTTACTGCCGTCAGCGCCATCTATGTTCGGCCGTATCGGCTCGGCGCCCATAGACAAAATGAGATTATCGTAGGTTTCTTCATAAGTCTCGCCTGTGCGAAGATTTTTGACGGTAACGGTTTTGGTATCAGGATTGATTTTTGCCGCTTCGTTTAATACTCTGACGTCAATATTAAAACGCGCCTTAAAGCTTTCGGGTGTTTGGAGCGTCAAGTCCTCGCGGTCGGTGATGACGCCTCCGATATAATACGGCAAACCGCAATTGGCAAAGGACACGTATTCACCGCGTTCTAAAACAATAATTTCGGCTTTTTCATCCAGTCTGCGCAGCCGCGCCGCCGCCGTTGCACCGCCTGCAACTCCGCCTATGATAATGGTTTTCATCCTTTTC
>JAGBGO010000013.1 GCA_017935905.1 Clostridia bacterium | reverse complement strand
GGGGCCAACAGCAACAACCTCTGCAATTTGTGGCTTTTCCTTAGCGGAACCGGGAAGAACGATACCGCTCTTTGTGGTTTCCTCTGTTTCCATCATTTTAATTACGACCTTATCACCCAGTGGTTTAATCGTCATAATAAATTCCTCCTTTTATTCTTAAAATATTTATTATCTTTCCGTGTTTAGCACTCAACAAGAAAGAGTGCTAACAACGATGTATAATATAACCATTTTTACCATAAAATACAAACCTATATATATGTGATTACAGAAAAATATATCACCATTTCTTTCATTTCCGTCGTTTTTCTCCAATTTATGCGACTATATGGAAATTAACTTCGCATAAAGCAATACCAACCGTTTCATGCCATGATCGTCAAAATGGATTTCCAACGTCTTATTCTTCCCATCTCCTAAGATTTTGGTAACAGTGCCATCCCCAAACTTCTTATGTCGCACGCGATCCCCTACGTTACAGTCTGTAAGATAGTTTTCCCGGGAAGCAATTGCTTGGGGCGTTTCTTGCCGCGTAAAATCCCACACTTTTTGTTTCGGTGCCGGCCGCGTGGCTTCATTCCGAACCTGTACGCGTTGCCAGAAGGCATCGTTTCCGGAGAACGAAGATCTTTGCGTGTAAGAATAAGCACTTCTTTCCTGCCTTTTGGGACTGCCTTCTAAATATTCATCGGGAATTTCTCCTAAGAAACGAGAAGGTAAATTGTGGGTGGTCTGACCATACAACATACGAGATCTGGCGTTGGTCAAATACAGCAGTTCTCTGGCACGGGTAATGGCTACGTAGCAAAGCCGTCTTTCTTCCGCAATGCCACCGTCGCATTCTTCAGATTTGGTGGACGGAAAAATAGTTTCCTCCATGCCGATCACAAAAACAACCGGGAATTCCAAACCTTTAGCGCTGTGAATAGTCATCAGCGTCACTTTGTTATCGCCCTCCGATGCGTCCTGATCCGCATCCGTGCTCAAAGATACATTTTCCAAAAATTCCGATAAGGTGGGACGCATATTGCCTTGTGCAATCTGCTCATCTTCATAAGTTTTGGTAACGGAAAGAAATTCTCGCAAGTTATCAATCTTGGCATCCGCTTCCACGTTCCGTTCCTTCTCGTATTCCCGAATCATACCGGTGCCGTCCAATACAGCCTCTACAAACTCCGTTAACGTCATTTCATCTTGTTTGAACATTAACTCCATAAACGAAGCTGCAAAAGCCTGCATCTTAGACGCCGCACGAGATAATTTGGGATAACGATCCGCACTGCTCAGCACTTCAAAAAGGGAAACGCCTTCCGTGTGGGCAATATCCGACGCATAGCTAACCGTGGTATCACCAATTCCTCGTTTCGGTACGTTCACAATGCGCTTTAGTGCAAGTTCGTCGGAAGGGTTATTGAAAACACGCAAATAAGCAATTAAGTCTTTTATTTCCTTTCGATCAAAGAACTTCATGCCGCCGTAAACCCGATATGGCATACCATCTCGAAGCAAAGCACTTTCAACCGCATTAGAAAGTGCATTGGCACGGTACAGAACAGCCATATCTTTATAAGAATAGTCTCCGGAATCCACCAAACGACGGATTTCCCGGGCAATATAATAGGACTCCTCATATTGGCTTTCAGCCACGTAACGCTTAGGCAGTGAACCGTCGGTTTGATCTGTCCACAATTTCTTCCCCTTTCGTCCTCGGTTGTTGGCAATAACACAGTTTGCTACATCCAAAATGGGCTGCGTGGAACGGTAATTTTGCTCCAGTTTCACCACCTTGGTCTCCGGATACTCTTTCTCAAAATTTAAAATATTGGAAATATCCGCACCGCGGAAACTATAAATGCTTTGATCATCGTCGCCTACGACGCACAAGTTATGATGTTCTTTCGCAAGCAAAGAGATAAATTCATACTGAGCGCGGTTTGTATCTTGATACTCGTCAACCAAAATGTATTTAAATTTATTTTGATAATACGCCAGCACGTCCGGCTCTTGCTTAAACAATTTAATGGTCATCAAAATCATATCATCGAAATCCATCGCGTCATTTTCCCGAAGGATTTCCTGGTATAATTGATAACTTTGGGCATACATACGTTCCTCGTAGTTGTCCATTGACACGTTCTTAGCAAAAATTTCCGGTGTCTGCATCTGGTCTTTACAATGGGCAATGACGCTTCGAATGCCCCTTGCAGATAAAAATTTTTCATCAATATTCAAGCAGCGTTGCACTTCTTTAATGGCAGCCAATGTTTCCGCATCATCATAAATAACAAAATTTTTCGAAAAACCTAATTTGTCCCCATGGGCACGAAGAATCTTGCCGCAAGCAGCATGAAACGTGTGTAACCACATACCGGATACGTCACCACCCAGCAACCGCTCTGTACGCTCTCGCATTTCCCGCGCCGCTTTGTTGGTAAAAGTAATTGCTAATATATGATAAGGCATAACGTGGCAAGCCCCCACCAAATAAGCAATTCGGTACGTGAGCACGCGCGTCTTTCCACTGCCGGCACCGGCCAGCACAAGCACGGGCCCCTCTACAGTGGTCGCTGCTTCATATTGGGGTGGATTCAACGCCTCTTTCAGCAATGCATCCGTCATTACCGGCCTCCTTTGTGCTGTTTGAAAATTTCATACATAACCACACCGGCTGCCACAGATGCGTTCAAAGACGTAACCTGGCCGCACATAGGAATGGTAACAACAAAATCACACTTCTTACAGGTCAATTGCCCCATACCGTGACCTTCACTTCCAATCACCAGTCCAATCGGCCCCTTGAAATCCGCTTGATAGAATGGCATAGTTCCGGACAAATCCGTGCCGGCAATCCAAAGCCCTTGTTCTTTCAAATAATCCAAAGTAGCCGGAATATTGGTAACTCGGGAAACCAACACGTGATGTAGCGCTCCGGCAGAAGTCTTCGCCACTGTCCCGGTAAGACCTACTGCGCGGTGTTTTGGAATGATAACACCGTGGGCGCCCACCGCATCCGCAGTCCGTAAAATGGCACCTAAATTGTGAGGATCCTGAATTTCATCCAAAATCACAACAAAAGGCGGTTCCCCTTTGTCTTTTGCAAGTTGAAGAATTTCATCCGGTGTCACGTAAGAAGCTGCAGCAATGTAAGCCACAACCCCTTGGTGATTGCGGTTCCCACAAATTTCATCCAACTTCTTTCGATCTTGCGCCGCTGTAAGAATCCCTTTCTCTTTCGCAAGTCCAAGAATGACTTTCAAAGATCCGGTGCCTTCTCCATTTGCATAAATCAGTCGATTGATAGAAGTCCCCGCTTTCAAAGCCTCCATCACGCTGTTGCGACCATATATAATTTCTTGATTATTCTCTCGTGACTCCATACAATTCTTCTCCTATTTCTACGGATTTTTGTAAAATATAATCTAAGCGTTGGAAATCTTCCGTTAGATGTAAATATCCAATCAATGCTTCAAATCCGGTAGCCAAATGATAATGGCCAATATCCGCATTCTTGGGCACGGTGTGAGGATGTGCATTTCTCCCCCGTCGGACAACATCCTTTTCTTTCTCCGTAAGTGCATCCTGCAAATGCAATAAAATTTCCGCCTGGGCACCGGCCTTTACAAAGGCAGTTGCTTTTCTATGTAAATCATGAACGTTCTTGTACGGTTTTGAAATCAAATACGTCCGTATGTACTGTTCATATACACAGTCACCAATATAGGCTTGCACCAGCGGTTTTATTTGAATCACTTGTTCCGGTGTCATATCATACGCCCCTCTTATTCTTAAACGTCAAAACAATCACCGCGGAAAACACAATCAGCACAGCACTCACAACTGCAAACTGAAGAAAACGATCCAACGTACCGCGTCCATCCTGTAAATGATCTTTAGAAATAACGCCTGCAGGATCAAACACGTCTACTGCAGCGTTCAACCACACAAGATTGGTGTTCTCGGCAGATACAATATTCTCTGCATACGTAGCGGTTAACAGTTGCGTACCTTGCGCCATTTCCTTCGGCGTTATGTTCTTCCAGAAAGAAAGCGGAACACCGGCAAGCACAGTTTTGTACAAATTACTGTCCATAGAATTATCTTGCAAATGATTCCCCGTATCAATATCCTCGCTGCCGTAGGATAGGCCACTGTATAAGGATTTATCAAACCGGTTGGCAGTCCGAAGGTACCACAGCAGTTCGCCGGAAGAACTTTGAATCCCTGCTCGTAAATAAAATTCGTCCATTTTCCGAAGATACGCGTCATCAAATTGCACCGAAACAATATCAAAACAGCTGTGGAGCATCCATAACACTTTAGTACGCGTTGCTTCGTTGTCGTACTTCTCCACAAAAGCATT
Source organism: Clostridia bacterium (assembly GCA_017935905.1). Taxonomy (GTDB): domain Bacteria; phylum Bacillota; class Clostridia; order UBA1212; family UBA1255; genus RGIG9099. The sequence continues at coordinate 1,969 of JAGBGO010000013.1, read as the reverse complement.
CCCGGCAATCTCCCCTTCCATTACAGACGTGTATAACTGCCATTGATACAGCAAAGGTGCCGCATCCCCACTGCTGACAATACACATGGGGTCACTTTTGCGAATCGTTTCAACACAATCTTGGTAGAAGGAAGCCAATTGTCCAATGGAATACGTAGCATGTTGCAAGAACGTTCCGGTATCAGCGGATAAATTTCCTCTATCCGAAAGTTCATAGAGTAAAATGGTACTGCGATCTTTATATCGCGCCGTAAATTTATCTAAAAAGCGTGTAACGATACTCCTGGATTTTGAGGAAGAATCAGAAACTAAATCAATGACACTCTCATCACTCTGAAGCCATCCGTAACGCGGTGCATTCTCTTTTGCAAGAAAACATGGGGATAACAGATCAAAACACAGAACCACCTGAATATGATATTGGTCACAAACAGTTAGCAGCGCGTCCATGGCTTCCAAATATTTACCCATACTGACGTCATCATAAAGTAAATCCGGCAATAGGTCCGTACTGCAAGAGAAACGAATCGCATTGACGCCCTGTTCCTGCAAAGAACGAAGTTCGGACGCTGCTTCTTCCGTCCATGACGACGAGGTAATGTTCGCCGGGTCCAAATACCGTTTCATTACACTGCGAAACAGTTCCGGTACGTAGGCACCAACTGCATAATAGGGTTCCCCATTCATATATAGCTCCGAGCCTAATTTCATCAACTTATCGTTGTTCTTGTAGGCACCGGTTGTAATCACAAGAAGATTCGCACTGGGATCCCACCACACTTTTGCGTTAAAAACCTCGTTAATAAACTGAGGCGGCAACATAATGACCTGATCAATCATACGTACCGGATAGGCAAGTTCAACAGTGCTTCCGTTAATTTCCACCGTATTTGAGGGAACAAACACCCTGGCGGTCACGCGATCATTGGAAACCGTTAATAATTTTTGTTCTTTATCAAATTCGTACGGAACGCTGATGCTCTTAAAAAATTGCTCTGCGGAAACGTAGACGGTTTGGGAAGAAGCGTAGGTCTTCTGTACACCGATTTGAATACCGTTTACATACACACGTAAAGCTTCTTTCTCGGCATCCGGCACCGTAACTGAAACCGGATTGCCCGGTTCTTGCCCGGAATAGGCCTGGACGTAGGTGCGTGCTTGCGTAGAAACAGACAACCCGTCCAAAATCCACGACCCGGCATCACGTTTGGAATCGTCAACTGTGGAAAGAACACGCAGTCCGTCGATAAAATAGATTTCACTAATATACCGATACGTTGCATCCAAGCGCTTTCCGTTCAATGAAATCTGTATGATATTACTGCTTCTGTCCACAAACGTTTCAACGTGATACGTCTCGTTCTTCTTTAGTTCCGCAAGCGTGGTCATGTCGGATCCTTGTAAAACCGGATTTCCGTTTGCATTTGCCGTCACTTCAAGCAGAATACCCACCTCTTGTGCCAAATCGGTCAAAGCATCCTGGGTAGAAAGAATAAACTGAATCTTTTGATTAAAATCGCTGTCTAATTGGAACGTGAATGCAACGCAAAGTTTATGATCTTCTGCCTTAAACTGATTCCACCGCAAATCGCATTGTTTAATTTGAATAGAACGTTGATCATAAAGTGCTTGCCCACTGCCGACACCCCGAATTTGCGAAGCGGGGGCAATATAATTCCAGTCTCCACCGGAAACGTAATGGGAATAGTACGTACTCTCGGTGCAATGTTCAAATCCGGTTTCAAAAATGGGGACGTACGGTGTAGCATCCGTTGCAGCAGATACATACAGGAAGGATGCTGTAAAAGAAAGAAGCAAAACGAGTGCGAGCAAACGCTTGCCTACAAAATGTCCGGTATTTCGATTGCCTTTACCCATACGCACGTCTTCCTTCCATCGTCAAATAGGTTTTAATCATACAAGAAATTCCCACAACTATCAAGTGAAAGTTTAGCATCCGGATTTCTCT
>JAGBGO010000012.1 GCA_017935905.1 Clostridia bacterium | reverse complement strand
TTCTTCTATACGTGTTTTATATTCATCAATTCGTTTTTCCGCATCTTTGTAAGTTCGAATCGTTTCAAGTAGTGCAATAGCCTCTTCCAACTGCTGAACATTTTTACTTTTGCCGTAGGCAATTGCTTGCCTATACGTCGGGCCGTATCTTAAATCTTGAATCTTGGTGTCGCACAGTTGAACCATATCGCGCGAATCCTTATAGTCATCTAAACTTACAAATACAGCACGAATTTCCTTACATGCTGCCTCAGTCTCTGCTTTCTTCAATGCAGTACTCGCTTCACGATAGCATACAGCACGATGCTGTTCTTCTGCAGCTAAGACTTGTTTGTAACGTACTTGTTCTGATTCTGCATTAATTTTATCGATTTCTCTGTTACAGGATATAATTCGCGCATCCGAATCTTTGTAATTTCGAATCGTCTCAAATAAAGCAATCGCCGCAGTTTGCTTTTCCACATTTTTGTTCTTAGCACAGGCTACTGCATTTAGATATACTTTCTCACATTGTATGTAGTGAAGTTCTTGCTCACATTTTACTGCCAGTGCATCTGCATCTTTGTAGCCGGAAATACTTTTGAACGTATCTAAGGCGGATGATAATATTACCTCAGTTCCAGTCTTATTTAAAAGTCGAATTCCACTTTGATAGATTTTCTCTTTACGAATCTCTTCCTTGCGTCGTTCTATTGCAGTGGTATAGCCATCCAACTCTGCCACAAGCAGTGCACTACCATATTGTTTTGCGCGTTTGAAATTAAGATCGTTTACAAACGAATGTTCACATTCTGCCAATTGTTCGCGCTTACTTAATTTTCGTTCGATGAGCATCTTACATAGATACGCTTCACCATCACGAGGATTTTGATCTAAAACTTTCTCGCAATATTCACCGGCACTATGCCAATTCCCCTCTTCAACAAAAAGGAAAGCGCGATCTAAGAGTGGATTCCGCTCCGGCATTCTATTCGCACTATCAGCATTCGAGAAATTCACACTCGTATGGGTCTCCTCCCCCATAATCTTCTTAATTCCCCGAATCAAATCCTGCATGAAGCCCAGTTTGCTCATATCCTGGGCTTGCAGGCTGGCAAACTCCGGGGGTAAATAGTAGGGATCCATATCTTTGTACGCAGGAATTAACGTCTTCTTGCCGTCTTTTGTTAATGCCAAGAAACGGTTCCACTCGTTCTTGACCCATACCGCATTGAAGTATTCCGGTTTGGTGCCCAGTACCACCATAACCTTGGCAGAATTTAAGGCGGCAAATATGTAAGGCTCGTAGGCAGAACCTAACTTATCTTCCAACGTAATACGGGCGAAGAATACTTTAAATCCTTCTTGGGTGAGTTGGTGGTAAAGATCATTGGCAAGTACCGAGTCCGGCGTTCTGCGGCCGTTATTGTCCGTTTCTTTGTAGCAGATAAACACGTCGAAGGGTTCTTCTTTCTGATAAATCGCCAAAATTCCCTTTTGTATTTCATAAATGGCTTTGGCTTCTTCTTCGTAAACCGTTCTTTGGTAGCCGTCTGCGTGTTCTAAAGCTGCCTGATAGTCTGCATCCGCATAGATAGACGTAAACTGGGCACGGTTGACCGTAGGCACCCGCTTATGGGTTGCAGGGTCTTCTACGTATTCAATGCCGTAGCGGCAAAGTACCAAAGACCAATAGGCTTCTGCATCCTTCCCGTCTTCGCTTAGGATTTGCTCATAGATCGCAGCGGCTTTATCAAATTCGTTGTTCCGACGAAAATGGTTGGCACGGTCGTACAGATTCGCCCGCTTCTCGTCGTCCAAACGGGGCAAAGTCTGTTTGGTGCCACAATATTCACAGACAGCGACCGTTTCGTTGTTTTGAATTTCTAACGTGCCACCGCACATTTTACATTTGAAGATGGACATAGTAGCCTCCTATAACCGTTTCACTTCTTCTTTCGAGCCAATATGTATGCAACAGCACCGCAAAGGCACACAACCAAGATACCCACAACGAGGGCAACCCATATCCAAATATGAGATGCAGTACGGTTAGCGCCACACAAATTGCATTGATTGTCAAACGCATTGTTATAAACATGCTTCCAAGAGGAAGGGGCTTCCAGACAAGCATCGTAATGCCATTTAGCTTGTGTAAAGATTTGATTATCACTAGAGTCTATATGGATCTTTCCGGCAGCGGAATCCGTTCCCTGATACCAAATATCGTGAAAGGCAATGCAGTCATGAAAGGCACCTTTTCCAACATAGCGTACACTTGTAGGTATTACGATATTCTTTAACGCTACGCAGTTGGCGAAAGCTCGTTCTCCAATGACAGAAACGGTGTTGGGTACAATAACTTCTGTTATTTGTGTACAAAAAGCAAAGGCTTCTGCGCCGATTTCCGTGACCACCAACCCCTGTATATTAGAAGGAACCACAACACTGCCTGCAAGGCTTTCTGAGGCTTCCACAATCGTCACTTTATCATCGTTTACTGTAAATACATATGCGCCATTAGTATAGAGTTTCTCTGCTTCTGCATCTTCCTGCGCAAAGACAATATTTCCTGTAAACAAGGCAACGATTAAAGCCGTCATAAATAATACTTTTGAAAAAATTTTCATCATACCGTGCACCTCTTCTTTGCAAATATAAATAAACTCAAAGTCATTGTACTATATGGATTTTCAAAAGTCCTGTGCACAGAGCATACTTTTAAAATATTTTTCAAGACGCAGAAAAGGACTGTCTCAAAACTACAGTAAGAGTAGTTAAGAGACAGCCCCTTTGTACAAGTTATTTGGTTTAAATCTTAGTAGTTCTCTGCGTGAATCTCAAAGTAGCTTTGAGGATGTGCGCAAGTAGGACATACAACCGGCGCCTTGGTGCCAACTACGATATGGCCACAGTTCCGGCACTCCCATACCTTCACTTCGCTCTTCTCAAATACCTGAGCGGTTTCAACATTCTTAAGAAGTGCACGGTAACGCTCTTCATGGTGCTTCTCAACGGCAGCAACCAAACGGAACTTGGCAGCCAGTGCCGTGAAGCCTTCTTCCTCGGCGGTCTTGGCAAAACCGTCGTACATATCCGTCCACTCATAGTTCTCACCGTCAGCGGCATTTGCCAGGTTGGCAGCTGTATCGCCCAATCCTTCCAACTCTTTGAACCACAGCTTTGCGTGTTCTTTCTCATTGTCTGCAGTCTTCAGGAAAAGCGCAGAAATCTGCTCATAGCCTTCCTTCTTTGCAACGGATGCGAAATAAGTGTACTTATTTCTTGCCTGAGATTCACCTGCAAAAGCAATCTCCAAATTCTTCTCTGTTTGTGTTCCAGCATACTTAGACATACAATCAAATCCTCCTTAAATTCTTTCTATATCTTACCCGTTTAATACGGACAATACACAAATCAGGATTTGTGGGTCAGCACAATATAAGCAATAGACAAGCCCACAAAACCGCTAATCATATACAGCAGCAACCACAAAAACATACCCACGTTGAAGCCCAAAGCAATACAGTACAGCAGTGCATGTACTACAAGTGAGGATGTCAAACAAACCAGCACGTGGCGTGTTGCCACTAAAGAAAAGAAACCTCCTACAAAAGCCGCCAAGGGAAACAATACAGTTTGCAGGTAAACGCGTCCTGTTTCTCCCCCGATTCCCAACAACGCAAGGGCCATCACAAGCAAATCTGCGATCAATATGCCACCAACTGCATAAAGCAGCGTTTGGTATGGCAGGCTGCCACTTTTCTTATTATTAGAATTGCGTCTTGCCACGGTTTCTTTCGTCATCTCTTCCTCTGTCTTTGAAAAAAACGCATACGACACGGCAATTGCCTTGTATGCGTTTTGGTTCATTTAATCAACTTACGCTTGCGGCTCTCAGAAGATTGTGCAAGGTTTCTCAGCGTTTTCTTCCTCGTCACCAATCTCCGCAAAAACGTCTACGTGAGAAGGTGCAATGACGTAAATCAAATCAGACACACGCTGAATGGTACAATCCAATGCGAAACAGCAACCGGAAACAAAATCAAAAATGCGCTTGCGATCTGCAGCATTCGATACGTATTCCAAGTTCAGTACAACGGTCATCTGGCCTCTCAAATGAGAGCAAATTGCCTCACAGTTAGAAAATGCGGTGGGTTTGGAAAGAACAACGCGCAAGGAAGAATTCATTCCCATATTCAGAACCTTGCCTCGCTCACCGGAGCGTTCCGTACTGCGAGCACCGGCAGAAGCAGTGGTACGCGTTTCCGCACTCTTGGCACTAACCCTCTCGTACTGATCCTTCGTAGTAACGTCAAACTCGTCACTTTCAAGAACCATTTCCTCTTCTTCATCGTCATAATCATCAAACACATTGTAATCCTCCGCAGTGTTCGAGAATCCGATAAAGTTCTTCAAACGTGCTTTCAAATCAGCCATTGACAGCATCCTCCTCATCTTTTGTAAACTCAATTTCTTTTGTATAACCTACCCGCGTATCATAAAAATACGCCATGACCTACACGAATCATATTCGCACCTTCTTCAATGGCAATCTCAAAGTCGGCACTCATACCCATCGATAAATAAGTCATATCAACATTATGCACCATTGTACATTTTTTGTCAATAAATTTTTCATAAAGGCAAGAAAAAATTTTTCGCAATTCTTGCTCCGCCGCCCCCTTGGGTGCCATGGTCATAAAACCTTTCAGACGAACGTTTTGAAAAGCAGCTATTTGCGTTACAAAATCGTCAATTTCCTCCGGGGAAATACCGCTTTTACTTTCCTCTCCCGACACGTTCACTTCCAATAAAATATCGGTCACGACGCCCTTCTTCTCCCCTACGCGATTGATTTCCTCCGCCAAACGAATACTGTCTACAGAGTGAATCAACGCCACTTTGCCCACAACGTATTTCACCTTGTTCGTTTGCAGATGACCGATCAGATGCCACGTAATTTCAGGGATATCCACACCTTGTTTTTTGTATTCGTTCAGTGCTTCCCATTTTTCCAACAGTTGTTGCACCCGGTTTTCCGCAAAAATCCGTTGACCGCAAGCCACCGCTTCCAAAACGTCTTGGGCAGTGGAGTATTTGCTTACTGCCACCAACGTAACAGCGTCTGCGGGCCTTCCGGATTTTGAAAGAGCAGCTTGAATCCGCGCGTGAACGTTCTCTAAATTTTCTCGAATACTCATTTCAAAGTGCCTGTCCTTCCTTGACTTTTTCATGTTCCACTACGTAGATATCGTTTACACGAACAGAAATCCCCTGATCGTCCATGGTCGCTTTGCTGTTAATCACTGCATAATCATGGTCTTTTGCCAAAATGTTCACGTAAACATACTCCACGTAGCCGGCCCGAACCACAGCAAGTCTCGCGGTCACACCGGCCTCATCCCATTCAGCAAGCGCGCGAAGAGGCACTTTAATTCCTTCCGTGTGCGTAAATACAATTTCACCCTGTACCGATCGCTGAGAAACCGTTGCCATCAGTGCTTTCTTGCAGGACAATACCAACATAAGGCTGCTTTCGCTTTTGTACACGCCGCAAATTTCCGCTTCAAAGGATAACGTACCCGTACCGGCGCGTACCGTAACGGTATTTCCGGGTGTAATTTGAAGTCCGTCAGTGGTTTCGATTTCCATAGTTGCGTAATATGATACGTCCGGTGTAACTCTCGCCACGATATCATTCTGACGAACCGCCAAATCAGTCATTGAATGCAACCGGCTGTCCGGAATACGGAATAAATCCAATACTGCGTCGCCGATACGGCAAGAAGAAGGCGTCGTAAAATCCGTTACTACCACTTGGTTGTGTAGCGCTTCACACGCAGCACCCACCACATGTTCTTTGCCATCAACGTAGAAGGACACAATACCGGATTCCGGTGCAATAATAGAGAACATAGAAGATTGAATTTGTCCAAGAATTTGATTGCGTTCCTGTTGAAGACCGGACAAATAAGAATCCGTTGTTTCCATATTCATCAGCAGGTCATTCTTCTCCTGATACAGCGCATTTAACTCTTTCGCACAAGCGTCATACCCCGTAATGTTGCCCAAAGTTGCCATTTCGGAAAGTTGGCTGAATGCTTGTTCAATGGCTTCCTCCACCGCAAGCAGTTCCGGTGTTTTGGCACCACTTACGTAGGACATAGCTTGCTGGGCGGCAATCAATTTACTTTCCACCTCACGAAGCTTGGAAAGTTGTGTTTCGTAGCCGGGTTGAATCACGTATCCGATCAGGGAATCTTTCGACACACGGTCCCCTTCTTTCACGTAGGGCACAAAAGTGCCGCTCTTACCGGTCGTAACGGGGATTTCGTTTCGCAGAAATGAAACATTGCCTTTCACAGCATTATCAATAGACCCTCTTTGGACGTACTGTGTGTTGATTTGTTTGCCTACGCGACCGCTCAACAACACGACCAGCACCAGTATCCCAATACACAGCAAAAAGATTCCCACGCGCATGGCTGTAAAAAGGGTTCTTTTCTTCGCTTGTTTGCGTTGTATCTGGCGATTTTGGTAGGAACGAAGTTTATCTTCCCGTACAAAGGAACTCCGAATGGGTACGTCTCCGTAAATGTGGGAATCGTCCAAAGGATCTTGTTCCGCAGAAGGCGTACTTTCCGCTTCAAGATTTCTTCGCACTTCCTCCGTATGACTGCGATGAACGCGTTTACGTTCACGGGTTTCTTCCCCGGTCGGAGATTTCTCTGCTGACGTCGCCTTACGAACCGGCTCTTCAATTTCGTGTCCATAGCTATCGTATACGCGTCGCTGCCGTTCTCGTCCATTGACACGGACAAGTTTTCGTTTTTCCTGATTTGGATGTTTTTCGTCGCTCATCCGTGTCCCCCTTTCTTATTGACCCAATAATTTGCCGGCCGCCATCAACGCCGCCAGCTTTACGTTGGCATACGTAAGCCCACCTTGCATAAAGGCAATGTAAGGCGGAATCATAGGGCCGTCTGCGGAAAGTTCAATAGAAGAACCTTGCACGAAAGCACCTGCCGCCATAATCACCTGTGCCTCGTATCCGGGCATATCCCAAGCCTCCGGCACTACGAAAGAATCCACCGGCGCTGCAGCTTGAATCATCTGGCAAAACGCCTCTAACTTCTTTCCATCTTCAAAACGAACCGCTTGAATAATATCCGAGCGTGGACTATCCGCCTTAGGGGACGTATCAAAACCCAAACGCTCAAACAAAGCTGCCGTAAACACAGCACCTTGCAAGCATTCTGCCACCGTGTGGGGCGCCATATAGAATCCTTGCAGCATTGCCCGAGACGTGCCCAATGACGCGCCTACGTGTTTGCCAAGACCCGGCGCCGTCAAACGAGAGGCACACATTTCTACGTATGCTTTCTTGCCTGCAATATAGCCACCGATTTGTGCCAGACCGCCGCCGGGATTTTTAATCAAAGAACCCACGATCAAATCCGCACCTACGTCCGTAGGTTCACGGTCGCACACAAATTCGCCGTACCAGTTATCACACATAACGACCGTGTCCGGGTTCACTTCCTTCACCGCCGCAATGACTTTCTCAATGGTTTCAATGGAAAGGGCTTCCCGATAGTCGTAACCCCGGGACCGTTGTAAAATGGCCATTTTGGTATCCGGGCCAATCGCCTTTCGAATACCTTCATAATCCGGAACACCGCCGGGGAGCAAATCCACTTGCTTATACCGTACCCCGAAATCTTTCAGCGATCCTTGCCCCGCCTCGCCTCGAATACCGATCACTTTTTCTAAGGTGTCGTAGGGCTTTCCGGTGACTGCCACCACGGTATCTCCGGGGCGTAAAATACCGAACATACAAACGGCTAACGCCTGTGTGCCGGAAATAATCTGACTGCGCACTAAAGCATCTTCACAGTGGAATACGTCCGCATAAATACGGTCCAAAATATCCCGGCCGATATCATCGTAGCCATAGCCGGTCGAAAAATTAAAATGGCGATCTGATAAACCGTTTTGCTGCATAGCACGAAGCACCCGAAGTTGATTGTAATCCCGGATTTCCCGTATCTTTGCAAATTGTGGTTCTAATTGTTGTTCTATTTCGTCGCAAAGCCTGCATAAATCCGGTGAAATGCCGTATTCAGCTTGCATGAATTGATAAAATTTGTTCTGCATACTCGTCGCCCTTTTCTTTCGTACAAAAATGATTTCATATAAATCATTTTTATTATATCGCAAACACCCAATTGACGCAAGACCCATAGATGTGGTATTCTACACAAGATTTTTACCCGAGGAAAGGAGTTTCAAATGCCGTCTGTCATCACCTACGTTTGCAAGAAAACCGATGAAGGTCGTATGATTTCAGAGATTCTCCACACCCCTTTATCCCTCTACGCCGGCACCATCCGTGCTCTCAAGAACCGGAACGGCATTCTGCTGAACGGCATTCCGGTGCGGGTAGGCACCAAAGTGCGGGAGAAAGACCGAATCACTTTAGATATGAACAAAGGCGAAGTCCTTCCGGATATTTCCGGAGAAGAAATCCCGCTGGAAATCCTCTATGAAGACGACAGTTTACTGGCAATCAACAAGCCTGCCGGCATGGTGGTACACCCTACGGTTTTCCATCAAAGCGGTACGCTTGCCAATGCATTGGTAGGGTATTGGTCGAAAGCACAAATTCAATCCGGACTTCATTTTGTCAGCCGTTTAGACGTGGGCACTTCCGGTATCATTTTAATTGCCCGAAACGGCTACGTACAAGAGCATTTAAGAAGACAAGCCCAAGACGGCACGTTCCGCAAAATTTACCACGGATACGTGCGCAACGATTTAATTCCGGAAACCAGCCAAGAAGGACACGCAGGAACGATTACCCTCCCTATTCAGCGAAAAGAAGGCAGCATTATGGAGCGGGAAGTTGCACCCCAAGGCATGCCCGCCGTAACCCATTACAAAGTGCTGTCCGTAAGCGCCAAACTCCCCGTATCAAAATTGGAATTTCGCTTAGAAACCGGCAGAACTCACCAAATTCGGGTACACTGCAAATACAGCCATTTTCCCTTAGTGGGCGATACCCTATACGGTATACAAAACAACCCGGCAGATGAGCTGCCGGATCTTCCGTGTCATTTATCACATCAAGCCCTCCACGCAAGAGAGGTTTCTTTCACCCATCCGATTTCGAAGGAGCCTTTGCATCTGACGGCACCGTATCCTCCGGAATGGAAGGCGTTTGAGGCAAATCTGTAAGATCCGCTTCCGTCTCCCCTACGATATAAATCGGGCGTTTCTTTACTTCCAAGTAGGTTTTTGCCAAATATTGACCCAAAACACCCATGAAAAACAGTTGAATACCGCTGATAAAGAACAAAATACACATAGCACTGGGCCAACCGTAGGCAGAAGAATCCGGCCATATCAACTGGCGCACAAACACGAAAATCAAAGCCGCAAAAGACAAGAAGCAAAAAACGATGCCCAAAATAGAGGAAATCGCCAAAGGAACTGTAGAGAAAGCCACGATACCGTCTACAGAATAGAACAGCAATTTCCAGAAGGACCACTTGGTTTCCCCGTGGGCTCTTGCCACGTTCTCATATTCCAGCCACTTGGTTCGGTAGCCAACCCAGCCGAAAATGCCTTTTGAAAAACGGTTGTATTCCTTCAAGGATAGAATCGAATCCACCATTTTACGCTTCATCAGCCTAAAATCTCGGGCACCGTCCACAATGTCCGTTTTGCTGATTTTATGCATCAACTTGTAAAATTGTCTTGCAAAGAAAGAGCGAATGGGCGGCTCCCCTTTCCGATCCACTCTGCGGGTCGCTACGCAGTCATAAGGTTCACGTTCCAAGGTGTCCAGCATTTCCGGGATCAAAGCAGGGGGATCCTGTAAATCCGCATCCATAATGGCAACGTAATCTCCGCGGCTGGCTTCAAGACCTGCAAACATAGCCGCCTCTTTTCCGAAATTTCTGGAAAAGGACAAATAACGAATACGGGCATCTTCTGCCGCCATCGCACGCAGCACCGAAAGGGTCTCGTCCCGAGATCCGTCATCTACGAAAATAAATTCAAAAGTGTATTGTGAAAGTTTCTCTGCCACCTCTGAAATCGCCTGCCAGAAATAAGGCAGCGATTCCTGTTCATTGTAACAAGGCACGATAATGCTGACTTTCTTCATAACAAAATCCCCTCTCCTTCCAAATGGCACGTTTTGAGCAATCGTTTGAAATCTTCCGGCACCGGTGCTTCAAAGGTCATACGCTCCTGGGTGTTCGGATGTACCAAGATCAGTTTCATTGCGTGGAGGGCTTGACCCTCTATGCCCCGTGCATTTTTAATTCCGTATACGGGATCTCCTACAACGGGATGTCCCACGTAGGCCATGTGCACGCGAATTTGGTGGGTGCGGCCCGTTTCCAGACGGCACTGAATCAAGGTGGTGCGGCTTTGATAATTCCGTTCCAGCACGGTAAAATGGGTGGTCGCCGCTCTCCCCTTATCCGTAACGCACATTTTCTTCCGGTCTTTCTGGCTTCGCCCGATTCCCGCGCAAACGGTACCTACGTCGTCTTTCACAATCCCCTCTACCACCGCTACGTAAATGCGGTGCATAGAATGGTCCTTTAGTTGTTCCGACAAAGCCAAATGGGTTTGATCATCTTTTGCCACTACCAAAAGTCCCGTGGTGTCTTTGTCAATGCGGTGTACGATGCCGGGACGAACTACTCCGCCAACGGCGGATAAATCTTTACAGTGGTACAAAAGTCCGTTGACCAACGTTCCCGTAGGATTCCCGGCAGCCGGATGGACCACCATCCCCCTGGGTTTATTGATCACAATCAACGTATGATCTTCATAGACGATATTCAAAGGAATCGCTTCCGGCTCTGCTTGGGTAGGTTCCGGTGGCGGAAGTAAAATGCGAATTTCATCCCCCATTTTACCCTTTCCGCTGGCCTTGCCTAATTTGTCATTCACCCAAACCCGCCCGGCTTCAATCAATTTGCAAGCACGGCTTCGGCTGGGAATGGCATCGGGAAACAAAACAGGCAGCAACGCATCTAACCGGGTAAAATCGGTTTGCGCTTTTGCGATCAGTTCTTCGTCTTCCAAACAATCATTGTACAGAGGCATCTGAATCCTCCGATTTCTTCTCCGACGTTAAAAAGCGCGCCGCCAAACTGCCCTGCTTAAACAAGGGCTTGTCTTTCTTGGAAGGAAGTATCACCAAAATCATCAGCAATATACAACCGCAAGTAATACAAATATCTGCCACGTTGAAACTGGGAAAATCATAAGTGCCAAAGCGGAAGCTCAAGAAGTCCACCACTTCTCCCCGAAAAATTCGGTCTACTAAATTGCCTAAGGCACCACTTAAAATCATAATATAAGACGCCGTAAACCATTTATGGGTAGATACGGCAATCAAATAACACAAAATCAGGCACGCTACAAACGTGACGCAGGAAAGCAACCATGTGTAATCCGACAAAACGCCCCAAGCGGCGCCGGTGTTCAGTACGTGGGAAATAGAGAAAAAATCACCGATGACAGATACAAAACTGCCATAGGGAATGGTTATTGTAATCAGCCATTTAGTAAATTGATCCAAAAGCACCAATCCAATAGAAATTGCAGTATAAATCATTGCTCTTACAACCGCCGGTTTCTTCATAACCCGCCTCCTTAATCCAACATTATACTGGACATCGTTACTTTTTGCAAATTACACGCTAAGAAGTATGTAAAAACGCATTTTGCGGTATGTAAATATCTTTTCCAAGCCATTTAACATACCGCCCACATTCAAATCAGAGAATTCCGATGATGCCCGCCATCGCGCCCGTTGTACCTCGGTCTCTGCGATGGGAGAAGAAAAGCTGTTCATTTTGAAACGTACAACGATGATCCCAATAAATTTGATGCACACCGCTTTCTATGAGCGTATGATATACAAAACCGGGAACGGATAAATGCCATTTAACCGATGCTCTCCGGCATAACGCAGGATCATCGATCAAACATGGAAAAGCCTCGCCAAACGCTGTATAAACGTCTGCATCCACCTCGAAGGCATCGATATGGATTGCCGGTCCAATCACGGCTTGCAAATCCCGGGGACACGTCCCAAAATGTTTCTCCATAGCTTCCACAGTTTCTTTTGCAATTTTCAAAACCGTGCTGCGCCAGCCGGAATGAATGGCCGCCACGGCGCAATGCTTGGGGTCATACAAAAATATCGGGGTGCAATCCGCATGCACCGTACAAAGGGTAATCCCCGGTGTTTGAGTGATCATGGCATCGTAATTGCCATTTTTATTCAATCCTACGTTCTCCCCGGTCACCAACAACACGTCCCGGCCGTGAACTTGTTTCACCCCGGTCATCCCCTCAAAATCCACGCCTAATTCCACGGCTGCGCGGCGGTAATTTTCCAATACGTTCGCCGTACTCGGCTCTCGGGTGAAACTCATATTCATAGCATGCACCGGAAAAGGCGATACGCCCCCTTCCCGCGTTGTGAAACCGCAACGGACGCGGGAATCGCCGAAATCGTACCGAATCATACGTAAAGTCCTCTCAACCTGCGAATTTCATCTCCATAGCCGTCTAATTCATTAGGGGTTTCCAAGAAGAAGGGCAAATTCCGCAATGCAGGATGATTGATAATCCGAGAGAAAGCTTCAATTCCAATAGACCCCTCTCCAATCTTTTCATGGCGGTCCTTATGGCTTTGGAAGGGATTCTTGCTGTCGTTAATATGAATGGCTTTCAGACGTTCCAAGCCTATTACTTTGTCAAATTCTTCCAGCACGCCGTCTAAATTCTGTACAATATCATAGCCGGCATCATACACGTGGCAAGTATCCAGGCAAACACCCAAATGGTCGCCCAGTTCGCTGCCTTGAATAATCGCTGCAATTTCCTCAAAACGGCCGCCCACTTCGCTGCCTTTACCGGACATAGTCTCCAAAAGTACCGTGGTGGTTTGTTCCGGTTTCAAAATGTCATTCAAACAGGCTGTAATCAGTTCAATGCCCTTTTCAATCCCCTGCCCTACGTGGCTGCCCGGGTGAAAATTATATAAGTTGCCCGGAGTGCTTTCCATACGGACAAGGTCGTCTGCCATGGTATTCCAGGTAAACTCCCGCACGTATTGCTTCTCTGCGCAAGGGTTTAAGGTATAGGGGGCGTGAGCTAAGATCTTTCCGAATTGGTGTTCTGCCATCATCTCCCTACAGCGAGCCGCGTCTTCGGGGTCAATGGCTTTCGCCTGGCCGCCTCTTGGATTCCGGGTAAAAAATTGAAACGTATTTGCATCAATAGACAGTGCTTCTTTGCACATATTGACGTATCCTTTTGAATTTGAAAGATGACAACCGATGGTTAGCATAGCGGTTCTACTCCCTTCTTTTCATTTGTTTTATTATAAACGAAAGCAAGTTTCCGTGCAAGATTGTATAATTTCCTTTCTGCTTTGCCAAACTATCTGTAAGGAGGCGAATCAAATGAAACAAAATATTTGTTATCTGTTAATGACGTTTCTGTCTTTGTTCGCAGCCTGCTTCCTGTTCTACGCAGAAGAAATCGGAGCAAGACACCCTGACAGTATCTTGCTCCTAAGTGTTGCATCCATTGTTGCAGTACTGGGAAGTTTCGCATTAAAAGCATCTTCCCGTTCTTAATTAAGCGGGATTAAGCGGGCAAATGAAATCCTTTTTCTACGCAAAGTTCTGCCCGTTTCTTGGCTTTTTCTCCGCCATAAGCGGGGTCAGCCGCCAAAGTCTTCTCTAAGAAATCCGGGTGTTCCTTAAAGAACGTCTTCATAGCAGCATCCGGATTCTTCTCATAGGCCTGAAGCTGGGCAAGTTGTCCTTCGTCAATAAACTTCAAATCAAACGCTTTCAAGAAGAAGCTTTCCTCTACCGCCATCATCGTATGCAGATTCACGTTCATTTTACGCAGAATCTCGCCGCCACCCTGGCGTCTGTCTACGATGGCAAACGTATCTTTCATCACGCCGCCGATACGCTCGATAAAAGGAATCCAAGCGCGCACGTAGCTGGAAGCCTCCGTAACAAGGTCTGCAATGTGCAGGCAAACTGCGCCGCCCAAACTGTCGTCTCCTACGGGCATCATGGTGTCACCGTAGCCGATCACAGCGCCACCGTCCTTAAACAGCGTCAAATGGGGCTTCTTCAAAATTTGAGCGCAAGGAATGGAGAAGAACCAGTCGCGACGCTCGCCGCCGGAAATAAAGTCAATCTCGTCCAAATCCATGGTGTTACGAATTTCTGCCACCAAGCCATCGATCAATTGATGATAAACGTCATTCTCTTTGTACGTCTTCATGGTTTCTTCCAAAAGCATGGCGGTCATCGCCTTCTGCATCGAAGTTTCGTCTGCAATACCCGCTTTGGTGCTGTCAATCTTCGCCAGCAAATCTTCTGCAGCCTTTCCGGACCCGTACAAATAGTGGGTATTGATGTAAAAAGGTCCCAATTTACCCGACGTGTACCAAAAAGGTTTGTCAGCAGGGGCTACTTTGAAAGCCTCCGTCTGATACAGCATTTCAACCAACTTATCTTTCTTCATAATCCAAAGTCTCCTCTCTTAACCAATCTGCAATTTCCCACGGAAATCTGCAATAGAAGTGAATTTCATATCTTGCATGTACTGAATCAAACCATCTTCCACCTTAGTTACCGCATTGGGATGAACTAAATTTGCGGTTCCCACTTGCACGGCAGATGCACCTGCTAAGATAAATTCTGCCGCATCTTCGCCTGTTTCAATGCCGCCCATACCGATAATAGGCACGTTAACGGCCTTAGACACCTCATAGACCATACGAAGGGCTACGGGCTTTACACAAGGGCCGGACATACCGCCGGTTACGTTGGCAAGTACGGGGCGCATGCGTCTTGCATCAATTTTCATCCCAAGGAGGGTGTTAATCAGCGATACTGCGTCTGCACCGCCGGAAACGGCAGCACGGGCAGTTTCCGCAATGCTGGTAACGTTGGGGGTCAGTTTAATAATCAAAGGCTTGGCAGGAAGCACTTTCCGCACCGCTTTCACTAAACCTTCCAAAGCAACAGGGTCTTGACCGAATGCTGCGCAACCCGCTTTCACGTTGGGGCAAGAAACGTTCAGCTCCACCGCATCCACGTCCGCTTCATTCAAAAGCGCTGCAGCCTGTACGTAATCATCTTCGCAAGAGCCGGCTAAGTTCGCAATAATCTTGGTCTTAAACTGTCTCAAATAAGGAATTTCTTTCTCAATGAACGCTTCCACGCCGGGATTCTGCAACCCTACACTGTTTAAGATACCCCCTGCAGTTTCCGCAATACGAGGGGCCGGATTGCCTTGTCTGGGTTTCAACGTAAGACCTTTTACCGAAATGCCGCCCAAACGGTTTAAGTCCGCATAAGGCTCAAATTCGTGGCCAAAGCCAAAGGTGCCGGAAGCCGCGATCACCGGAGAGTGAAGTTTCAATCCGCCAATATCTACCGATAAATTCAAATCAGCCATGATGTGCCACCTTCCCCCCTACGCTGAGCATACCGGTTCCGAACACGGGACCGTCTTTACAAACGTGTCCCATAGAATCGTCTTGCATCTTGCAAGCGCAAACCAGGCAAGCGCCGAAGCCGCAGCCCATCCGTTCTTCTCTGGATTCCTGATATAAAATTTCCTGTTCGTCCGCAAATGCCACTACCGTGTTCATCATCACTTGCGGGCCGCAGGTATAGAGCATATCCGGTTTCTCGGTAAAATGGTTCTTATAGACCTGAATAGCATAGCCGGCTTCGCCAAAACTGCCGTCATCCGTAGAAACAACCACGTGGGCACCTAAAGCCTTGAAATCTTCTGTAAGGAAGATGGCCGCCTGATTTCTGAAACCTACGAACACACAGGTTTCCACGCCCTTTTGAACCAACGCACGAGTTAAATACAGCAAAGGACAAACACCCAAACCACCGCCGATCAAATCTGCTTTCGCAACGTCGTTTAAATTAAAGCCTCTGCCGAAAGGTCCAAGGACGCACAGCACGTCCCCGACTTTCTTCTCTGCCAACAAATGGGTGCCCTTTCCCTTTACTTCCAGCACAAGGCGAAGCACCTTGGTCCCTTCATACTCGGTTACGTCACAAACACTGATGGGACGCCGTAAATACGTATCGCCGCCGCAAGTAACCTGGAAGAACTGTCCTGGAAGAATTTCCTCAGAAACCTCCGTAATATCCAGCAGCATGGATACAATATTGGGAAGTAAATGTTCCGTCTTAACAATGGTTAAATTATACTCCATCTTACCTAAATCCCTTTCTTAGGAAATCGCCGCCATAATCGCTTTGCTCATTTCAGCCGCCTCATCCCGAGCCGCTAATGCGTACTGTTCTTCCGTAAACTTGCCGGCACGCTTGTCCGCTTTGTAAGCGTACATAATGCTGCGAGATGCGTTTACAATGGCGCCTAAACCGTCTTTGTTAAAGTTCACGGATACAGAGCGTGCATCGCCGCCTTGTGCGCCGTAACCGGGCACCAAAATGATGGCGCGAGGCATTTTCTTACGAAGATTCTCCGCTTCTTCCGGATACGTAGCACCTACAACGGCGCCTACGGAAGAATAACCCATCTTGCCTACGCAAGAAGCACCCCATTCATCTACCAACGTAGCAACGGTTTCGCTGATGGTAAGACCGCTTTCCGTCTTCAGATCCTGGAGCTGTCCGGAAGATTTATTGGAAGTTTTGACCAAAGAGAAAATACCTCTGCCGTTGGCTTCGCACAACTTGACAAAAGGCAGAATACCGTCTGCACCCAAATAAGGATTCACCGTCAATGCATCGCAATCGAATGCGCCTTCTTTCACCGGCATGGTAGGATCTTCTGCAATGCTGTCCTTCTCCAGAGTCTCCAGATAAGCTTTAGCGTACGCTTCGGAAGTGGTGCCGATATCGTTTCGCTTGCCGTCTGCAATGACGATCATGCCTTTAGACTTGGCATAATCCACCGTAGCCTTAAAAGCAATCAAACCGGAAAGTCCGTACATTTCGTAGTACGCAAGCTGAGGCTTTACGGCGGGAACGATATCGTAAAGTGCATCAATCAAGCCTTTGTTAAATGCAAACAACGCAGAGCCCACACTCTTATAATTCTTCTTTACACAATCCGGAATCTTATCGTAATTGGGATCCAAACCGGCAACCACCGGACTCTTCATCTCCTGAATCTTTCCAAGTAAACGATCTGCAAAATTCTCCATGATTAAATCCTCCCATCTACAATGGTGTGTACCACACGACCCTTTAATTTCCAACCGTCATAGGGCGAATTTTTGCTCTTAGAAAGGAATTTCGCCACTTCAACTGTATATTCTTGATTCAAATCCACCACGGTAATATCCGCACATTCGCCCTCTGCCAAACGAGTGCCAACGCCCAAAATCAAGCCGGGATTCAAAGACATCTTCTCCACCAACTGAGAAAGTGTCAACTTGCCTGTTTCAACCAAGTACGTGTACGAAAGGCCGAATGCCGTTTCAAAGCCCACCAAACCGTTTGCCGCCTGGGCAAATTCCACACGCTTCTCATCTACGTGGTGAGGTGCGTGATCCGTTGCGATACAGTCAATGGTGCCGTCCTGCAAGCCTGCAATAATGGCTTCCAGATCTTCTTTTGCTCGAAGAGGCGGATTGACTTTCGCATTGGTGTCGTAATTCCCTACGGCTTCTTCCGTCAGGGTAAAATAGTGGGGACACGTCTCACACGTTACCTGCACGCCTCTTGCCTTCGCTTCACGGATCAATTCCACAGACAGTTTGGCACTGACGTGAGCAATGTGTACCGGTACGTTTAAGTACTCTGCTAAAATGAGCTCACGGGATACCATATTGGTTTCAGAAGCCCAAGGATTTCCCCGAAGGCCCAACACGGTAGCGGTATAACCTTCGTTCATGTAGCCGTCGTCCACCAAATCCAAATCTTCACAGTGAGAAATAACGGGAAGATTGAATTGTGCGGCGTACATCATAGCTTTCTTCATCAAAGAGGAAGAAGATACGGGGCGACCGTCGTCGGAAACGGCTACAATGCCGGCTTCCTGCATATCTCCCATTTCAGCCAGTTCCTGACCTTGAAGGCCTTTTGAAATGGCACCGATGGGATAAACCTTCACGCTGCCCACTTCTTTCGCCCGGCTGGTAATGGCGCGAACGATCGCGCTGTTGTCTACCACCGGTTTTGTGTTGGGCATACAAGCCACACCGGTGAAGCCGCCGGCCCTTGCCGATTTGGTACCGGATTCAATATCTTCTTTATATTCAAGGCCCGGTTCTCTTAAATGGCAGTGCATATCAATCAAGCCGGGGAAAGCCACAAGACCTGTGCCGTCGATGACTTCTGCGTTGGAATCATTCTGCGTCTTGGCCTCGGCGATCTTCACGATCCGGCAACCTTCAATCACAATATCGCATACTTTATCTAAATTCGCACCGGGATCTACCGCCCGGATATTTTGAAGAATCAACATAATCTATCTTGCCCCTTTCTTATTTGCTGGTCAGTAAGTGAAGTACGGCCATACGTACTGCTACACCGGAATGAACCTGCTCATTGATTACGGAATTGTCAGCATCAATAACACTGGTAGTCAATTCCAACCCTCTGTTTACAGGACCGGGATGAAGCACGATACAATCCTTCGCCGCATGGGAAAGCACTTCAGGGCCAACACCAAAATACTTAGAATACTCTCTGCCCGTGGGGAACAGAGCTTTCTTCTGGCGCTCTAACTGAAGTCTTAATCCCATGACGACGTCAGCGCCTTGAACCGCCTCCGTTACGTCTTTGGCAAGGCGTACGCCGGTTTGTTCAATATTGGCGGGAAGTAAAGTAGAAGGTGAAGACACCACAACTTCCGCACCCATCTTTCGAAGCCCCCAAATATTACTGCGGGCCACGCGGCTGTGGAGAATATCGCCTGTAATCGCCACTTTCAAGCCTTTCAAGGTGCCTTTATGATTTAATATAGTCAACATATCCAAAAGCGCCTGGGTAGGATGCTCATTCATACCGTCGCCTGCATTCACCACGGAGCAATTGACGTATTGGGAAAGCAAATGGGGGGCACCGGACATTGAATGACGCATAACGATTACGTCCGTGCCCATCTGTTCAATGGTGCGTCCTGTATCAATCAGCGTTTCTCCTTTGGTAACGCTACTGGCGGATGCAGAAATATTCGCCGCTGTTGCACCCAAATATTTCGATGCCATTTCAAAAGAAAGACGAGTTCTGGTGCTGTTCTCATAGAAAAGTGTCACCACGGATTTCCCCTGTAAATGGGATGCCTTCTTGTTGTCGGAATCCAAAATCTTCCGCATTTCCTTCGCCGTATCCAAAATCAATTGAATTTCTTCAGCAGGAACGTCTCTAAGTCCTAATAAATGTTTCGATGTAAGACTGCTCATATTATCCCTTCACCTCTGCCTTTAATACTACACGGTTTCTATTGTCAATTTCTTGTAATTCAACGCTGACGGTTTCGCTTCGGCTGGTAGGCACGTTCTTTCCTACGTAATCCGGCTTAAACGGAAGTTCCCGGTGCCCCCGGTCTATCAGAACTGCCAATTGAACACGTTCCGGTCTTCCTGCATCAAATAATGCCTCCACCGCTGCCCGCGTGGTTCTGCCTGTATAAATCACGTCGTCTACCAGCACCACCGTCTTACCTTCAATGGATGCGGTTAAAGGGTGCTTTCGCAGCACCGGTTGGGCCGCCATCTTGCTCAGGTCATCCCGGTAAAAAGTAATATCCAACACGTCTATCTCGGGCTTAATTTGTTCAAAATGCTGTATTTCCCGGGCAATACGTTCAGCCAGCGGAACGCCCCGTCTTTGAATACCGATCAGGACCAGATTATCTACGCCCTGATTGTACTCTACGATTTCATGGGCAATACGACAAATGGCCCGGTTCATAGCCGGTTCATCCATCAGCACCACTTTCTCGTCAAAGCGTATTTCCATTTGATCCTCCCATTATGTACACAATAAAAAAACTCCCCCGTTTGCTTGTCCGCGCCGTATTGCGCTCAACAATTTCGAGGAAGCAACTGCTCCGTTTCAAAATACCTTGACTGCCTCGCAGGACAAACTTAAAGGTGTTATTTAGTTATGGGTCAAGTATAATACGACAAGCGGTAAAAGTCAAGGGCGGGGTGCCTCCAAAAAGCGGAGAATATTTTGCATTTCCGCCCGCACCAGCACCACGTCTCCCCCGGCGCGCACCACGCGATCAAACGGGATAATCACTTCTTTGCATTTCCCCCCACAAGGCTGATAGGAAGCACAAACACGCACCATAATCCCCTTGACGCAACCATCTTCCAAATCCACGTCCACGTCACAGATTGAGCCAATCTTTCGGCCGTCATTTACGTTAATGACCGTTTTCTTTTTCAGCTTGCTAATGCGACCCACGAAGACACTCCTTCAAATATATTTGCGTAAATGTTTCAGGGCGTTTTTCTCCAATCTGGATACTTGTGCCTGACTGATGCCGATTTCCTCCGCTACTTCCATTTGGGTTCTCCCGTCAAAAAAACGCATGGATACAATAGTTTGCTCTCTGGGCGTCAAGCGATCCATAGCAGATTCAATGGTAAGGGTTTGTTCCCAGGAAGCTGCAGTATTTTTCTCATCCCGGATTTGATCCATGACGCACAAAGTATCCCCACCGTCCTGGAAAACGGGATCAAACAGAGAAACCGTGTCCTGCACAGCATCTAATGCCACCACCAAATCTTCTCTGGGCACTTCCAATTGTTGTGCCAGTTCATCCACCGTAGGCTCCCGGTTGTTTTGATTGCACAAACTTTCCCGAAGTTGCAAGGCTTTATAGGCAAGGTCCCGCAAAGACCGGCTGACGCGAATGGCATTGTTATCCCGCAGATATCGGCGAATTTCACCTATAATCATTGGAACGGCATAGGTAGAAAATTGTACGTTTTGTGTTACGTCAAAGTTATCAATGGCTTTAATTAAGCCGATACAACCGATTTGAAACAGATCATCCGCTTGCTCCCCTCGATTCCAAAAACGCTGAATCACACTGAGAACCAAACGCAAATTGCCTTGTATAAATAGCTCCCGGGCTTCTTCATCCCCTGCTTGAATTCGTTCAAACAATGCCTGTTTCTCTTTCCCGGAAAGTACCGGCAATTTCGCCGTATTGACCCCACAGATTTCCACCTTATTGATCATAACAATAGCCTCCAAGTAAGTAGTATTGTTATGAGTATTGCCTATTTTATCCCGCTTTTATTCAAACGTCCTCTTTAATTAATTCTTTTCGCAAACGGTTCATAATTTTCTTTTCAATTCTGGAAATGTAGGACTGAGAAATGCCCAGCATATCCGCAACTTCCTTCTGCGTGCGCTCTCCGCCACCGCCAAATCCAAAGCGCAAATCCATAATTCTGCGTTCCCGTGTATTGAGTTTATCCAGTGCGTGATGCAAGGCAACACGGTCGGATTCGTTGTCCATTTCACGATACACCACGTCCGCATCGCTGCTGAGTACGTCAGACAGAAGTAATTCATTACCGTCCCAATCCACTTTCAGCGGTTCTTCCAAAGAGACTTCCGCTTTCAATTTATTGTTGCGGCGCAGATGCATTAATATTTCGTTTTCAATACACCGAGACGCGTAGGTGGCCAATTTAATATTTTTGTTGGGCACAAAGGAATGTATGGCTTTGATCAAGCCAATGGTGCCGATGGAAATCAAATCTTCAATGTTATAGGCATTATTTTCGAATTTCTTGGCAATGTACACCACCAGGCGGAGATTTCGTTCAATCAGCACGGATTTCACGTCCATTTCCCGATCTTCAAAGCGGGAAATCAGATACTGCTCCTCCTCTTGCGAAAGTGGAGGCGGCAAGGATTCCGAACCACCAATATAGTAAATACCGTTTTTGGGTATAAGCCCCAACCGTCGGCACAGTTGCCGAAGGAAAAGGGTTATTCGAATGCGCATAATTTTGTTTCTCATACGTACCACTCCTTTTGTGTATTTTGATTTTACGCCGGAATCGCCTGGCAATTTTCTTGGTTTCCACGGCTTGAAAGCAATTCTTGCCCCAATAAGCCTTTATATAATCCGTCTGCAGATAATGTTTGGGCGCATATACAAACCGTCAAATTGTGCAATTCCTCCCCTTTTACCGTTCCATTTCCAATGCGTACCGTTTCTGCCCGAAAACCTACCAGCAGGCCGCTTTTGCACCCTAAAGACGCAAAAGGAACCAATCGGAGTTTTGTAGCCCAGGTATCCAGCCGTTCCAGGACTTCCCGGGAGAAAAAAGCGTCCCCCTCGGTGGTTTTGAGCAGCGTTACAATCTCCGGCGGTAAAATGGTGCGAACGGCATCTAACTCCACGACGATCACCGGTTGACCGCTGCAAGGATCTTTCAGTTCATTGCCGCTATCCACCAAGGCCGGTAGCCAGACGCCCGCTTCTTCAAATTGAACGTACAAATCCACACTGTATTTTTCCACAGCGCGATGTTGGCGAATCGATTTCAGTATAACGTCGCCCACCACGGCTACAACCGCAAACACGATAAACAGATATTGTTCCGTGCCGGTTTCACTGACTACAACCGTGGCTGCGCCCCCTGCCAGTAATGTCACGCCGTAGAAGCATCCCACACTCTTTAGGATTTGATGGACGTTTTTGGGGTAAAATGCCACCCAGACCATACCAAGAGACAAAATGACTTTGAATATAAACAAAGAGAGCGCACTATGGAGCAGCAGAACGGACGTTACCGTGTAAATAACCCCTAATCCGCTGCTAAAGGCAAGGCGGAGCAGCATTCTACGCGGACGCACCGCTTTTTTATGATAGAGAATTTTGGACGTCATATAGAGTATAAAATAGTCCATTACAAAATTCTCGGCAATCAACACGTCTATGTACACCGCTTGCATACCCACTCACCACCCAATATGAGTATATGCTTTCTCTGCGACGAATTATGACGAAAGCCGACTGACGAAAAATTGTTTTTCCAACGTGTTGGCGGCATAAAAAAACTGCCGATTTGATGAATTTCAAACCGACAGTTTTATTTCGCTTTGTAATAAATAGAATTAACGCTTCGAACCTTTCAAGAAAGAAGGAACGTCAAAGTCGTCATCGTAGTCATCCGTGGACTTCTTTACAATAACGTCTGCGTCATCCTCAACCGGTGCCGCAGGTTTCGCAGGAGCTGCTGTAACGGGCGCATCAAAGTTCAAACCGATTGCCGGAACAGGTTCCTCCTCGCTATCGCCAAAGCCGGCAGCAATAATGGTAATTTGCATCGTGTCGCTGATAGAAGCATCGCTTCCGTCTGCATCCTTAATACCGAAGATAATCTTGGCATCCGGATCTACTTGCTCGTGTACCATATTGTTTACTTCAGAAAGTTCAAACATATTGATGTTGTCACCGTAGTAGTAAACAAGCACGGATTTAGCACCCTTAATAGAAGTTTCAAGCAAAGGATTCTCAACGGCAATCTTCAATGCTTCTTTCGCACGATCCTTGCCGGAAGCTTGTCCGACGCCCATATGTACAATACCCTTATCGGACATCGTTGCACGAACGTCTGCAAAGTCTACGTTTACGTCTGCTACATTGGTAATGATGTCGCAGATACCCTGAACGGAGTTGCTCAGCACTTCATCTACCATCTTGAATGCATTGGAAATCGTAACTTTCTCATCCACAACTTTCATAATGTTGTCGTTGGGAATGATCACCAAGGAATCAACACTTGCTTGTAATTTCTCAATACCGCGAAGTGCAGACATCATCTTCTGACGGCCTTCAAATGCAAAAGGTTTCGTAACAACGGCTACCGTCAAGATACCCTTGGACTTTGCAATTTCAGCCACAACCGGTGCTGCACCTGTACCGGTACCGCCACCCATACCTGCCGTAATGAATACCATATCTACGTTATCCATTAACTTAACAATCTCGTCTACAGACTCTCTTGCGGCTTTCTCGCCAATCTCCGGATTGGCACCGGCACCGAGACCGCGTGTTAACTTCTCGCCCAACTGAATCTTCGTATCAGCTTTAGAACGGAGCAAAACACCCTTGTCCGTATTCATCGTTACAAAATCAACGCCGGTCATACCGGAATCGATCATTCTGTCTACTGCGTTGTTTCCGCCGCCGCCTACGCCGATCACGACGATCTTGGCATCCTTACCTGCTTCGCTATCGTATTCAATACTCAAGGTATAAACCCCCTTAAAAAAACTCTAAAAGAATATATTACTTATATAAATATACATCATTTGAACCAAATACGCAAGTATTAGTTCAGAAATATTTTACGAAAATTCCTTTAATCCCGCAACCGATCCACTAAATCCTTGAACTTATCCTGGATCGAAGCGAACACGCCCTTTCCTTTTTCTTTGGTCGGCTCCGGCTGTGCCTGTATTTTCTCAATAGCAGACTGTTTCATACCGTACGGAAGCATAGCCGCTACGTGCATCACCATACCGCTTGCATAGGTGTAAGCAGATTTCATACCGGTGTATCGGCTGAAATCCACGTTTGCCTGTTTGGTACCCAAAACACGGCGACAAACTTCATCAAGCCCGCTGAAGCCCATAATACCGTCTCCGGTAAAGATAACACGGTCAATCAAATCCGTTTGTATATCTTCCGCATCCAATTTGTTGCGAATCAAAGTTAAAACGTCTTCAATACGCGCCTGCATCACTTCAACGATATCATGCACTTTGATTAATTCCTGTTGATTCGAAGACAAAGAGAAGATTGCAACGTCCACATTATTGGTTACTAGCGAAGTGTCGGCAATGCAATAATCCCGTTTCAGACCTTCTGCTTCTTCCTTGCGTACGTTTAATACTTGTGCTACGTCATTGGTAATATTGTCACCACCTACGGGAATCGCAGAGGCGTAATAAATAGACTTCTTGAAATAAACGCAGAACTCCGTTTCGGAACCACCCATATCGATGAGTAACGTACTCTTGTCTGTGTCATTCTCCGGAAGCAGCCCGCGCATAGCAACGGACAAAGGAATAAATCCATCTACTTCCACACCGGCGACCTTCAATGCTTCGGTTACGTCCTGCACAAAATCCAAATCCGCGGTAAGCACTTGTGCATCTACGCGAAGCGTATGCGCAGGCATACCGAAAGGCGATGCCGCCGGAATACTGTTATCAATTACGTAGCGCATAGGAACCGCGCCCACTAAGAATTCATTCTCGTATAATTCAACACTTTCAACCTTGTCCAAAAGCGTTGCGATATGCAAACTCGTAACGACACCGTCTTCCCCATCTACGTCAACGCTGGCCGTATTTTTGATATAGCCCACGTAAGAACCGAACAAACTTACGTATACAGAGTTTACAATAATATCCGTCTGCTCGCGGATCCGGCGGATTACTTTTCGTACCGACTCGCTAACCTCCGCACTGTTTTCTATCCGAAATTTGCGAATGCCCCGGCAAGCAACCGATGCCTTCGCAATAATATGTGTCGCACCACTTTCTGTAATCTTGGCAACTAAAACGCGAATACCTGTTGTGCCTAAATCCAGAACGGCAATGTATTTCATCACGACTGAATCCCCACTTTCATAAAAAAGTCATAAGCATTATACTCTATTTTTTGTAAAAAAGGCAATATACTTTTACAAAAAATGTCACTCAGAATCCCCTTTGCGAGAATATTTATTAAAAAACAATCTTCGTAACATAGAAAAATTATCGAACAAACGAACGCCAAATGCGATAACTGGAGCCAGATACAATTCCAAGCCCATCTTATCGCCGATAAACGTAAGCAAAATCGCAAGCAGTGCGTTACTGAAAGCGCCCGTTAAGAAAGTGCGAAGCACAAAGCGACCTTGCATGGAAGCTACCAATCCGCCAAAAACAGCGTCCAGCGCAGCCAAAAGACCTACTGCCACGTACATAGAATAGGCATCCGGAATTTGGTACGGCAAAAAGATGCCGATCACGATACCGATAATCAAACCAATAATTGGAATCATGTCTGTTCCTCCGTCACTTCATTCTTCGTAAAAATGGTATGCCCTCCGCTGCGCATATCCAACACACCGTTGGAGTCACCATTCAAATCACTGTCCAGGATCCCCTTCAATTCCGTCAATCGCATTCCCACGTTGCTTCCGCTTCCGAAGAGAATGGTAAGAGAAGGAGCACAGTACAATTTAATATCATTATAATCCGTAACGTCAATAATATCAATATAAGAACTCATAGAAAGTTGATGCATCATATTGCACAAGCCAATGGCCGTATCGATATGAGCGTTTTGCTTTTCGCTGATAGAAACACCAATTTTGTAGGCGTCAAATTCAATTCCCTTTACAACGGGCATATCCGGGCAATCTTCCTGGGTAAAAGTTTCCAAAACCACCCCGTGTGTATCCACCAACAGATAAATACCGTAGTGTTCCAACAAAAACGATGCCTGCCGCTCCGTTACGTCAATTTTCACTTTATTAGGAAAAGAATAACGAACAACCACACTTTCCAGATAAGGGAGTTCAAATAACATGCGATTTTCAATTTTTTGCAGTCGCATACTGAAAATATGGGCACTTTGATGTAAAGTAGTTTGATCAGCAACCACCAAAAATCCGTTTTTGTGCATCACGTCTTCCAAATAAACCGATAGTTCTTCTTGCGTATAATGTTCCATCGGAGACGTTTGAACGCGTCGAATGCCACACAAAGGCGAAAGCAATAACGTAACCGTCAAAACAATCACAGCAACACAAAGAAGTCCAATCTTCCATGCTTGCTTATGTTCTCGCACCATCTTCTTGATGCCGGAAAATCGATTGTCTTTCTCTGCTGTTTTCTCCATAAAAATGAACCCTCTCACAGAACTTTATCTTTTGTAACCCGATGCACAATATATCTCAAACAGTATAGCGTAGAACCGGTTCAAAGTCAAATAGATAAGTGCAAGCGCGGTTCAAACGCTTGCACTTGATTGTATACGTCATTTTACTTTTTTCTGCGACTTTAATAAGTACTATTTCTTCTTTCCGAAAATCGAGCGTTTTCCGGTAGACTCCCCATTTTCCTCTGCACGCTTGACAGATTCCAAAGTGCCGCCGCCTATTTCATCAAAAGAACGCAACAAATCTTTCTGTTTTTCCGAAATTTTCTTTGGAACTTCCACGGTCACACGTACGTATTGATCGCCTCTTGCGCTGGATTGAAGCTTTTGAATACCCTTCCCCCGCATCTTAAACATAGCACCGTTTTGTGTACCGCCGGGGATCGTTAATTCCACTTTACCATCAATGGTATCAATCAAAACAACGTCTCCCAACGTCGCTTGAATAATTGAAATCTTCTTATCCAAGAAAACATCGTAACCTTCGCGTTCTAAAATGCCATGAGGCTTTACCCGTACAGATACAAGCAAATTACCGGCAGGTCCGCCATGGCTGCCGGGTTCACCCTGGCCCGCCATTGAAACGGCCTGGCCGTTATCAATACCTGCAGGAATCTTTACTTTCAACTTTACGGATTTGCGTACTGTACCACGACCTTGGCAAACGTTACAGGGATCCGAAATCACCTTACCGGTTCCGCCGCATCGGTCACACGTACGTACGTTCATAAACTGTCCAAAAGGCGTGTTTTGTCGCACGTTCACTTGACCCGTGCCGCCGCAGGCACTACACTTCACACTGCTCTTGGATTTAGAACCCGTTCCTTCGCAGGCATCGCAAGAAACACTCTTGTTAAGCGTAATTTCTTTCTCAGTGCCGAAAGCAGCCTCTTCAAAAGTTAATTCCAAAGTATATTTCAGATCCGCGCCTCTTTGTGGACCACCGCGTCGTGAGGAACGACCGCCGAAACCGCCGCCGAAGAAAGATTCAAAAATATCCCCTACGTCAAAACCAAAGCCTCCGGCACCGCCGTGTCCACCATATCCACCGGCAGTTTGATCAAATGCAGCGTGACCAAATTGATCGTATTGAGAACGCTTTTCTTTATCACTGAGAATGGCATAAGCCTCTCCCGCTTCCTTAAACTTCGCTTCTGCTTCCTGGTTCCCGGGATTTACGTCCGGGTGGTATTTCTTTGCAAGTTTACGGTAAGCTTTCTTAATTTCATCGTCGGTGGCGGATTTAGACACGCCCAAGACTTCATAATAATCTCGCTTCTCTGCCATGTAGAGTTCTCTCCTAATTCACATACATAGGGCAAGTTTGGGCACTCTTTTGTCGGAGCACCCAAACCTGACACCAAATTTACATCGTTGGATTATTTGTTATCGTCGTCATCCACAACTTTGTAGTCTGCATCATAAACGTTGTCCGGACCGGCTTGGCCTGCATCTCCTGCTGCCCCTGTAGCTGCCGCGCCGGGATTCTGCTGATAAATCTTCTCAGAAATCTTGTAGAATGCTTGCTGAAGGCCTTCCGTTGCCGTCTTCATTTGTGCAGTATCATTTGCTGCAATAGCATCCTTTACTTTCTGGATTTCTGCTTCAACAGCGGACTTATCGGCTGCATCCAACTTGTCACCCAAATCCTTCAAGGTCTTCTCGGCTTGGTATACGGAAGCGTCTGCATTGTTCTTAATCTCAACGTCTTCCTTAATCTTCTTATCTTGAGCGGCATACTGTTCAGCTTCTTTAACAGCTTTCTCAATATCTTCTTCAGACAAGTTGCTGGAAGCAGTGATTGTGATTTTCTGCTCTGTTCCCGTACCCATATCTTTCGCAGATACGTTTACGATACCGTTGGCGTCAATGTCGAAAGTAACTTCGATTTGAGGTACGCCTCTAGGCGCCGGCATAATGCCTGCCAGTTGGAAACGGCCCAACGTCTTGTTGTAAGCAGCAAGTTCACGTTCACCTTGAAGTACGTGTACGTCTACGCTGGTCTGATTGTCAGCAGCCGTAGAGAAAATTTGACTCTTTCTGGTAGGAATGGTGGTGTTTCTTTCAATCAGCTTTGTGAAAACACCGCCCATGGTTTCAATACCCAAAGAAAGAGGCGTTACGTCCAAGAGCAGCAAGTCTTTAACGTCACCGGTCAATACGCCGGCTTGAATTGCCGCACCGATTGCTACGCACTCATCCGGATTGATGCCCTTGAAAGGCTCTTTGCCCAAATATTTCTTAACGGCTTCCTGTACAGCAGGAATTCTGGAAGAACCGCCTACCAACAAAACTTTCGTAATTTGATCCGCAGTAAGACCAGCATCTTGCATCGCCTGTCTGGTAGGTCCCATGGTATTCTCAACCAAGTCAGCGGTCAATTCATCAAACTTCGCACGTGTAAGGGTTACGTCCAGGTTCTTAGGACCGGTTGCATCCGCCGTGATATACGGAAGCATAATATTCGTGGACATTACGCTGGAAAGCTCGATCTTCGCTTTCTCTGCAGCTTCCCGAACACGCTGCATTGCAAGGCGATCAGAAGAAAGGTCAATACCGGACTCTTTCTTAAATTCAGCCACAATGTAATCCATTACTTTCTTATCGAAGTCGTCACCGCCCAAACGGTTGTTACCATTGGTTGCAAGTACTTCAAATACACCGTCGCCGATTTCCAAAATAGATACGTCGAACGTACCGCCGCCCAAGTCGAATACCATAATCTTCTGCTCGGTTTCCTTATCCAAACCGTACGCAAGCGCTGCAGCAGTAGGCTCGTTTACAATTCTCAAAACTTCAAGGCCTGCAATACGACCGGCATCTTTCGTAGCCTGACGCTGCGCATCGCTAAAGTAAGCGGGAACCGTAATAACGGCTTGAGAAACCGTAGTACCCAAATAATTCTCTGCGTCTGCCTTCAACTTCTGCAATACCATTGCGGAAATCTCCGGAGGCGTATACTTCTTACCATCAATTTCAACTTTGCGATCCGTACCCATATCTCTCTTAATGGAGATAATCGTACGGTCCGGATTGGTAACCGCCTGACGCTTTGCCAAGTCACCCACCAAACGTTCCGTAGGCTTCTGTGCAGTTGCCTTTGTAAAAGCTACAACAGACGGAGTGGTTCTGCCACCTTCCGCGTTCGTAATAACGACGGGATCGCCGCCTTCCATCACTGCTACACAAGAGTTTGTAGTTCCTAAATCAATACCAATAACTTTTGCCATAATTTATTTCCTCCTTATAAAACAATTCATATTTATCTAAATTAAACTGAAATACTTATTTAATTTGCGACCTTTACCATACTGTAGCGAAGTACCTTATCGCCCATCTTGTATCCTTTTGCAAAGACATCCACGATCACGTTGGCTCCTACCGTTTCGTCATCCACGTGCATAACGGCGTTGTGAAGTTCCGGATTGAATTCAGCACCCATAGCTTCAATTTCTTCCACGCCGGCCGCCTTCATCGCTTCCATCAACTGCCGATAAATCATCTCCACGCCTTGTTTGTAAGAAGCGTTGGCCTCATCAACTTCCTGGGCAAGGGCACGTTCAAAATTATCAACTACCGGTAAAATGTTCTTCCACACGTCTCCCTTGGCATCCGCGTAGCGGGCATCCAACTCTTTGCCTGTTCTGCGTTTGTAATTTTCAAACTCGGCACACATTCTGGTGTAGCGGTCTTTCATTTCCTCTGCAGCCTTTGCAGATTCCTCTGCCTGCGTGCGTAATTTCTTCAATTCCCCGTTCAGTTTCTTCTTATCTTTGAAAGAAAGCTTTTCCTGCTCCGTTTCCGGCTCCGGGGTTGCTTCTGCCGCAGGTTCTTCCACCGTTTCTTCTTCGGAGATTACTTCTTCTAAATCTTTCTTCTCTTCGTCAGCCATTAATATCCTCCTTATTCAGCCTTGGGCTTCTTCCCAAGACCTTCCTCAAGTCCTTTGCGTACGTATTCCAACGCAGAAATCACTTTTGAATAATCCATTCTTGTAGGACCAAGCACGCCTATTGTTCCCAGTTCCACACCGTTTACACTGTAGGAAGCCGTCACAACGGAGCAATCGTTTAAATCCTGAATCTTGTTCTCCGATCCGATTCGAACCACCAGTCCACCGGCAGAAGAACATTCCTGAATCATATCCGCCAGCAAGTCTTCTTTGTTCAGTAATTCCAATACGTTTCGTGCTTTGCCAATATCATTGAATTCCGGATGGGCCAGCAGGCGGGATGCACCTTCCGTGTGCACTTCCGTATTCTCCGCTTTGCGAATGCAGGCAACAATTCCCTCTACGATGGGGTACAGCAACATCCGAGGCACACCGGTACTCTCCGCCACCATCTCGATCATATCCAAGTTGATATCCTCAACCCGGTGTCCGGCGAACAGCAAGTTGCATTGAACAGAGATACGCATCAGCATTTCCGGTGTAATAGCAGAATCAATCGATACCAAACTGTTCTTTACCGTATCGTCGTCCAGCACGATCAGAATCAAGGCTTTCCCGGTTTCCACCGGAACCGTTTGAAGGGCTTTAATCTTCATAGAACGACGGCCGCTGCCGGAAACCAGGATGGCCGTATAGTCCGTAAGGCGGGAAACAATTTCAGAAGCCATGCGCATCTGCTCGCTTAACTCGCTGATTTTGTGTTGCATGTGGGACTTAATATCGCCCAATTCCTCCGAAGTTGGTTCAATCCCCTGCTCCTTCAAATTCATCAAACGGTCTACGTATAAACGATAGCCCTTCTCCGAAGGAATACGACCGGCAGAAGTATGGGGCTGTGTCAAGTAGCCCATTTCTTCCAGGTCTGCCATTTCGTTCCGAATGGTTGCGGAACTGAGACCCATATCGTATTTCTTGGCAATGGTACGGGAACCAACCGGTTCTTTGCTTTCGATGTAGTCGTCAATAATCGCTTTCAAAATCAGCATCTTACGACTGTCTAACTCATTGTTTGCCATTTGTTCCGCTCCCTTCTTCTCATTGTTAGCACTCGCTTCGTTTGAGTGCTAACAACAATATATCATTCCCTAAATTGTTTGTCAATACCTTTTTTTCAAAAAATAAATAAAAAACCGGATCACAGTTTCCCGCATCCGGTTCGCACGTATTTATATTGAAGAAAATTTATTCCGGCTTTGTGGCTGTAACCCGATAAATGGGCATACCCATTCCGGTAAAACGGGTTTCATACTCCGTCATCACGTTATCCGCCGGTGCATCTTCCAAAATTTCAATTTGGAAACCACACTCCTGATATTTTCGCACGGAGAAATCAAATAAGCCTTTATTGTCTGTCTTTTGATAAATCTTTCCGCCGGGCTTTAAGATTTTCTTATAGATCTCCAAAAAATCCGGATGGGTCAGACGATTCTTAAACTGTTTCGGTCTGGGCCAAGGGTCACTGAAATTCAGATAAATCGCGTCCAATTCTCCCTCGGTAAAATACTCCCCTAACTTCCGGGCATTTCCGCTGATAAAGCGTACGTTTTGAATTTCCGGATCCCCGTCAACTTTCTCAAGGGCCGCAAGCAACACGTTGGGCACCAACTCCATAGCCACAAAAGAGACCTCTGGGTGTTGCAGTGCTTTTCCCGTAATGAAAGCGCCTTTACCGCAACCGATTTCAAGATGCATGGGTGCATTTTCACGCCCCAACACACTGCGCCATTTCCCCTTATTCTCCTCCGGCGCCTCTACCACTAAATAGCGACACTTCTCAAAACGCTCTTCAAAATGTTTCTTTGTTCTTGGACGCACGTCCAATCCCTCCGTTATTCCTAATATAATATGCAAGCACGCCGTAAGCCGGGTTCTGTCGTGGACGGTCATCTATCTGCGCATGCACGTTGCCGTGCAGCTTTAGCCACCTTTGAAACGGTCGGGTCAACCTACGTGTTTCTTCTGCGGTGTTGCTCCGGATGGGGTTTACACAGCCCGCTGTGTTACCATAGCGGCGGTGAGCTCTTACCTCGCCTTTTCACCCTTACAACCTAAACGATTGCGGTAATTTTCTGTTGCACTTTCCTTGGAGTCACCTCCACCGGCCGTTAGCCGGCATCCCTACCCTATGGAGCCCGGACTTTCCTCAGATATACCCTTTCGAGTCATATCCGCGACCGTCAGGCGTACTTGCGGGCACCATTATAACACATTCGCCTTGAAAAAGGAAACAAATTATAGTATAATTCTCTTTGTTTCTAAATTTTGACGTCAAGGAGGTTTTCCCATGATTCACGTTGAGGAGACCAAACAATATAACGTATACGCACAAGATATGCTGTCCGAGGCTTTCGAACGGGCATACAGCCGGTACGCCGATGCCCAGGAAGCAGCACCGCCGGATAAGGCAACCTTGATATTCAGTATCATCAGTATGGCGTTGGTAATCGGAATGCTTCTGCTTACCGCCTTTCGCTATCCCAATGACTATACTTGGTACTTATTGGTTGCCATTTTCGTTTTTTTAATCGGAAGATTGCTGTTCCGCTACTTGAAAGCCCGTAAAGAATATTTGAAAGCCGCCGGAAAGCCCAGCACCATTGCCCAAAAGAAATTAGCATTCTTCTCTTTATTCGGCGGATTTGATGCAGTTCCTGCTACGTCTACAGCCGCTGAATTACAGGACAAGGTACGTCCTTTATTGGGAAAACAGAACGACACCATCTACAACACCGCCATTCGGTCTATCGCAGAAGATTTAATTCACGTCAATAATCCGGAGTTGCCGCTTTGCAAACTGATCACCCCAACCGGAGAGATTTTTACCCAACCCCGTCATCGCCTTTATATGAAAGTGGACGGAGATCAGTTGATTTTCTTTGATTCCGATTGGCAATCTGCGAAAGGACAGATTTCCTGCGATCTTGCAGACGTTGTTTCGTTCGGAAGATTTCCCCAGTATGCGTCTTGTATAAATTCCGCCGGCGGTGGAAAGATACGACAGGACGCGGTCATCATTGAAATCCGGGATGAAGAGAAACATTTGTTCTTCGAATTTCCTCAACAAGACTATTCTTTAATTCGAAAACTTCTCCCCGGAAAGAAAGAAAAGAAATAATCCAAACCCGCGTCCGGCGGGAGTGATTGGCTTATGAAATTACTGAAAACTTGTTTGGCTGCCGCAATTGCGTGCAGCCTTTTTTATTCGGTGCCTACAAACACAAAGCAGGAAACTGTTTTCGAGGACGAACAAATTCCTTGCATGCAAACCACTGGACAGACGATTCTGGAAGACACGTTTATGAAACCGGATACGTTGCAGCAAATCGTCGAGCCGACATGTAAAAACACATTGATTCTCTGCACGGACGCAAGTGGCATGCTGTACGACAGTATTTTTATCATTGCTCATAACCGGCAAAATAAGACCGTCAAAGTCATCAGTCTGCCCCGAGATTTATACGTGCCTTACGGGGAAGAAATTACAAAACAGTTAGAAATGCTGAACTTATCCCGAGAAAAAGGTATTTACAAATTGAACGTAGCCGGCTTTATCGGCAAAAAGATGCAATATCCCGCCACCGTTTTTGAAGACGGAGATATTTCTTTTATTGCAGACGTATTGAAAGAAATGACAGGCGTGGCGATTTGCGAATACGCCGTTGTGAATTTTCAAACCTTTGAGAAACTGGTAGATACCGTAGGCGGCATCACCTTGCAGATTCCCTGCGATATCCGAAACGCAAAAGGCGAATTGATTTTGCCGGAAGGTACAAGAAAGTTAAGCGGAAAAGAGGCTTTGCTGTATGCCCGCACCCGTAAATTCTACGACGCTGATGGAAATATGCTTCCATCCGGCGGCGATTTTACCCGAAAAGAGCACCAACTTGCCATGATGCGAGAGATCATCCCCCAACTGATGCAAAATGCAGGGGTCACCAAACTGCCCGGCATCGTGCAAATCGTGCGAAAAGAAGTGCGCCACAGTTTCAGCATTGGAGATTTCTACCGTTACTACAAACTCATCCAGGAAGTCGCCGCGGGAACCGTATCTTTTGAAACCCACAGCATTACAGGACCGGAAATCCGACCTACGGACGACGGGTGTTTATATATCGAATTTAAATAGAACGCCAGGTACCGGCACAGGTAAAATGCTTCCGATCCTCCGCGCCACTTGCCACTACGCTGAATTTTTGTTTAGATTCCGATACCGCTACTTGCAAAGAAACAGCAACAGGATTTTGTTCAAAAGCAGCCCATTCAATTTCATGCTCGTAATGAATATCCAGCGTTTGGGTAAAATGGCCATAACAAGACGCCGGCAGTGCATCTTGCACCCACTCTACGTACCGAGCGTTGTTGACGTGCCGGTTGTAGTCAAAATCACTGTATCCGGGCACGCGCGCTTTTTGAACAACGGTACAATCTTCCG
This sequence comes from Clostridia bacterium, assembly GCA_017935905.1. GTDB lineage: Bacteria > Bacillota > Clostridia > UBA1212 > UBA1255 > RGIG9099. The sequence goes on along the minus strand of JAGBGO010000012.1, from coordinate 7,740 downwards.
ATTCAGATAGCGCTTCCGTCTTGCCTCGGGGCATTAAAACCGGCGGTTCCAGGGAGTCCGTATCCGGTGTTTGAATAATGGGACAGGATTGCGGTTTCACCACACTGCGCGAGTTCATATCAAACAGCACCCAGTTGGAAACGGCCCTGCCGATTACGCGGCCGGTTTGGTCAATAATGCGGAAATAACGGGTAAAAATCAAGCGAAGTTTATTCTCCGGCCACGTTTCCACACGAACCGTTTCGTTGGCACCGGGATACGCATCCATTTCCACGTACATGCGAACAATAACAAAACAATATCCGTATTCTTCCATCAATCGATTCCACCCGAAGCCCAAACCTCCACATTGCTCTCCCGCAATTTCCTGGAAGGTTTCGAACACGGAAGCCATCTTCCAGCGATCGTTTAAATCCACGTCTCGCGCCTGAAGTTGTACGTATTTAGCATAGCGACCGTCTTCCAACTGGCCAATCGGTTCATTATATAAATTCATAGTTTGCATACGCCTGCCTTTCTGCCGGATTATTGTAAAATGATTGTCACTAATCTGTCAAGAAAAAGAAAGATGCATTTCTTAGAATTTATGGTATAATAGAAGCGGAGGTATGACTATGGACAAGAAAAACCCCAAAACGAAGAAACAAAAATTCGCGGATATGACGCCGGAAGAGCGGAAGAATTTTTATATAAAAACAGCCTGGAGCGGATTGAAAATCACTGTAAAGTCCGCTTTGATCGTTGTGCTAATACTTTGCTGTATGGCAGGCGGACTACTCATTGGCGTTGTAGCGGCTTGCGTAACAACGACTGACGCTTTAACAATTGAGGATTTAACCACATCCTCCCTCACCTCTTTCGTATACTATTCAGACGGCACACCGATTACTTACACCACGGAAGACGGCAATGAAGAAGTCATCAAATTGAAAGGTTCTGAGAACGTAAATCGCGTATTGGTGGATTTGGAAGATATTCCGAAAGACCTGCCCAACGCTTTTATCGCTATTGAAGACGAGCGTTTCTACAGTCACAGCGGCGTGGATATCAAACGTTCTTTGGGCGCCGTGGTTTCCTATGTAATGCCCGGTATGCGGGATTTCGGCGGCAGTACCATTACGCAACAATTAGTAAAGAACGCAACCGGCGACAACGCTTCCAGCATTCCCCGGAAGATTCGTGAAGCCTGGCGCGCTTATCTGCTAGAGCAAGAGTACAGCAAAGACGAAGTGCTGGAATACTATATGAACTTGATTTATATGGGCAGAGACGTGTACGGCGTGCAAGCGGCAGCCGGCGCATTCTTTAACAAAGACGTAGGCGACTTATCTTTAGCGGAATGTGCATTTATCGCCGGCATTACCAACAATCCGGCCAAATTCAATCCTTTTACCACCAAGGGTCGTACCAATGCTTACCAGCGTCAAATTACAATCTTAGACCAGATGCTGAAGTTGGAAATGATTACGAAAGACGAATACATTGAAGCCATTCAAACAGAATTGGTATTTAATGACAACTACGTAACCCACAGTTCTTCCGGTGTATACAGCTACTTCGTAGAGACCACCATTAAGGACGTGCGGGAGAAATTTATCGAGCAAGGATACACGGAAACAGAAGCAAACCGTTTGATTTACGGCGGCGGTATTACCATTATGACTACCCAGGATAAACATATCCAGTCTATTGTCGATAAAGAATTTAACGATATTAACAACTTCCCAGCAAACAAATACTATGAATCCGCTTCTGACATGGCCCAGGCTGCTATTGTAATTATGGACCAATATACCGGCCAAGTGAAAGCAATTTACGGCGGATACGGAGAGAAGACAACCAAATTCGGTTACAACTACGCAACGGATGCACAGCGTCAGCCCGGTTCTGCCGTGAAACCCCTTTTGGTATATGCGCCGCAAATCGACCAACATATTATCACATTGGGGCAGACCATCGAGGACGAAGAAGTCTTTTTGGATCCCCAGCATCCGGAGGACGTGTGGCCTAAGAACTCCTATCCTTACTATCAGGGTACGATTTCCTTAAGAAAGGCTTTGGCAATTTCCAGTAACGTTGCAGCAGTCACGTTATACCAAAACAACATTCAGTTAGGCTTATCCTATTTGAAGAGCCTTGGTATTGACAGGACCAACGAGCCCCAATTATCTATGGCATTAGGTGGCTTCACCAAAGGCGTATCTGCTATGCAAATGACTGCGGCCTACGTACCCTTCGCCAACGGAAACGGCGTATATTACGAGCCGATTACGTTCACAAAGGTGTTGGATAAAGACGGCAAAGTATTGCTGGACAACACGCCCAAGAGTCACGTTGTGTATCAGGATTCTCAAACAGCTTCCGTTATGACGTATATGTTAGAGGCAGTTGTGGATCCGCTATACGGCGGAACGGCAGCCGGCGCTAACTTCCAGAACAAAGCCGGGGAACACGTACCCATTGCAGGAAAGACCGGTACCACATCCAGCAACTACGACTTTTGGTTCTCCGGATACAGCGGTTACTACACAGCAACGGTTTGGTACGGATATCCCAAACAAACGTCCATGCAAATGTCCGAGATTGGTTCTGCCGTAAAGATTTGGAAGAAAGTAATGGAACAAATTCACAAGGACTTGCCCATTCGCCCACTTACCCACGGTGCTATTGAAGTCGGCAACGAATATAACGTGTGTTTGAAAACAGGTAAATTAGCTACCGAATTTTGCGCACAGGACGTTTTAGGCGACAAAACCAGTATTGAACGTTACACGGACAGCACGGCACCTACAGAATACTGCACCAGCCACAAAGCTTACAAAGTTTGTTTGATCGGTGCCCGGGACGAGGAAGAACGCTACTATTTGGCAAAAGATACTTGCATTCCCGCTTACGTACGAACCATCATTACATCCGCAGATCGGATTGCACCCAATCCCTGCCACGTTTGCGAGTTATATCATTAATACAATTACAAATGAAAAACCGCCGATTCGTAATTGCTTACGCTTCGGCGGTTTATTTTTATTCTTGTATGGGTTTCAGCGAACCTGTCCGTTTCCGTTGATCAAATATTTGTACGTAGTCAGTTCCTTTAATCCCATAGGACCTCTTGCGTGGAGTTTTTGGTTGCTGATACCAATTTCCGCACCAAAACCAAATTCAAAACCATCGGTAAAACGGGTAGACGCATTGACGTACACGCAAGCCGCATCAATTCGCTCTTGGAAGGCTCTTGCATGGCCGTAATTCTCCGTTACAATCGCTTCCGAATGATGGGTGCTGTATTTTTGAATATGGTCAATGGCTGCCCACAAAGAGTCCACAACCCCGATTGTCAAAATCAGGTTATTATATTCCGTTGCCCAATCCTCCGGCGTTGCCGGAACAAAGTCAGAAATTCCTGCCCCGCGCAAAATTTCAGCAGTTTGCGCGCAGACGCGCAATTCCACGTTCTTGGAGCGCAATAGCCGTGCAACTTGGGGTAAAAATTCCGCCGCCACGTCCTTGTGCACTAGTAGCGTTTCCGCCGCGTTACAAACGGAAGGCCGCTGCGTCTTGGCATTGTCAACAATGTCCAGTGCCATAGGGAGCTGTGCATAACTATCCACGTACACGTGGCAATTACCCGTACCGGTTTGAATCACCGGCACCGTAGCTTGCTGTACCACGGTTTGGATTAAACGAGCGCCACCCCGTGGAATCAAAACATCCACGTATTGATTCATCCGCATCAAGGCCTGCGCCGTTTCGTGGGACGTATCTTCAATCAATTGAACGCAGTCTTCCGGAAAGCCGGCTTCTGCTAAAGCACGGCGAAATACTTTACTGATAGCGATATTGGAGCAAATAGCTTCACTGCCGCCCCGAAGAATACAAACGTTACCGGATTTAATAGACAAAGCCGCCGCGTCCGCCGTTACGTTAGGACGGGCTTCATAAATGATGCCCAGCACGCCCAAAGGAACACGTTTCTTGATAATTTCAAGGCCGTTGGGGCGCTTGGTGCCTTCCACAATTTCACCAATAGGATCCGCAAGTTCCGTCACCTGCCGAACGCCTTCTGCAATACCTTCTATGCGTGAAGCGGTCAAACGAAGGCGGTCCTGCATCGCTTCCGTCATTCCCTTCTCTTTTGCCCGGGCAAGGTCCTGGGCGTTGGCGGCAAGGATTGCCTCCGTTTCCGACTGTAAAAGAGCCGCCGCATGAATCAATGCCTGATTCTTCTGAGAAGGTGCAGCCTGCGCCAATATATAGGATGCCTGTTTGGCTAATTGTCCGTATTGTTCTAAAGTCATTTTACCCGTCACCCTTTCTTACTCGTGGGGTACGAAAAGCGTACCCACGTCCTCTCCGTCTAAGATACTGTGAATAATATCCGGATCCTCTCCGTTGGCGATAACGGCGTGAATACCGCTTGCTGCGGCCAGTCGAGATGCGTGTACTTTAGTGAGCATACCGCCGGTTCCCAACTTACTGCCGGCACCCCCTGCGGCCCGTTCAATTTCCTCAGATAAATCCGTAATGGTGTGGTACATCCGGGCATCCGGTGTTTCATTGGGATTCTCCATATAGTATCCGTCAATATCCGTGAGAATAACCAGCAAATCCGCGCCGGTAATACGGGCAACGATGGAAGAAAGGTTATCGTTATCACCGAATTTAATTTCGTCTACTGCCACTGTATCGTTCTCGTTGACAACCGGAAGCACACGCATACGGATAAGCTCGGTAAAAGTATTCACTGCATTCTGTTTGGATTCCGGGTTATCAATGGTATCCTTGGTAATCAAAAGCTGGGCTACGTTGTACCCATAATCGCCAAACATACGGCTGTATACCTGCATCAAACTTACCTGACCGACTGCAGCGGCAGCCTGACGCCCCGCCACGGTCTTAGGCCTTTCCGGCAGTTTCATCACGTCGGTACCCACACCGATGGCACCGGAAGAAACCAAGATTACTTCCTTCCCTGCATTCATCAAATCAGAAATAACACGGGCTAATTTCTCAATACGTCGAAGGTTCATCTTCCCCGAATCATAGGTTAAGGAAGATGTTCCGATTTTGATAACGATTCTCTTTGCGTAGCGCAGCGCCCAACGGGCCTGTGTTTCTTTACTGTCCATAGAAAGGAGCTCCTTTCATTTCTGCAGCATCTTACCGAATGCCGTATTGTTCAATAATATAATCCATATCTTTGTCTCCGCGACCGGAAAGGTTAATCAAAATGGAGCCTTTCCCCATTTCTTTGGCCAGTTTAATGGCGTAAGCGACTGCGTGGGCGCTTTCAATCGCCGGAATGATACCTTCCGTACGGGAAAGCTCAAAGAAAGCATCAATGGTATCGTCGTCACCGATAACGTCGTACTTCACGCGACCCAACTCATGGAGAAATGCGTGTTCCGGACCGGAAGAAGGATAGTCAAGACCGCTGGCAACGGAGTAAACCGGCGCCGGTTCTCCATTCTCATCTTTGAGCATAATGCTGTTAAAACCGTGCATAACACCTTCCGTGCCGTATTGCAAGCTGGCTGCGTGATCTCCTAATTTGGTGCCTCTTCCTAAAGGCTCAACACCGTAAATCTCCACAGGATCGTTTAAGAATCCGGAGAAAAATCCTGCCGCGTTGGAACCGCCGCCTACGCAGGCAACGATGGCATCGGGAAGTTCCCCTGTCATACCTACGAACTGCTCACGGGCCTCAATACCTACGATGCTTTGGAAATCCCGCACCATCATGGGGAACGGATGCGGACCTACTACGGAGCCGATACAGTACATGCTGTTCTTGTAATCCTTGGCATAGGCTTCAAAAGCCGCGTCAACGGCTTCTTTCAGCGTTGCCAAACCGTGGGTAACTTCTACAACGTTTGCACCTAATATCTTCATTCTGGCAACGTTGGGCGCCTGTTTCTTAATGTCTACGGAACCCATATAAATATCGCACTCTAAACCAAAGTAAGCAGCCGCCGTTGCCATTGCAACACCGTGCTGACCTGCACCGGTTTCCGCAATCACTTTCTTCTTACCCATGTATTTAGCTAAAAGAACTTCACCCATACAATGATTGAGTTTATGGGCACCGGTGTGGTTCAAATCTTCACGTTTCACGTAAAGCTGAACGTTTCCGATCTTACCGGATAAACGTTCCAAGTAAGAAATAGGCGTAGGGCGTCCCTGGAATTCTTTGCGAATCCGACGCAATTCACTGATAAATTTTCTGGATTTGCAGATGGTAAAATAGGCTTCCGTAATTTCATCCATCGCCGCCTTTAAGTCATCGGAAATATAGCTTCCGCCGTACTTGCCAAAATAGCCATTCTCGTCCGGATAGTTCTTTAAATATGTGTCAAAATCAATGCCGTTATAAATCATGGTAATTTCCTCCCTATATAAATACAAAAATATGTTTCTTCTTTATTGATGCGATTGTCCCTTTCGCCATCGTTTGGTTAATTGCATAGTGTCTACCTCCAAATAAACAAAAACCCCTGACAGAGGTCGTTCTCTGCCAAGGACGAATAATCTTGCTATCCGCGGTGCCACCTTGCTTTGCGACAAATAGCGTCGCACCCTTCTTAGGTACTTCCATACCCCCGGCAACTGACGTATGCCTTCTTACGTTACAGAATACTTTGGACGTCTCGTCCATTTGACTGTACCCTCAGCGGCCCATTTGATATTCTGTACTTCCATCCGGCTCTCAGCTTCCCGAACTCTCTGTAGGATCATAAACACCTTTACTTCCGCTTCAACGGTTTACCAAATCTTTAAGTGAATATAGAATAGCACGGAGATTTCTGGATGTCAAGGGTAAAATGCAGGTCGTCCATATAAAAAAGGACCGTCCCATTTCCGAGACAGTCCTTATGTGCTGCGTTGACGCGATACTTACTTCAAAACCTTAAAATAATGCAAGAAAGAAAGTACAATGCTGGCTGTTACGTACAAGTCAACCAAGCCGCCTAAAATACCGATAATCCATCCCAAAACCGGAATGCCGGAAAGAAGGCCAATAACCAAGCCAATAACAAAACCGATTACAATCATAATCACTACGTTAATAACCAACGCTGCTACATCCTTCTTCGGTGTAAAAGAAAACGGGAAAAATTTCTTAAGCAAATCCATAATATGATCTCCTTTATAAATAATTTCTTCTATATTCTACGCCAAGGTGCAAACAAAGTCAACAATTTTCCCCGCACTGAACTTTTATTGCAATTTCATAAGATATATAATATAGTTCCTAAAATGGAAATCAATTTGTCTGTTGGAGACAAACCATACGACCACATCTATTTTGAAAGACAATAATCATACTTTTGTGTACGATTGCGATTCAGTCTAAATAATTAGGTTTATAATGTAAAAGAACAGACACATCATCCGAGAAATTCCTCAAATGATGTGTCTGTTTTATTTCGCTTGTCCGAAAACTTTTCAGAAACCTTATTTCTTCAAAGCTTCTTCAACCGCAACTGCGCAAGCAACGGTCATACCAACCATGGGGTTGTTACCTGCACCGATCAAGCCCATCATCTCAACGTGAGCCGGAACGGAAGAAGAACCTGCAAACTGTGCGTCAGAGTGCATACGACCCATTGTGTCGGTCATGCCGTAAGAAGCGGGACCTGCAGCCATGTTGTCCGGGTGAAGGGTACGGCCTGTACCACCGCCGGATGCTACGGAGAAGTACTTCTTACCAGCCTCAAGTCTCTCCTTCTTGTAGGTACC
>JAGBGO010000011.1 GCA_017935905.1 Clostridia bacterium | reverse complement strand
GTAGTATATGTCAAGTTACGTCAGAAGAAAAACCCCGGGAAACACGGATTGGTTTGTGGATAGCCGCTTCGGTATGTTTATACATTGGGGGCTTTACAGTATGCCCGCTCGCCATGAATGGGTTAAATCCCTTGAACAGCTCACAACCGAACAGTACAGTAAATATTTTAAGTATTTCAATCCCGATATGTACGACGCAAAGGAATGGGCAAAACGAGCAAAAGCTGCAGGTATGAAATATGCGGTCATGACGACGCGCCATCACGAAGGCTTCAGCATGTTCGATACGCAATACAGCGATTACAAATGCACCAATACGCCTGCGGGCAGAGACCTTATCAAAGAATACGTAGAAGCATTCAGAGCTGAAGGCTTAAAGGTTGGCTTTTACTATTCCTTGCTGGACTGGTATCACGAAGATTACACCTTGGACCACTGTCACCCGCAGCGAAACATTGAAGACGGCGATGCCTTTAATAAAGGCCGCGATATGCACAAATACGCCGAATTTATGCGCAATCAGGTGAGAGAACTCCTGACCAATTACGGCAAGATCGATATTCTTTGGTTTGACTTTTCCGTTAATTCTAGCCCAGACTACCGCCCCTGCTGGCAAGCAAAAGGCGCGGCGGAATGGGAAGCGGAAGAGTTGATCAAACTTGCGCGTTCTCTTCAGCCGGATATCATCATTGACAATAGAACGCAGATCGAACAGGATATATGGACGCCCGAGCAGTATCAGCCGCTGGAATGGGTGCGTCACCAGGAAACGGGAGAGCTGGTTACGTGGGAAGCATGTCAAACGTTTTCCGGCTCATGGGGATATCACCGTGATGAAAGCACGTGGAAATCGCCCGAAATGCTGATTCAGATGTTGATCAACACCGTATGCATCGGCGGCAATCTGCTGATGAACGTCGGTCCTACGTCAAGAGGATATTTCGATGAAAGAGCAAATGTCGCGCTCGACGTTTATGCAAAATGGATGAAATTTAACAGTCGCTCAATCTATGGCTGCACGATGGCTGAACCCGAATTTGTTGCGCCGAGAGGCTGTAGATTGACTCAAAGCATGGACGGAAAGAGACTGTATATCCATTTGATGGAATATCCGTACCAATTCTTGGAACTCCCCGGTTTCGCAGGCAAGGTTGATTACGCGCAATTCTTGCACGACGGAAGCGAAATTAGAATGCGCGAAGGTAAAACAGGGCACTTTAGTGAAGGACAAACGGAAGATGAAACCAAACTCGTTCTTTGCCTTCCGCCCGTTAAGCCCAATATGATCGTTCCCGTCATTGAATTGTTTCTTAAATAATGGGAAAGAAAGCAAATCGTAACAAACATAAAACCGCCCTTTGGGGGCGGTTTTATGTTTGTGGTGGAGGTGGTCGGAGTTGAACCAAATTACAACTACATTTATAGTCCCAATTCCTTGTATTGTTATTGTTATTTTTATTCTATAAATATTAGACAGTTAAAGATAATTCGCCAATCAAAATTAACGTTTCTTAGATTGCTTATATAGCGCATATACTAAATCCGCAAAATTAGAAACAGCATAGGAATCCAGATAACCTGTATCATCTAAAAAGCTACTTTGAAATCTTTTATTTTCAGGTTGAGTTAAAAATTTTCTCATAAACTCGCGTCTCAAATTTTGATTAGTGCATAAAGCAAATTCCGCATTTTCTAATAAAATAGTTTTAAGCTCTTCACGAATGTTTTCTCTTTGTGAAGAGCGTTGCTCTTTTGTTGCATTTAAAACATCACTGTATTTTTCCTCTAATTC
>JAGBGO010000084.1 GCA_017935905.1 Clostridia bacterium | reverse complement strand
GGTACTCCTTACAAGATCTATTTTGAAGACGTCGGACTTCGCAATGCCCGTCTGAATTTCAGACAGATCGAAGGCACTCATATAATGGAGAATATTCTTTATAACGAGCTTCGTTACAGAGGATACCAAGTAGACGTTGGACTCGTAGAGGTTCGTGAGAGAGATGCGGAAGGCAAGGAAAACCGCAGTCAGCTTGAAATCGACTTTATTGCAACCCTCGGAAGCAAAAAATACTATATCCAATCGGCGTATGCGATTCCCGACCAAGCGAAGTACGAGCAAGAAACCGCGTCCTTTGACAAGACGATGGACTCCTTCAAGAAGATCATCGTTGTGGAAAAAAGTATGAAGCCGCGCCGTGATGAAAAGGGATACGTAATGATGGGCGTAAAGGAATTTTTGCTTGATAAGGATAGTCTTGAGGCATAAGTGAAATGTGGTATTATATAATTGTCAGTTTTATTATGATTGGCGGCGTTATCCTCTCAAGGCTTAATTCCGCTTATCATCACGAAATGCTTTTCAAGCGGCATATATGAAATTAGAATATCCTTGATTTTCTTTGCATTCATAGGCATCCTCCTTTATGGTCTGATCAGAATTATAAAATAATCAGAGCACCAAAAAAGGGACGCAAAAAGTAGCGAGGTAAATTTTCCTTGCTTTTACTATATATCGGTCAAAATACGCTGTTCGTATCTGTAAACAAAGTGGACTTATACCGTTTGATTTACTTTTTCAAATTGCTATGCTACAATAAATAAAAAGCGGTGATTTTGTGAAAAACAAGAAACAAGTCATAACAATTATTCTTTCCGTGTTGATTACCTTGGCAGTTGCTTTGGGTATATTGTTTGGTGTAAAAATATATCAAGACAAACAGGTAGAACCAGGTTATAGCGAAACGCAAAACCCTGCCAATCAATCTGCTAAAGACGTAACGATGATTCAATTGATTGCTGCTCCCGAAAAATATGACGGCCAACTTGTGAGGGTAATCGGAGTCGGCAATCTTGCGTTTGAGAGCAATTGTATTTCACTCAGCAAAGAAGATTTAAAATATGGTGTTGGCCATTCCATTTGGATCGAACTGGGTGAAAAATCAATTTCTTACGAAGAAGCACAAAAATATAATGGCGAGTACGTAATCATAGAGGGTGTTTTTGATAAAGATGATTGCGGTCATTTGGATATGTTCTGTGGTTCAATCAAAAATATCAGTCGGTATGAATTATGGGATGTATATAAATATTATAATCCTCTTGATATGTATTCAATTACGAAAAACGACGATTTAACATACACGTATACAGTCGTTGACAAAAATGATAATGTTTTGTTCTCAAAAAGCAATGCTACCCATGAACCAACTGTTGAGCAAGTCAATACATATATTTTAGGTTTGAAAGTTCAAACAGGAACAGGAAAATCAACGAATTGGGCAGTCTATTGTGACGTTGAAAACAGTAAGGTGTCTGAGACTTTTCAATATGTTTTAATGGCACAAGGCAATTATGTTATTTATGCAAATTATGAAAATGGTGAACATAGCGTTATTGTCCAAAATATATTTGATAAGTCTGCGTATTACAAAAAGCACGTGCTTACTGATTGTTCTCCAGTTGCTGCAGATGTTGTAATAGGAGCGAAACCCAACGGTGCGGGAATTGCAGTTGTTACATATCTAACCGGCAATGATTACACGGAAACCGAACTCACAATAAAATTTCCGTAATATAACTACAAAAGCGAAATTGTTTTAATTAAGGTGGTGCTTCAGTGGACGGGGTATTTCTTCGCAAGAAAGTTCATATTTGGTATTTTCTACTCGCCGGTTGCGGTCTGTTTTTGATTGGTATGTATATATTTTTTAGCATCGTAGATCCGGAAGCGGGCAGTGAAGTGCGAACCTTTTTAATCATGGGCATTCTTATTCTTTTGGTTGTGATGCCATCTTGGTTGTTCAATTTTAGAGCATTTCTTCACGTGGATGAAGATGCCGTTCAAGGGAAATATCACTGGTTCGGCAGAATTGATTGCAAACTTTCTGAAATAACTTTTGTGGCAGCACGCGTCAATACGTTAATTATTCAATTAAGAGACGGCAGAACGCATACCATAATGGGAATTGCGAATCCTTGGCCCATTGCTTCGTTCATCCGACGAAGGATTCCGTTTGAAGGAAAAACGCGGCCGGAAGTTTTAATCGAGAAAAGAAACAACTTAAAAGCCGCTCGAAAAAAGGGACTTATATCTGTTTGCTCCGGCGTGGCACTTATGTTTATTCTGATCTTTGTCGCAGTTTTCTTGACCGGGGAAAGAGAAATGTATGAATTTAGTCAGTCGGATTGGATTGTTTTTACGATTATTGGTGTAATGGAAATTGCCACCGTTGTTGCGATTTTCTACTTTGCCAATCAAACAGGACACAAGAATATTCCCATAGAAAAATTACAGTACGAAATCCAACGAGGGATCATTGAAACGCAACCTTTATTGCCCGGCTATATTGTTGGTGTTTATGCTGATGAAAATTATACCTGTCGTATCATTTTATTTGGATATCCTCACGATAACGCGGTTTACTATGTCGTACAGGAGTTTGTTTCAGATTACACACTTACCAAAACGTATGCATCGGAGACGTACGAAACCCGGAACGATTTACCGGAAAGTTTTGAGACGCTCGTGGATATTACAAGCAAAGTGCTACGCTAGTCTCTCTCAAAACGTCTCATACCGAACCACTTCTTCCATAGGCCGGAACTGATCGTGCAGGGGAAGGGGTTTGGCGTCTTCTGTCGGATAACCCATGACCAGCAGTGCGGCAGGCTCAATAAACTCCGGAAGGTTGAATTTCTCCCGTATGGCCATAGGATCAAAATGCATCACCCAGCAGCAACCGACGCCTGCATTGTGGGCCGATAGCATCATGTGGGTGGTTACGATGGCCGCATCCACGGGAGAGGACAGCGCACCGTCGTATTTCCGCACCCAACTTTCCTGCGGGTTGTGGCAGATCAGCATGGCGGTGGGCGCGTTAAAATGGCATTTGGTACAATCCCGCAGTTTGGCGATTGACGCATCTGTGTTCAGCACCAGAATTCTTTGGGTTTGGTAGTTGCATCCCGTAGGTGCTACGTGCCCGGCTTTCAAAATGCGGTCAATCACCGCTTGGGGCAAATGCTCCGGTGTAAAATTTCTTACTGAATAACGCTCTTGAATCAATTGTTCAAAATCCATAGTATCCCAACTTTCTTTTTATTGTAGCACAAGCCCTTCCTGCAAGCACCGATCTTTGATGGCTTGCAACACTCTTTTTTTGTCCAAGGACCAGCGCGGCGCAATCAGCAGTTCCCGGGGTGCGTCTCCGGTCAGGCGGTGAAGTACCGTGCCTTCGGGAAGCGCCTGTATACAGCGGCATAGAATATCCAAATAGGCTTCTTCTGATAACGTTACCGGGGAGAGGTCCGCTAAATCCGTGCCTTTCAGCACGTGCAAAAGTTGCAATTTAACGCCTTGGGAACCGGAGTTTCCTACGTACCGAGCCGTTTCAACCATCATTTACGGTGTTTCCCCGGGAAGGCCTAAAATAATATGGGTGATGATATGCACGCCTATTTTACCCAAATCCGCCATGGCTTTGTCGTAGGTGGAGAGGGGATACCCTCTTCGAATCAAACGGGCGGTTTCTTCGTGAATGGTTTGAAGCCCCAGTTCCACCATCACCGGCTTGATTTTGTTCAGTTCGGAGATCAGGGCAATGGTTTCCGGGGGCAGGCAGTCCGGCCTTGTGGCAATGGAGAGGCCCACAATGGAAGGGTCTTCCAGTACCGGCTGGAAAATGGCGCGCAAACGGTCCACGCTTGCGTACGTGTTGGTGAAACTTTGGAAATAGGCAATATATGCATTTCCGTGCATTTTACCGGCCACACGTGCTTTGGCACGGGCGAGCTGGATCGCCACGTCGCCGCAGGGCTTCTCTGCGAAGTCTCCGCTGCCGCCGGCGGAACAGAAAATGCAGCCGCCAACGCCTACGGTACCGTCCCGGTTGGGGCAGGTGAAACCGCCATCCAAAGCCAGTTTGTAGACTTTTTGACCGAATTGTTCCTGAAAAAATGAATTGGCGGTTTTGTATAAAGCCACGCGCGTCCCTCCTTTCTTTGATTATACGACGGAAGCCTTGACCGAGCAAGGTTTTTCTGTTATTTTAGAGGCGATTGGAGGCTTTTTGGATGCGGTACCAAAACGTTGTAGCAGGTAAATTTATAGATCGACCCAACCGTTTTATCGCCCACGTGGAAGTTGCGGGGCGAAGCGAGGTGGTTCACGTAAAGAACACGGGAAGGTGTCGGGAACTTTTGGTGCCCGGGGCTACGGTGTTTTTGGAAAAGTCCTCTGTGCCTACCCGTAAAACGGCTTACGATTTGATTGCTGTGATGAAAGGGGATCTTTGTATCAATATGGATTCCCAGGTGCCCAATCAGGTGGCGGAGGAGTGGCTGCACAAAGTGTTGCCCGGAGCCGGTATTCGCCGAGAAGTGACCTGGGGCAATTCCCGATTTGATTTTTATATTGAAATAGATGGCCGCCGGATTTTTATGGAAGTGAAAGGCGTTACGTTAGAACATGACGGTATTACGTTGTTTCCCGATGCCCCTACCTTGCGGGGCGTGAAGCATTTGAATGAATTGGCGGCTTGCATGGCGGATGGGTACGAAGCCTGGGTCTTGTTTGTAATCCAAATGAAAGGTGTCACGGCGTTTCGTCCCAATGATGCTATGCATCCGGAATTTGGCGCCGCTTTGCGTGCGGCACAGGCGGCCGGCGTGCAGGTGCTTGCCTATGATTGTGTGGTGACGCCGGATTCCATTGAAATCGACCGTCCGGTGGCGATTCAACTAGGCTAAACCCATTCTTTTTTGAAAAAAACGTAAAACGGAATGGATTTTGGCTGCACGCAAGCCGGATTTCCATTCCAAAAGAAGAAAAAAGCAAAATGGAATGTGCATTTTACGAAAAAGCACATTCCAAATTTGAAAAAGATCAAAAAAGTATGATTTGTAGTAACGCTTATAGGTTTTCTCGAATCTTCTCATTTACCGCTTCACGCAATCTTAGCAAATATTGACTGTCCGCGGGATAATGAAAGACATCCACCGTGCCTTCGCTTTCCACCAATTTCAGAACTTCTTCTTTGCCTACAGCACTTTCCAAAAGTTTCAATGCCCGAAGATCCTGAATTGCTTCTAAGAAAACTTTTAACCGCAAAGAAGGCAATGCGCCCTGAGGTCCCGGGTATACGCTGAAAGTATCCCCTGCAGGGAATGCACCGTCGGCATCATTCACTAAATACGGATTGATCGGGTGGGTGGAAAGCTTTCCGTAATAGAAATTGTAACCCCACTGTAAAAATCCTTTGGAATTGTATTTGTACATCTGCACGCCCATAATTCGATTGCGGTAGGAGGGCATCGCCATAAAACGGTTGCTTAAATTGAGGCAACCCTGGCCGCAGCAGTAATAGATCCATGCACAGTCTACTTGGTTTTCCGCAAAACCGTTGATTTCCGAAGAAGCAACTACCGGTGTTTCGATGAAGCCTTTCTTGTACATTTCGTAGTTGGACATAGCATCCATTTGCTTAAATGCGCCCAAGAGCGGTTTCACGAAATGGTATAATTCCCCGTAATGGTCAATATGTTTTGCGTGAGGCTCGTCGGAAATGTGGAAATACACTTTGTCGGGATCCCAGTTGGCACGCAAATAATCCGTCAGCGCCGGGAGGAATTGAGAGAGGAAATCTTTATATTCCGGAGATAAGGCATCCGTTTCCCAACCGAATTTCTTTTCGCCGTTTACCATAATCTTGGGTGCGTGCTCGGCGCCCCACTGTGTAAACAAATGGGCCATTTCCAAAGATTCGATTCCGTTCTTCCGGCACAAATCTAACCAGCGGGAGAGCCGGGTAAAATCAAAGGTATATTTTCCACTCTCATATGCAATTTCCACCAACTGCACCGTGGGCCGTTCAAAGCCAACTCTTGTATCCAAGGCCGGCGTGATTACCGGGGTCAAAATCATATTGAGCCCGTGGGCGGTGGCCATTTTCATAAAATTGTCAATTAAATTCCAATGTTCTTCTGAGAAAACCGGCACGTTGTAATAGGTAGCCAGACAGTCGCAATGGAACCACTGGGTGAAGGGAATATGGGATTTTGGCAGCACCACCGGAATCACTTCCAAGGTGAAAACGCTTTCTCCTGCGATTTCGTTATTCTCTTTGTTCCTAAAACGAATGGTAATGGTGTGTTCGCCCGGCGTTGTGTCGGCATCCGTTTTCACACTCACCCAAACCGCGGCGAAATTTCTGGATGAAACCATTACGAAATCTGTGTAAGGTTCCAACACGTCCGGGAACAAGCCCGGCGCATCGGAAATATAATTGTCGTCGTTTTCATGCCAATAGCGATTTAATTGCACCGGCACCTGGCGAATGTTGAACAAAGAAACGGCATCGCCTAAATCGGAATCCACTTCCAAAGAGAACTCTTGCCCATAGGTGAGCGGAATGGCTTTATATGCAACTTGATAGGAGAAAACTTCATCCAAAAGCACGCTGCCTTTTGTGTATTGAGGTGCAGTCAGCACCGTTTGAGGCCGAACTTTTTCTAAAGAAGAGAGGGTGCGAATATCCAATGTGTTTGTCATGGGAATCGTCTCCTATATAGTGATTTCCAAACCGTCGCACGCCACGTCGATTTGGTAGGGCGCCATGGTTTGGACCAAAGTTTCGTGATCCGTATGAAGTGTGCGGGCCAAATGGGAGATGCCAAAGCGCCGTACGTAAGGCGCCAAAGTTTTCTGCATTTCCAGTACCATATTTAAGTTGTTGTGTTCGAAAATTCGGTAATCTCCGGGAACGTCTCCGATGGTAGCATCCAACAGGGCGTAATCTACGCCGTTCTTTTTAATGGCGGCCACTTCGTCGTACAGAAGCCACGCACCGTCTAAACCGTAGAACAGCCGGCGTCCTGCTTCGTCTTCAATGATGTAGTGCAGCGTGTTTCGGCAGGTGCCGTGGTTGCCTTGGAGGGCGGTGACGGCGTACGGTCCTACTTGCTTGGTTTCTCCGGGTAAAAAGGTGATGAATGCTGCACCCCGTTGCGCTAAATACGCCACCGTATCTTGGTTAAAATGGTCCCCGTGTTCGTGGGTGTTTATTATATAACGTATTTTGTTTACGTCTTTCCCGTGGGTTTCCAGGCTTTCCGGCACTTGGGGTCCGGGATCGATGAGAAGTACGTCGTCGACCAGCGCCGAAGACAAACGGCGAAATTCAGTATAGTCTGCCTGTTTCTGCAGCGGCCAATCGGCAGCGCCCGTGCCTAAGAAGAACAGTTTCATAATTGCCACACCTTTCTTTTGCTGAACCTTATGGGTGTAGTATAGCATACATTTTACCGGCGGACAATTACGAAAAACGCTGAAAAATTTTGCTTTTGGACACTGGGCGTGGGGATATTTCCCGGGAAATAATTGCAGATTTGGATAGCGTTGTGGTTTAATAACGAAAAAGGGGGAGTGCGTTATGTTGTATGACGATATGTTGCAGGAGCAAAAACGTCTGAAACAGGAAATTGATTATATGGAGAGAAGAATTGCGGCCTTGCCGGAAGGCACATTGATTTGTGCAGGTACCCAAGAAGAACATCAGTTCTATCAAAGCGTTGGTGCAACGAGAAAATACCTTTCCAAGCAAGAGCGGCATTTGGCAGAAGCATTGGCAGAAAAGAAATACTATAAGGCGCGATTAAAAGACGCCCGTCGTCAATTGAAAGGTATTGATGCATATTTGAAGATGAATAATCCGGCGTTAGATACGGCGCCTGAATTTTTACAAAGTTCGTCAAAATGTTGTGCGTTGCTGGTGCCACTTTTTCGTCCCATAAATGCGGAATTGGCGCAATGGGCTGAAAAGCCGTATCCAAAAAATAAAAAGTACCCCAATCAATTAAAACATGATACGGTCAATGGATTGAAGGTGCGATCCAAGTCGGAATCTATTATTGCCATGCAGTTGGCTACGTACAGAATCCCTTTTCATTATGAAGAAGAACAGGAAATTGGCGGAGTCCGTTTTTGCCCGGATTTCACGTTGCGCCACCCTAAAACCGGAGAGCTGTTTTACTGGGAGCATTTTGGTCGATTAGACGATCCTGCATATCAAAAGAATCTGTGCCAAAAGCTACAATTATACATGAGCGATCATATTTTTCCTTCTGTAAATTTGATTATTACTTGGGAATCTTCCGAAAAACCACTTACGCTCAACGAAATTCGTTACGAAATAAAGAAACACTTTTTATAAAGGGTGCCACCCATTCAAAATCATGTTTTTTTTGATTTGGAATGCCAAAATTCCAAAAAAGCACATTCCGTTTTTAAATTTTTTGAAAATGGAATGGATTTAAGCGGATTTTACAGTGAAAACCCATTCGATTATACGATTTTTTCGAAAAAGTATGAGCTTTGAACTTGAACTTTCCTTTTTGCCCGAAATGCGGTACAATAGTCAACGGCTTTGTACCGCTAAAGGAGGTTCTGCCAAGATGTCAGAAAGAGAAAGTTTAGGTTCCCGCTTGGGCTTTTTATTATTGTCCGCCGGCTGTGCCATCGGCATTGGCAATGTATGGAAATTTCCATATATTACCGGCCAATATGGGGGCGGCATTTTCGTATTGATTTATCTCTTCTTTTTGATTGCTATGGGCGTTCCGCTGATGACGGTGGAATTCTCCGTGGGCCGTGCCAGCCGGAAAAGCGTGATGCGCTCGTATCAAGTGCTGGAAAAACCCGGCCAGAAGTGGCATTATCACGGCGTGGCAGCCCTCATCGGTAACGTGCTTTTAATGATGTTCTACACGGTGGTTGCCGGATGGATGTTGCATTATTTCTACTTAACTTTGACCGGACGTTTGGCAGGCGTCAATCAAGCGGAGGTCAGTCAGACGTTCTCCACCATGACAGGGAATCCCAGCGTAATGACGTTCTGGACTATAGTCGTGGTAGTACTGGGTTTTGCCATTTGCGCCATTGGCCTCAAAAACGGCGTGGAGCGGATTACCAAAGTAATGATGCTGGCACTTCTTGCCTTGATTGTTGTTCTTGCGGTGCATAGTATTTTGCTTCCCGGGGCGGGAGAGGGACTTCGGTTCTATTTGGTTCCGGATTTGGGTAAAATGGCGGAAGTTGGTATCGGCACTATTTTAGTAGCGGCTATGAACCAAGCGTTTTTTACCTTAAGTATCGGCGTAGGCTCTATGGCCATATTTGGAAGTTACATCAGTCGTGACCGGGCACTTCCCGGAGAAGCGGTACGGGTTGCCGTTTTAGACACTTTCGTCGCTCTTGTATCCGGGCTGATTATTTTTCCGGCATGCTCCGCATTTGGCGTGAATGCCGGCAGCGGACCCAGCTTGATTTTTGAAACACTTCCCAACATCTTTGCCCACATGAAAGGCGGACGAGTATGGGGAAGCCTTTTCTTCTTATTTATGGCGTTTGCGGCTATGTCTACGGTGATTGCCGTGTTTGAAAATATTAACTCCTGCGTGATTGACGTAACCGGTTGGTCCCGTAGGAAGGCTTCCTTGATCAACGGCGCTTGTATGCTGGTTTTGTCCATGCCCTGCGTATTGGGCTTTAACCTGCTGTCCGGCTTCAACCCTTTGGGGGCGGGCACTAATATTATGGACTTGGAAGACTTTTTAGTATCCAATATTATTTTACCCCTGGGCGCCTTGGTGTACCTGTTGTTCTGCGTGAGCAAGAAAGGCTGGGGTTGGAAGAATTTCCAAGAGGAAGCCAACACGGGAAAAGGTCTGAAACTGGGCAATTGGATGCGCCCTTATATGACCTACGTGCTTCCCGTGGTGATCCTCATTGTGTTTATTATGGGGTTGGTGGATAAGTTCTTCTAATAAAAACCGATACTGCCGGGGCTTACACCGTAGAAAACGTTTCGTGTCCAGGTGTTTTGCTGTGCTACTAATTTCCCGCTGATCTTGACGGTCCGCGTCTATCTCCAAGGAAAAGTCTGCCGGCAATTCACCGGGCAGCTCCTCTAAAGACTTCAAGGCGGCGTCTTTGGTGTGCTTTCGCAAATAATCCAGAGCATTATGCTTGGCAATGGTGCACAGCCAGGATTTCAAACTTCCTTTGTCCGGAACGTATTTGTCCAAATCGCAGTAGAATTCACTGAATGTATCGGCCACGCAAGCCTCGATCTCTCCTTGGCTGAACGTATCCGGCCGCAGTTTGCTGCGAACCACGGCATACACCAGCCCGGCATACTGCTTCATTAAAAGGGTCATGCCTTGTTCCGGGTTTGTATGCAGTTTGTGTAACAATTTCCGGTCGCCCATAGCGGCCTCCTTCGTATCGGTTTCGCTTATTACTGCGTGGTGAAAAGGGAAATCTTACAGGGTTATGGATGTTTTTCTTGCTGTTTTTCAAAATATTCCTCATACCCCGAAACTTCGATGGCGGGTACGTAGGTTTTGGCGTACACGTTGCAGCCATTGGGGAGGGTGTCGATTTTTTTGTAGAAAGTGTAGAAGGGGATGTCGGAATTGGGCCTCGCGTCGGAAAAAGCCCGTATCGTTACGTATTCATAACTGACAAAGTCATAATTTGTAAAGTCTACTTTATCCTGAGCCGCCATGCAAATTGGACAAGTATGTCCACCAAATACGTAACCGTTATATAACAAACGCTCTGCGTCCTCCAAAGAAATTTGTGTAATCCTTTGACGCTCCACTCGATCTTCTAAGGGTGTCCGATGGGCGTAATAGTGAATCCGCAGCGGTCCGCCCCCGGAATTTTTAGTATAATTAAAGGTTAACAAAATTCGATCTTTGAAGTAGATGGGTGTTTTCCCCGTCTCTTTATTATAAAATAGAATTCCAAGAGTGGAGAGTTCGCCATTCCAAGTGCCATAATAGCGGCTGCTGATTTCCATTGTATCAAAGGATACATTAAAAAGAGCAAACAACTGTTCCCGAATGGGCGCAAGGAATGCGAGGATTTCCTCGTCGCTTTGTGTCGGATCGATTTCTATGCGTACACCGTTTAAGAACAAAGGCGCATAGGGATACAGACCAACGCTTTGCATGGATTTACTTTGGTGAAAGAACAGGTGTGTGGTACCGTTCGAGATACTTACATTTAATTCAGTATTGTCATCTATATCTTCCGATTCTTTTACGGTATACGCAGGGATTTGACTGTTGGTCATTTGGGCATAATTTTGTAGGAACGTATCGATTGTACCGGTAAAATCCCCTTCGTCCAAAGGACGTCCTTGGGCATTTTGTTTGCGCTTATAAATAAATGTAGAGGATTCCTCCGGGACAGGATTTAAATATAAATACTGTTTATGGGGCGCACAAACCTTTTGGTAGGAGGACGTTCCACCTTCGTACGTAGCAAATATCGATGCAATTTCTTCTGCACTGTACAGCGGATTTTGGATTTGGGGTACGGCGGGTGGTTGGACAGGAGGCGTCTGAACATTTCTGGGCAGTAAAATGCTCACAGACAAAACCACCAGCAACAAGCAGGCAACCCACGCGCCTCGCCACACAAAGACTGCACGGCGAAGCTTTCGCATAGGCTGCGCTCCTTGGGGATTTGCTTCTTCAACATATCGGTCATCTACGAACGTTAAGGCTTCCAGCCAATTCTTCATCATAAGAAAATCCCCTCTTTCGTTAAAAATTCTCGAAACTTCTTCCGTGTGCGGGCCAAAATTGACTTGACCGTTCCCTGCGGCAGTTTACAGTTTTTGGCAATTTCCTCAATAGTACAGAAATACCAATATCGGCGGAGAAAAACAATCCGCGTTTCTTGGGGCAGTGCATCCATAAAGCGATTGATTACATCTTTCAGGGCAACTTCGTCGGTAAAATGGTCTTCTGTTTGAATACCCATTCCTTCTTGGGCTTCTGCCAGAACAGCAATGCCGGGGGCATTACGCTTCGCCGCGTGATCGTAAGCGAAGCGATTGAGTGCTAAATTGCGGGTGATTTTGCCCAGAAAAGCAGAAAATTTGTTTGGTTTATGGGGCGGTATGGATTGCCATGCTTTTCCGTAGGTATCGCTGACACATTCTTCTGCGTCTTCGTTGGAATATAAAATATTGTATGCGATGGCATAGCAATATCGGCCGTATTTTTTGTCTGTTTCCGAAATGGCGGCTTCGTCCCGTGCCCAATATAGGTCAATAATTTGACGATCGTTCATTGCGGCACCTCCTTCTACTTATATAGACCGATATTTGCTGTATGAGGTTGCACTAAAATTATAAAGAATGCACATATAAAACACAAGAAAATTATTTCCCGGGAAATAATTGCGTAAAAATCCCTTTTGTGATTGAATGGTGCAAATCATTTTCAAAGGGGGAGAGGAAGTATGATGTATGATCAAATGCTTCTGGAAAAACAACGGTTGGAACGGGAAATCCGTTATATGGAGCGAAAGTTGAAGACGCTGCCGGAGGGCCGGTTGGTTTGTACGGGGACGAAGGAACACCCCAAGTATTACTGCTGCGTTGGGAAAGTTAAAAAATACATTCGAAAACGTGACTACCGATTGGTGGAGCAGTTGGCGGCCAAGAAGTTTTTTACAGAACGGGTAAAAGATTATCGACGTCAGTTGGAAGGGGTTGAGGCCTACTTAAAAAAGAATGATCCGATGCTGGATACCGCACCAAAACTTTTGAAAGAAAATTCTCCGTGCAGTCGGCCGTTGGCCACAATTTTTCGACCGCAAAAGGAAGAACTTGCCAAGTGGGCTGCCGTGCCGTACAGAAAAAGTACCTATCATCCGGAGCAGTTGCGTCATGATACGGTGAATGGTTTGAAGGTTCGTTCCAAATCGGAAGCCATGATCGCAATGTTATTGGCAGAATATAAAATTCCGTTTCGTTATGAGGACCAGGTTTTTCTTTGTGAGATTGGTTTTCATCCGGATTTTACCATTCGACATCCCAAAACAGGGGAGATATTCTATTGGGAGCATTTTGGCTTTGTGGAGAATCCAAAATATCAAAGGGATGCTTGCGAGCGATTGCAACTTTATATGTGTGAGAAGATTTATCCTTCCGTAAATTTGATTATCACGTGGGAAACCCGAGAAAAACCGTTGACGATGAGTGAAATCCGTTATAAAATTCAAAAATATTTTTTCTGATAGCGGGAAAGAATGGCTCTATTTAAAGGATTTTTGTAAAATGGAGCCAAATTGTCACTCAAAAGCAGTTGTTTTGGACTACATTTGTAAGGTTTATGCAAAATGGAGCCATACTTTTTCAAAAAGCGTGGCTCCAAAAAGTTAAATATCACAAAAAATAGTCTGCACGCCACGCCTAACTCACTTCTTCCAAACAAAATTGTAGTTAATCGCCTCGCCGCCGTCCACTAAAATGTTTTGACCGGTGCAAAACTTGTTGGTGACCGTAAGGAAATAAGCCCATTCCGCCATTTCCTCCGGGGTGGCCCACCGCCGCAAGGGCGTTTCGTTCATAATTTCTGCCCACAGTGTTTCGTCGTTCATCACGCAAGCATTTAGAGGCGTCAAAACGCCCCCGGGATCCAAACTGTTACAAGTAGCACCGTAGGGCGCCACCCGCATGGCCACGTTCTTGGTGTAGGCTAAGATGCCGCCTTTGCTGGCGCAATATTCAGGAAACTCGGCGCCAGTGTGGGCGCTGGCAGAGCCGATATTCAGAATGGAACGGATGCACGGTTGCACCCCGTAGTGCTCCGTAATATGAATTAACGCCTTCAAATTGATATCAATGTCCTGCTCATTTTGGGTGCCGGCGTTGTTGATGAGAATTTCTACGTCCTGCACCTCGGGCAAGCGATCGTAATCTCGTACGTCGCAGGTAAAATGGACGTAGTTTTCATGCACAATAGAAGCTTCTTGGCGGTCGATACCGATAACGCGGTGGCCCGCTTGTAAAAAGCGCTCCGCAATAGCGCTTCCAATCCCTTGGGACGTGCCGGTAATTAAAATTTTCATAAGGACCCTCCATTCGTATAGGTAAAATATTCTTGTCCAATGTTATTGTTCCGCCAACTTTGTACAATGCGGTAGCCGATAGGGGCGAACAGCATTTCCATGATCAATTCGGCTACAGCGCCGGTCAGGGCGCAGACAGCACATTGAAGCCACGTCCAGTGGAAGCCGTTCCAGTAAATGGGTGCAAATCCTACAAACACAATCACGGAGAAAATAAAATTATCCATAAATTGGCCGATAAACGTGGAAATATAGGTGCGGGTTGCGTAAGCCATTTTACCGTGGGGATGCTTATGGAACATCTTCCCCACACCCCAGTTCAGGAAATTATGGATGACCGCAGAAGCCAAGAAGGCCACGGTGCTGCCCAGTAAAATAAACCAAGTGCCCCCCAGCACGTTGTCCAGGGCGGTGTAGTCGCCGGCATTGGAGGGGATGATACTGGCAACGTAAAATATGCCGCAAGTGAGTAAATTGATGGCGGAAGCCAACACTGCCACTTGGTTGGAAGCCTTAGGCCCAAAATGTTTGGTAATAATATCCATACACATAAAGGACAGCCAGGAAATTAAGACGCCGCCGTCTAAGGCGATCCAGGGGACTTGCACTAAGGTTTTATTGGCCAGCAGATTCATACAGACCACGCTGACAACGAAAAGCGATACTACGACGCCGGGGATACAGCGAAAAAGAATCTTCATTTCCTGCCATTCCCGTTTGATTTTATTGATCATCAGATCCTCCTCAAAAAGAAAAGTGGCGATGCGTAACCCGCAAAGCCACCAGAACAATCCGATCTAAAAATTATGGAAGTCCTGGTTTTGTTTAGCGACAGGATGGTACAAACGAACTGTCGTGGGGATTATTATATAAGATATGGAAACAAATTACAAGAGCAACTTAACAAACCAATTGATGAAAAAGCCGGCGAAAATCAGTACGAGCATTGCTTTGTTCAGCCATTTTACCTTGAATAATTTGCCGTCCAGAAAATAATAGACCAGTAAAATAGGTACGGACCAAAACATGGGATGCATCGCGAAGGCTTTTCGAATATTTAGTTGGAACAACGCAATATAGGCCCGGGTCATACCGCAACCGGGGCATTCAATGCCAAAGAGCCACACGTACAAGCACTTCCGCACAAGAACGTACCAAATAATCAGTATGATTAGAAAAAGTACGCAAAAAAATATTTTGTTCTTCCAATCCTTGATCTTCACGGGAATCAACCTGTTTCAGCAATAAAAAAAGCCCACGCCCCAAAAGGCGTGGGCTGTACGTACATTAAAGCGGAATACCACTTGCAAGCGTTTCCTTTTGAGCTTGGTACTCTTCGTCGGTCATCTGCAAAACCTTAATGCCAAGGATAATACCCTTGATCAAATTGATAATACCGATGATGCCGCAAGTCACGTAAGCCAAAACGATACGCAAGATACCGGTCTTTACTCTGCCTTGCATAAAGCAAGGTACGCCATAAGAGTTGAAAATAATGCACATAATGCCAAATAAGACTTTGTTATTCATACGATAACCTCCTGTGTTTTTTCTGCGACAAAATTGTAACATATTGCACCGCAAAAGTCAACTAATAAAAGGACCGAATTTAGGGGGCTGTGCCCTTTTTCGCCCCTTGACAACACTGCAGCCCGGCGGTAGAATATAGTTGAACGATTGTTCAACTACGACTTACAGTTCGGAGGTGTTCCCTTTGTCTACACAACCTTTTTGCGACTGCGACGTAATCCATGAAGAAGTGGTTCGGGATACGAGAAGCAAGATGACTTCAGAAGAAGAGTATGCAAGGCTTTCGGCCCTGTTTAAGATGTTTGATGACAAAACCCGCGTCATGATTCTGCATGCCCTGGAGCAGAATGAAATGTGCGTATGTGATTTAGCGGTTTTACTGGGGAAGACCAAATCGGCCATTTCCCACCAACTCAAGGCACTTCGCCTTGCCAACTTGGTGAAATACCGCAGGGAGGCACAGGTGGTTTACTACTCTCTGGCAGACGACCACGTAAAGGATGTCTTAGAGATTGGCTTTGCGCATCTTCATGAATAAAAGCAACTTTTTATGGAACAGGTATTTTTATTAAAAGGTTTAGATTGTCCCAACTGCGCCGCCAAGATTGAGAAAGAAATTGGTGCATTAGACGGCGTGGAGGAATCCCGTATCAATCTAATGCAGCAGACCCTGACCCTGCGCATCGATTCGAAGATTGCAGACACGATTGAAAAACAAGTAGAAATCATCGTACACAGTCGGGAGCCGGAGGTGGAGGTTTCCCGATCCCGGGCAAAAAACGCCGTGGAAGATACGGATGACCAACGTAAAATGCTCTTTCGCCTGCTTGCAGGTGCTATTTTGTTTATCATCGGCATTTTCTCGGGTCGATTTTCTTTGCCGGTTTTGATGCTTGCCTATCTTTTGCTGGGGGGCGACGTATTGTTCAAAGCCGCCCGCAATATTGCAAAAGGCCGTATTTTCGATGAAAATTTCTTAATGAGTATTTCCACCATTGGCGCCTTCATTATCGGAGAATATCCGGAGGCGGTGGCGGTGATGCTGTTCTATCAGGTAGGTGAATTCTTCCAGGCGGCGGCGGTAAAACGCTCCAGAAAGTCCATTGAGGCCCTTATGGATATTCGCCCTGATTCAGCTACGGTGATTCGAGACGGTCAAGCCCGGACGGTTTCCCCGGACACGGTTGCCGTGGGCGAAATCATTCTTGTGAAACCCGGGGAGAAAATTCCCTTGGACGGCATCGTTTTAGAAGGGGACTCTATGCTGGATACCGTGGCCCTTACGGGAGAATCGGTTCCAAAAACTGTGGGGCAAGGCGACCCGGTACTTTCCGGTTGCATAAATCAAAGCGGTGTACTCACCGTTGAAGTCGCGAAGCCTTTTGGAGAATCCACGGTTTCGAAAATTATCAATCTTGTGGAAAATGCCTCGGGAAGAAAGGCGCCTACAGAGAATTTCATTACCACATTTGCCCGCTATTATACACCGGTAGTGGTCATTTTGGCGGTTCTCCTTGGAGTTATGCCGCCGCTGCTTTTGCAAGGCGGCTGGGCCGTGTGGCTGCACCGCGCCCTGGTCTTTTTGGTGGTTTCGTGCCCTTGTGCATTGGTGGTTTCCATTCCTTTGGCGTTTTTCGGCGGCATTGGTGCTGCCTCGAAACACGGCGTCTTAGTGAAAGGGAGCAATTATTTAGAAGCCCTCCACCGTGTGGAAACCATTGTTTTCGATAAAACCGGCACCCTTACAAAAGGCGTATTTAACGTAACCCACATTTTACCGGCACCTGGCTTTACAGAAGCGCAACTCCTGGAATACGCCGGGCAGGCGGAGCAATACTCCAACCACCCCATTGCAGCGTCCATTCTTGCCGCCTGCCACGGGGCAACCGAGGACGCGGAAGACTATCAGGAATTTTCCGGGCAGGGCGTCCGCGCCGTGGTAGGGGCTAAAATTGTTTTAGCAGGCAATGATAAACTGATGATGGCACAAGGGGTTGACTATGCGCCTTGCGGTTTGACGGGCACCAAGGTTTACGTTGCCGTAGACGGGCAATTTGCAGGCTGCATCGTCATCGCAGACGCCCTGAAAGAAGACAGCAAAGAAGCCTTGAGGGCACTTGGAAAATTGGGTGTAAAGAAGACGGTTTTACTTACGGGAGATAACGATGAAATTGCAAAAGCAGTATCCGACGAACTGGGCATAGATGCGTACTATGCGCAACTGCTTCCCCATGAAAAAGTGGAAATACTGGAACGTTTGGACCGGGAAAAGCCTGCCGGCAGCAAGATTGCTTTCGTAGGAGACGGCATCAACGATGCCCCCGTGCTTGCCCGGGCGGACGTGGGGATTGCCATGGGCGGGATGGGTTCCGATGCGGCCATTGAAGCCGCCGATGTGGTCCTGATGACCGACGAGCCTTCTAAATTGATGGAGGCCATGCAGATTGCCAAGGGGACAAAACGGATCGTACTTCAAAACATTGTATTTGCCCTTACGGTCAAAGGCGTACTGCTACTTTTGGGCGCGCTGGGTATTGCCGGCATGTGGGAGGCTGTGTTTGGGGACGTAGGCGTTGCGCTACTGGCTGTGCTGAATTCCATGCGGCTGCTGCGAAAGTAAGGCGGCTTCTTATAAAAACCATTTTACGAAGGGGATTCTTCGCAGAAGGAAGATGATTGCGGCACAAATTACAAAAATGGCAATTTGGTAGACCAGTATACCCATAAATGCGTTCACTTGGAACAGGCTTTGCACAATGGGCACGTCCATCCAACTGTTGATTGCAATCATGTGAATCAGATAGACCCCAAAGGTTGTGGCGCTGATTTCGCGGAGTACTTTTCCGGCGGTCTTTTGAACGCTGATTTTTTCAAACAGGAAACGAACGATATAGAAAAAAGAAACGCTTGCTACGATTACCGGCAGGGAACTCCAGGAGTCAAAAGCGTAGGTGACGGTACCGGTGGTTTTAAATGTGCGTACAATTAACAACATCACCGGGATTTCAGCCGCAAGAAATAAACCGATTGAGGCTAAGAATAAGCTCCTTCTTAACGGAAGCTTTGGCACGTAGAATCCCGCAACTAAATAACACACGGCAATGGTAAAGAAAGAACTAAACAGGTACGTGCTGACGCTGCAGTGAAACACCTTACACAGTAATTGAACCGTAGGGGGCGCTACGAGAAAGCATACCAGAAATACCGTTAAATCCCGGAAGGATGCTTGCTGTACCATCTTGGTGATGAAGGGAATTACCAAATACAAGCCCAATAACATATACAAATACCACAAGGAGACGTTTTGTGGATTTGCAACAGACTGTTTTATGAAATTTAAAATGCTGCCGTTCCGGCCGTTGGCTTGGAAATAGAAAAATACGGAAACCGCCAACAGCGGCACCAATATACGCAGTATTCTTAAAAAAGTCTTTTTGTACGGGACTTCTTTTTGCAGTGTCAAATAGCCGGTGGTCATAATAAACAACGGAACTGCGATTTTGCAGATTGTAAAGAAAAAGGCATCAAAAACAACGGTGCCGGTGGTCTTGCCTGCCATGTGAAAGAGTAATCCGTGGCTGTGGTTCACAATCACTAAAAAGCACGCAATGATTTTGATGATATCTAACCAACAGTATCGTTGTTTTTCGTTCATTTTAAGCCTCCGGTTATATCGTTTTATATATTGTAACTTATAAATTCTTGATTGTACAGTGTGTATATCTGCTTGAAGCCGATATTTTTCAGGAATGCTTTTGCCTCGCTAAAGCCGTAGTCCAACGTGTCTGCGCTGTGGCTGTCGGAAGCTAGAATGATTTTGCCGCCGTGCTTTTGTACAATATACAGTAGGTTCTCATAAGGGTATCCGGTGGTGCGCAGCCCTCTTGCGATGGCGCCTGTGTTGAACTCAAAAAGGCAGGGGCTTTCGCAGGCGGCAGTGACGTACTTTTCCGCAATTTTGTTGTATGCGTCGTTTTGCAGGAACAGAGACGCGTCCAATTCGTCAAACTTAGTAATTAAATCAAAATGACCGATAATATCCGGCTTTCTGGTTTGGATATAATGGACGAAACTGCTGTAATACGTTTCTGCCAACAGGGGAATATCATACTGGAACGCCTCTAAACACTTTTTAAAATAATCGTAGTTGGAATCAATGGGCAGATAGGCGTTGTTTACGTGAAAATAATGGGAAGAACCGATGATATAATCAAATTGGCTTCTGTCTGCCGGCTGGAAGGCGTCTTCCTCGATGCCCAAGTATACTTGAATCTTATTTTTATATTTTTCTTGCAGCCTGCGAACTTCCCGTACGTAGCCGGCGGTATCTTTCATACAATACCGCAAGTCGAATTCCGTATAGCCGTGACCGGAAAAACCAATGGCGGTGAAGCCTTTATCTATTGCTGCCAAGATGATTTCCTCCGGCGTATTCTTTCCGTCGCAAAACGTGGTATGTGTGTGAAAATTTCCAAGCATTTTACCGACCCCGTTCCTTCCACTTCTTAATTCCGGCAATCACAAAATCAATCCCGAAAGTTTTGACCAATAGCCCCAGCAGCGAACTGAAGAAAATGCCCCATCCGGACAGACCGCCGCCTATCAGCACGATGAGCACATCGGTCACCAAAAGGGCTTTGCCGATGTTCATCCGAGAGAATTTCCGGACGATCAGCGCGATGATATCGGTGCCTCCGGAACTGGAATCTACGTAGAACATCACACCGCTGGCTACCGCAATGATGAGGGCGCCCACGATTGCTGATAGATATGCGTTTGGGATTAGGGGGCTTGGGAGGGTAAAAAGTTTTTCAAATACCCCCACGAAAACCGTGGTGAACACGGAACCCAGCAGTGTTTTGACCGCCATGCTTTTTCCCAAAATGATAAATGCCAGGAAAATAAGCAGGAAATTGATTACGACCAGGATTGTACCGGGTGAGAAGGGGAGAAAGGATTCCAAAATTACAGAAATACCGCTGGTGCCACCTAAGAGCAGACCCTTGGGGAAAATGAACAAAACCGTACTGACGGCGTACAAGATACTGCCCAGCAGGATACATAGAAATTCCAGGATATGTTTTTTGGTCATTTTGGAAGACTCCTTTCCGGCACAGTATACCACGCTCGTTTTAGAATCACAAATCATAAATAAGAATTTCGTAGTTCGGAGAAGGGTTTGGGCAATCAGGCGGATTTTTCACGTTTATTGCCCAAGAATTTTGAATTTTGAGCGGGTAAAATAGCTTTTTCCTGTTTTACATTGTACTTTTTGGGCATACAGCTTGTCAAAAGACATTTTTTACCCAACCCTTGGGCAGTAGCGCTGAAAAACCGTGCTTATTGCCCAAAAGCTAAAATCGGCGGGTTATTGATATTTTCCAAAAATCATTTTCAGTTGGATAGATAAACAAACTACCGAACAGCCTGTATGACTTCTTTCACTTCTTTTTTGCTTGATAGCCATATCACTTTTTTATT